>CADBSR010000033.1 GCA_902797385.1 uncultured Lachnospiraceae bacterium
AGTCGGGATCGTGAACGGGGTGCTGATCTTCCTGCGCTATCAGGAGCAGTGGATCGCCTGGATCGTGGACGCGCTCATCGAGGGCGCTATCAATATCCTCTCCGGACAGTACGTGCTGCTGGTCCTGAAGGCCGGATATCTGACCAACTCGACCTACGGGTATATCAAGTGGCGGAAGTATATTGCGACCCATGAAAAGGAGAAGCAGAACCTGCTTTCCCTGTAAAGGCAGCAGCCGAAGAAGCGCGGCTTTTTAAAGAAAAAACCGGGAAGGATTCATCTGATGTTAATCTTTCCTCAAAGACCCGTTAAGAATAGTGAGGTATCATACAGACATCAAAAGAAAACAGCGGCCGGGCCGCGGGAAAGGATAGTCAGCATGGATAACTTCGATAAGGTTGAAAAACTGGTCAATAAAGCAGGCGTTTCGTATGAGGAGGCCAAGCAGGCCCTGGAGATGACGAACGGGGATCTTCTGGACGCGATGATCTATCTGGAGAAGGAGGGAAAAACGCAGGCTCCCAAAAAGAGCAGCTACTCCACGCAGTATGAAGATCAGACGAACTATACGCCCGTCGGGAACAATTATGAAGGCTACGGGACAAGCGGGGCGACCCGGATCGGCGCCGGCAGCAAGGAGCCCGGCAAGGTCAAGACCGTATTGAAGAAGATCTGGCATGCCCTGTCGGTCAATTTCCTGGTGATCAAACGGCATGAGGAGATGATCATAAAGATGCCGCTGTGGCTGATGCTTGTGATCCTGCTCGCAGCCTGGCACGTGAGTCTGATCCTGATCGTGATCTCGCTCTTCTTTGGCTTTACCTACTCCTTTAAAGGGGAGGCCGACTTAAAGGCGGTGAATGACGTCATGGAAAAAGCGTCCGACGTTGCCGAAAAAGTCAAGGAAGAAGTCAATAAGATGTAGTAAGACAGCGCAAGACAGGGGACGGTTCTGTGTCTTCAGAAAGACACAGAACCGTCCCCTGTCTTCGGAACCGTCCTCAGTCTTCAAAAGACAGAGAACCGTCCCCTGTCTTTGACATAGTGAAAGGAGAGATTCCATGGCGGCACGGATCCTGGTTGTGGAAGATGAAGAGAAACTGGCTCGGTTTCTGGAGCTGGAGCTGATCCATGAGGGATATGAGGTGGAAAAGGCCTTTGACGGGCGGAGCGCCCTGGACAAGGCGCTGGCGGAGGATTTTGACCTGATCCTTCTGGACGTGATGCTGCCGCAGCTAAGCGGCATGGAGGTGCTGCGCCGCCTGCAGCACGAAAAGAGCGTTCCGGTGATCCTGTTAACGGCGCGGGACGCGGTGATGGATAAAGTGGCGGGCCTGGACGCGGGTGCGGTGGATTATATTACGAAGCCCTTCGCGATCGAGGAGCTTTTAGCGCGCATCCGGGTCGTGATGAAGCAGCATTTCCGTCAGGCGGCCGCCCTGGCGCCGGCAGCGGCTCCGCAGGAAGACGTCCTGACCTGGGGCGCCTTGCGCTACGATGAAAAACGGCATCAGGTCACGTACGGAGGGCAGGAGATCGTCCTGTCCAACCGGGAATTCCTGATGCTGGGGATCCTGCTTCGCAACAAAGATCTTGTGCTGTCCCGGGAGACGCTCCTGGAAAAGGTCTGCGGCTATGAGTATTACGGGGAGACGAATATCGTGGACGTGTATGTCAGACATCTGCGGGCCAAGATAGACGAAGTATTCGGGGTCAGAATGATCCAGACCGTACGGGGAGCCGGCTATGTCATCCGATCAGAATAAAACAACATCCATCAGACGCCGCCTGGCCGGAGAGTGGAGCGGAAGGAAACTCGGCGGGATCGTTTCCTCCACCCTTCTTTTCCTGCTGCTCGTGCCGCTTTTGTTTCTGGCGAGCCTGGAACTGAGGGAGTTAGGCAGTCTTTCCTTAAAAACGGAGCGCCGCATTGAGACGGAGCGGGATGCGGACGGCAAAATTAACGGTCTTTTTTATTCGGCCAAGCTGCCGGATACCGAGCAAAGCCTCCGGGAACAGATCCTGCCGCAGGTGCAGATCTTCGGAATTCTTTGCGGCGGCCTCTTTTTGCTGCGGATCGTCGTCTTTTTCGGCATCAGCCTGCCGGCGCACAACCGGAAGCTGGAGGAGATCCTAAGTCCGCTGGATGAGCTGGCCCGGAAGGCGGATGCCTTATCCCGCATGGAATTCGGGGAAAATAAATATCAGCGGATCGAGGATGCGATCTCGCAGCTGGAGACGGACGAGGAAGCCCGTATTTCTCTGGGAGACAGGGATCTTCTGGGGATCGAGGCGGCCATCAACAACCTGCTGGTGCGGATCCGTGAAAGCAACCGTCAGCAGGCCCGCTTCGTAAACGATGCCTCGCATGAGCTCAGAACGCCTATTGCGGTCATCAGCGGCTACGCGGACATGCTTTCGCGCTGGGGCAAGAATGACGAAAAGGTCCTGGAGGAGTCGATCGCGGCCATCCGCACGGAATCGGCCCGCATGCAGCATCTGGTGGAGCAGCTTTTATTCCTGGCAAGAGGGGATGCCGGCCGCACGCAGCTGCAGAAAGAGCCTGTCCGCCCGGACGATTTGATGCGGGAGGCTTATGAAGAATCGGTCATGATCGATGAAAAGCATATTTACCGCTTCGCGCCGGGCCTGCCGGACAAGGAGATCCAGGCCGATCCCGGTCTGTTAAAGCAGGCTGTCCGCATCCTTCTGGACAATGCGGCCAAATATACGAAAGAGGGGGACGAGATCCTTCTTTCGACCGGAGAAAAAGAAGGCCGGCCCTACCTGCAGGTGCAGGATGCCGGCATTGGAATGGCGGAAGCCAATATTCCGCATATGTTTGAACGTTTTTACCGCGCGGATGAGGCGCGGAGCTTTGAAGGAACCGGGCTGGGCCTTGCCATAGCCAAATGGATCGTGGACAAGCACGGGGGGTATTTTGAGATCACGTCCCGGGAGGATCTGGGGACCAGGATCCGGATCGTCCTGTAGCAGGCGCCGCGCTTTCTATATTCTGCCCACGCGCGCCATAATCAGGCGGGCCGGCGTAACGGCTTCCAGGGTAAAGGGTTGGGGATTGACCCCTTCGATCAGGAAAACATCGCCCTCCCGGATCGTAAAGCGGACGGTATGCGGGCCTATGGATGCTGTCAGGACAGCCTCTCCCTTTGCACAGTAAAACAGCGTATCTTCTGCCGCCGTTTCCGGCAGCATCAGGCGCGGCGTCTCCCCGAGCTCCAGCAGCTCGAGGCGGCCCTGCGCCTTTCCTTTGCGCAGCATCAGGTTGAAATCCGTGCAGCGGCCGCGGGACCGGGTGGTATCGATTCCGTCAAAACAGTGGATTTTAAAGGGCGGCAGATGGATCTCAGGCCCCGCGTTGTGGCTTAAGACCATCTCGCCGGAGAGCGTTGTGATGAAGCGGTAATAATCCGGCAGAGCGGTGAAATCCGACTCGCCGGCCTCTACGGTCGCCGAGGAGACACGCCATAAGAAATCCCGGTCATCATACTCCGCCTCCCGGGGGCAGATCAGAAACTGTGTGGTGACACCGCCTGACCAGGCCGTTGTGCGGAAATCCCGCTCCGGAACAAAATGAAAACTGACTGCGTCCCGCCCTTCTTCCAGCGCTTCTACGGACGCGATATCAGCCGTAAAAAAGAGGCGCTCATCCAGCTGCAGGGCGGCTTCGGGGCGGCCGTATTCCTGCAGGCTGTATTCGGGCGAATGATAAAGCACATCCCCTTCGTAGACGTCGCCTGAAGCGGTAAAAATGCGGACGGGTGTGTCATCGTACAATTTGAGCTTGTCCATAGCAGCCTCCTTTGATAGAATAAATAGCAGAAAAGAATTCTGCGGCTGACAGAGATCGATCCATTTCCGGAGGTTCCGGGCGCGTAAAACAAAACAAACGGGTTTCAGGTAAATCATATTGTAGCATATGCACGGAAAGCCTGCAACATTTTTTCCGGAAAGATAGTATTATAGGTAACAGCAGAGAATCACAGCAAGGAATCACAACAGGGAGATCCGTGGCAGGCCGGAGCCGGCCGGGATGCAAAAGGCAAGGAAGGACAGAATATGAAAATCTTTAAAGGAATATTATTCGTGACGGTGACAGTGCTTCTGCTTGCCGCCTGCGGAAGGCAGCAGGCAGAGCCGGAACAGACGGACACCGGGAAAACAATGCCGGTGGAAAACCGCCCTGAAACAACGGCGCAGGCTCCTGTAAAGACAAGTGAATCTGCCTCTTCGGACGCGGAGACCGGACGCTCCGGGGAAGGACAGGAAAGGGGTACAATGACGAAAGAGTATGGCGATCCGGTTGATATCTGGGCCAATGCGACGCTCAACAGCACGGTTCTCGGCGTCTTCTATCTGGATGAAAACGAAAGCTGGCGTGGGATGGTCGTACAGGAACGCTATGATATTCTCAAGGAATTAAAGCAGGTGAAGGCGTATCCGGCCGATGATTTTACACCCGAAAAAATGACCTATCCACTGGTTGGGCTGTCGATGGGATCGCTGGACAATACCGGGAGCCGGTATCTCTACACGAACGGCTATATGCTCACGCAGGACGGAAAAGCGTATCGCTTTTCGTATGATTTTACGACCTTGTTCGATAGAGTCGGTGAGCGGAATCCGCTGGCGGAAAGGGGAAATGTTGCCGATTTACCCTGCGGTTTCCTGCTTGCAAAGGATTCATCCGGCGCCTGGATCCGGGAAAGACTGCCGGTGGGGACGCCGCTGCCGGCAGCGGAAGGTGTTACCCTTCGGATAAGCAAGTACGAGGAGGATCTGCTGACGCTTTACCTTAAAAACAGCGGAAAAGAGAGCTGGATCTGGGGATACCCTTATACAGTGGAAACATTCCTGGACGGTGGCTGGTACCGGATCCCTGTCATGACACCGTCAGGGCAGTTCTTTAACCTGGTCGGCTTTGGATTAGAGCCCGGTGAAACAAAGGAAACGGAAGCTTCCCTTCTTCTGTATAAGCCGCTGCCGGCAGGAAAGTACCGTATTGTCAAGACCTGCTTCCTGCAGAAAGAGCAGCAGGAGGCGCCCGAGGAACACTATATGGCAGCTGAATTTACGGTCACACCACAGGGAGAGATCGAATACTGAGTGCTTTTATGTTAAGAGGAGGATATCATGAACAGGATGATTTCATACATACTTTTGCTTGGACTGCTGCTGTCACTTGCTGCCTGCGGAGGTGACCGGCAGGGAGGGGAAAGCGGCCGGGATGATCAAAATCCAATGGGTGATACGACAAAAGAGGCACCTGCGGAGGAACAGTCATCCGAGATCCATGAGGCAGTTTCGATGGATTCGGGCGTTACCATACCTGTGCCGCCGGATCTGACGGTACTTTGTGAAGGCGCAGCATATCGTGCGCAGCGAACAACGTATTCCTGGACAGGGGAAGAAAAGGATGGGGCAGCCCCCCATGCGGAGGCCGATGGCCCCGGGCCCTTTGATTATGACTGGGAAGAGCATCTGGAGGCGATCCCGTATCAAGAGGGTGGAAGGCTTCTGCTTTCTTTTGACCAGGAGCCGGACCGGCTGGAGGTATCCTGCTGGAGACTGGAGGAGATAAAGACCAAAGGAAAGATTGCCGGACCTTTCTGGCAAAGAAACCTCTACCAAAGGGATATGCGGGAGCTCCCTGCGAAGGCCGGTACGCTGTATATGGTCAAGGCCTTCTGGGATGTGAAGGGGAAAGCGCCAAACAGAAGCAGTTACGGAAATGCTTTTTATTTCTTTATGACAGCGCTGCCGGTGCAGGAAGTCCGGCAGTCGCCGCCGAGGCTGACGGTCGCCTCCGAGGGAGAGCCCTACCGTATCTCCGGCGCGAATTACAACTGGAATTGGCCGGAAGCGGACGGAAACACAGGCACGGCCATTGCCTGCGGACCGCATCCACTGCAGCAAAAGCCGGAAGACTATGCCTGGAACAGCCGGATCCCGGTGGCAAACAACGCGGTACTGAAGATAGGTTTTGAAGGAGATGATCAACCGGATGAGATATCTGTTCGCTGTTGGCGGGCGGAATATGCGGGCCAGGCCAATGCCGACGCTTTTGAGGCTCAGGCCCAGACGATCCCGCTGTCTCCGGACGGAACGTTTATGATCCCTTGGAGCGGCGCCTGCGTATTTTCCGTAAAGGCGGTATGGAACGAAGCCGGGAAAGGTTCAGAAGCGGAAGCCTCCGGTAATGCGGAATATACATTTCTGACGGAGGACCCGGCGCAGTACCGGGAGCCTGTGGATATCTGGGAAAATGCCGATCTTAGGGATTCGTTGCTGATGATGAAGGTCCTGGATGGGAAGGAAGGCCGGACCATGTATGTGCATCAGGAACGCTACCGGATTCTGGAGCAGATAAAAGAAGCAAAGGCGTATCCGGCAGATGATTTTACCCCGGAAAAGATGACCTATCCGCTGTATGGCCTTTGGATGGGCTCAAAAGATCACATGGGCGCTCATTATCTATGGACGAACGGCTATATGATCACCCAGGACGGAAAGGCCTACCGCTGCAATTTTGATTTTTCCATGCTGAAAGGGGACGCATGGGAGGAATACGGGGTCAAACCGGGCAGTGTGGCGGAGATGCCCTGCGGCTTCCTCCTGGTAAAGGATTCCTCGGGAGAATGGTTCGCTGACAGGCTTTTGGAGGCGGTACAGGTCCCGCCGGCAGAAGATCTTGTGATGCGCATCGCGGGTCTTAAGGAGGGAAATGTCCTGGAGCTGCAGATGGAAAATACCGGGAAGGGACAGTGGACGTATGGAGAAAGCTATCAGATCGAAGTATTCCTTAAAGGAAATTGGTACGGAGTCCCGGCCATGCTTCCGAACGGACTGGGTTTTTTTGCGATAGGGTATCTTCTGAACCCCGGCCAGAGCGCATCCATTCATGCTTCACTGCAGCCCTTCTTCCCGCTTCCGGCGGGACGATACCGTGTCATCAAGACCTGTCACGTACAGGAGGGGGAGAAAGCGCCGATCAGTTACTATATGGCAGCTGAATTTACGGTCACACCGCAGGGAGAGATCGAATACTGAGCGCTTTCGGGCTTGGCCGGACGCGGAGCCGGACGGTCAGAAAGAGAAAAAGAAGGCCTTCCCAAAAGAAGAAATTCTCTTGAGAGGGTCTTTTCTTTGTGTTAAGATGAAAAAAAACACAGGAGGCCCCTATGGAACAGAAAAATAAAGGCCTGGATATCAGCGCCAGAAGCTTTATTACCGCCCTTGTTGTCATATTTGCTCTGATGGCCGTGACCTATGCCCTCACGTTTCTGATTCCGGGCGGGGAATATGCCCGAACCGTGGACGAGGCGGGCCATACGGTGATCGATACCGCAGCAGGCTACCGTGAGGTACCGGGAGGACTGCCGCTCTGGAAATGGCTGCTTTCTCCCTTTCTGGTTCTGGGTGCGGAAGGCGCGGGAACGCTGATCGCGGTCATCCTTTTTCTCTTGGTGATCGGCGGCGTTTTCAATGCACTGACAGTCCGCGGCCTCATGAACTATATGCTGGAAAAGTTGGTGAACCGCTTCGGAGCGGTGCGGTACCAGTTAATGGCGGTGCTGACCTTCTTCTTTATGGCCATGGGGTCCCTGGTCGGCTCTTTTGAAGAGGTGGTGCCGCTGGTGCCGATCGTCGTTTCGCTTTCCGTCGGTCTTGGCTGGGACGCCGTGACCGGGGTGGCCATGAGCCTGCTCGCAGCCGGCTGCGGCTTTGCGGCGGGGGTGGCAAATCCCTTTACCATCGGTGTTGCGCAGACCCTGGCAGGCCTGCCCATGTTCAGCGGGATCTGGCTGCGGCTGGTTTCTTTTGTCCTGATCTATCTTTTGCTTTTGGGCTTTTTGCGCTGGTACGTCAAAAAGCTTCCCGGCAGCGAACAAACGCCGAAGCGGGAAGAAATTCTGACGGATCCGAAGATGGACAGGGGTCTTCGTTTATTTGGAATCATCATCGGGATCGGGATCGTGCTGGTCTTAAGTTCCGGCTTTTTGACTTTCCTTCGGGACTATACCATGATCATTGTGGCCATCATGTTCCTGGCGGCAGGGATCACGGCGACGCTGGCCTCCGGCATGGGTATCAGGAATCTTGCGGCGGCCTTCGGGAAGGGGATCGTGACCATTGCACCGTCCATTCTGATGATCCTCATGGCCTCCTCCATCAAATACATCATGGTAGAGGGAAAGATCCTGGATACGCTGCTGCACGCGGCGGTTCAGACGGCGGGCTCCCTGTCAAAACCGTTACTGATCCTTTTTATCTATCTGATCTGTCTTGTTATGAATTTTTTTATCTCTTCGGGTTCGGCAAAGGCGTTTTTGCTGATCCCCCTCATTGCCCCTTTGGCACAGATCTTCGGATTAAGCACGCAGCTGTGCATCGTAGCCTTTGCCTTTGGTGACGGGTTCAGCAATGTCTTTTATCCTACCAATGCAGCGCTTCTCATCGCGCTCGGCCTGGCAGATGTCAGTTATACAAAGTGGGCAAAGTTCTCCTGGCGCTTCCAGGTGCTGAATCTGCTTTTAACGGCCGGCTTGCTGCTGCTTGGCCTGGCCGTCGGGTATTAAAAAAAGGCCCGCCACCGCAGGCAGGCCTTGTAGACAGTTCGCAGGAGGGATCATCTGCCCAAAGCCTGCGACGGGTGCAGCTTTCGCCGCAGGGCCGTCAGATAAACGATGCATAAAACAGCGGCGGCGAGGACGCCTAAGACATATCCCACCGTTTGAGAAAGTTTAAAACCTTCTTTGGCGATCAAAATATAAGTAAAGCTGACAGCCGTCATGAACGTCGCGGGAGCCGCCGTTAACAGCGAGCCGAAGCGGTATTTGCTTTCCTTCAGCAGGTAGGCGGTTGAAACCCACAGGGCGATCATGGCAAGCGTCTGGTTGCTCCAGGAAAAATAGCGCCAGATGATCTGGAAGCCGTTATCATTTACAATGGCGAACCAGGTCAGAAAGCCGCCGAGCGCCAGGAGCGGCACGGTGATCAGGAGACGATTCCGTATTTTTTGCTGATCCAGACGGAAGGTTTCGGCGAGGATCAGCCGCGCGCTGCGGAAAGCGGTATCGCCGGAGGTAATGGGGCAGATGATGACACCGGCCACAGCCAGGACACCGCCAAAAACGCCCAGCACACCGGTCGAAATCTCATATACCACGTTGGAAGCGCCGCCCTTTAAAGCCTCATTTAACAGCTGGGTGGTGCCGTAGAAGGAAACCCCGGCGGCGGCCCAGACCAGGGCAATCACGGATTCGCTGATCATGGCGCCGTAAAAGATGCTTCTGCCTTGTTTTTCAGAGGTGATGCATTTGGCGATCATCGGGGACTGTGTTGCATGGAAGCCGGAAATGGCGCCGCAGGCAACGGTTATAAACATATACGGCCAGACGGGCGTCCCTTCGGGATGCAGATTTTTAAGCGACAGCTCGGGAATGCTGTAGGTTCCGCCGGAGAGGAGAATCCCTCCGATGACTGAGGCGGCCATAACGATCAGCAGGATGCCGAAAACGGGATAGAGCTTGCCGATCAGCTTATCGATAGGCAGGAGGGTCGCTAACAGATAGTAGATCAAAATAACGATGGCCCAGAAGGTTCCGTTCATCCATTCGGGTGTGAGACGGTCTAAAAGACCGGCGGGACTCGTGACAAAGACGGTTCCGCAGAGCACCAGCAGGATCACGGAGAAGATCCGCATGATCCATTTGGCTGCCTTCCCCAGATAGGTGCCCGAAAGCTCCGCGATCGAGGCTCCTTTATGGCGCGAGCTGATCATGCCGCACATGTAATCGTGGACAGCGCCCCCTAAAATAGAGCCGAAGACGATCCATAAAAAGACCACCGGTCCGAAAACAGCCCCCATGAGGGCGCCGAAAATGGGTCCCGTGCCGGCAATATTTAAAAGCTGTACCAGGAAGGCCTTCCAGGGTTTCATGGGGACGCAGTCAACACCGTCGTTGATGGCAACAGCCGGTGTGGTGCGATCATCCGGCGAAAAAATCTTTTCCGTAACTCTTCCGTAAACCAGAAAGCCGACGATCAGAACGGCAAATGAAATAAACAGGGATATCAAATTCTTTTAACGCTCCTTCCCTTCAAAAAACAGAGCCAGAACGCCGGCGCCGGTGTGAGAACCGATCACCGGACCTACGTCGGCAATCAGATCCAGGCCCGGGCCGTACTGGGACTTTAGCATGGCTTCGATCGCCTTTACATCGTCAAGACAGTCTCCGTGGGAGATGAAGATGGGCCCGCGCCCGGGATGGAGAGCCAGCTCTCCGTATTTTTTTACGATGGCCTTCAGTGAGCCCTTTCGTCCGCGCGCAATGGACATGGGAATGAGATGGCCTTCGTTGTCCATGTGCAGGACCGGCTTTAAATTGAGAGCACCGCCCAAAGCGCCGATGGCACGCTTCACGCGGCCGCCTTTTAAGAGGGCTTTTAAGTCATCCACCGTAAACCAGTGGCAGACATGCAGCTTTTCCGCTTCGGCAAAGGCGGCTGCCTCCTCCAGAGTCGCACCGGCATCGCGCTTTTGTACCGTCAGATACAGGATCAGACCGAAGCCGGCGGAGGCCGCCAGGGTATCCACGGTCAGGATCCGGCGGGACGGGAAGGCGTCTCTGAGTTCGGAAGCAGCGGCGCAGGCGCAGTTGTAGGTAGCGGAAAGTCCGGAGGAAAAGCCGATATATAAAATGTCCTTGCCTTCCTCCAGCGTTTCGCGGAAGGCGTCCAAAAACGCTTCGGTATTGACGGAAGAGGTCACGGCGCTGTGGCCCTGACGGATCTTTTCATAAAAAGCCTTGGCCGGCATCTCGTAATTGTCATAACTCTTTTCGGAATCGTCGAACAGAAAACTTAAGCTGCAGTATTTTACGTCCCAGGCCTTCAGGGTCTCGGGGGCAATATCGCAGGCGGAGTCGGTGAAGATCTGATAGCTTGCCATAGAAAGAACCTCCAATAAAAAATAGAGTAGGAGTGGGTCTCTTACGGGTCCTATTGTAAAGCATTTTGGATGGTTTCGGCAAGAAAAAAGGCTGGAAGCGGCGCTCGACCTGTAGGAAAGCCCGCTCTACCAACGGTAGAATCCCTTGACAGGACTGGGAAATTGTCTATTGCCCTTCTTTCCGAAATATGATACGGTTAAAAAGAACCATTGGGCAGGAAGGCCCGGCTGCCGCTCTTGGCAGCCGGGGTGCAGGAGGCAGATAAGGAGCAAAAATGGACAGACGGGACGAGATCCGAAACCGGATCGCGGCGAATATCACAGCACTGCGAGGGGAACAGGGACTGACGCAGGCGGAGCTGGCAGAAAGACTGCATTATTCGGATAAGGCCATCTCCAAGTGGGAGCGGGCCGAATCGCTGCCGGATGTCACGGTGCTGATGCAGATCGCGGATTTTTTTGACGTGCCGCTGCAGGCGTTAGTGGAAAGGGATCTGGCAGAGGAGCCGCTTGACAAGGCGGTCAGACGGGAGGCAAGACGAAATCATGCCATTATTATTGGGATGTCGATCCTTTTGGTCTGGCTGATCGCTTACGTTGTATTTCTGGGAATGCGGCCGACGGCGGGGGTCAGGGCGTATCATTTTCTGCCCTTCATTTATGCGGTGCCGCTCTCGATCCTGGTCTGGCTGGTCTTAAATTCCATATGGTTTAACCCGCGAAACACCTTCCTTATTGTTTCATTGCTGATGTGGACGCTGCTGATCACGGTCTTTGTCCATTTTCTTCTGGCCGGCACCAACATGTGGCTGATCCTGCTGCTCGGGATCCCGGGGCAGATCATCATCCTGCTTTCTTCCGGCTTGACATACAAGGAGGCCAGAAGGCTGCTGAGGCGCCGCCGAGCCGAGGAAAAAAAGAAGGAGACTTGAAAGAAGGGTCCCTTTTGTGATACAACAGTTCCGTAAAAGGAAACGATGCCATGTAAAGGAGTTGCTTTATGGGAGATATTCTTCTGGTTGGGATCGCCGGTGGGTCCGGCAGCGGAAAGACGACGCTTACCAACAACCTGATTGCCCGCTTCGGGGATCAGGTGACCGTGGTCCATCATGACAATTATTACCGTTCGCATCACGATCTCACCTATGAGGAACGGACGCTTCTGAACTATGACTGCCCGGAAGCCTTCGAAAATGAATTGATGATCGAGCAGCTGCATCTTTTAAAGGAAGGACGCAGCGTGGAATGCCCCATTTACGATTTCACCGTTCATGACCGCAAGAGCGAAACCATCACCATTGAACCCAAGCCGGTGATCCTGGTGGAGGGGATCCTGATCTTTGCGGAACCGGAGATCCTGAACCAGCTGGATATCAAGATCTTTGTGGATACCGATGCGGATATCCGCCTGGCGCGCCGCATTAAGCGCGACGTGGAAAAGCGCGGCCGCAGCATGCAGAGCGTGCTGACGCAGTGGTGCGCGACCGTCAAACCCATGTACGAAATGTACGTGGAGCCGACCAAGAAAAAAGCAGACGTGATCGTTCCGGAGGGCGGAAAAAATCAGGTCGCCCTGGAGATGATCTTCGGCCGTCTGGAAAAACATCTGGCCGCTGGCCGCTGAGCTTGTTTTTTCGGACAAATACAAAATAGTCTGATAAAGAGAGGAAAAGACATGTCTTCTTATATCATTGCCACTTCATCGACCTCGGACCTGCCGCGTACCTGGCTGGATGCGCACCGTGTCCCGTTTATTCCGTACAGCTACACCGTCGGGGATCAGCTGTTTGAAGATGACTGCCGGGAGGAGAGCCGGGCGGCCGTCTATGCCGGCATGCGAAAAGGCGATATCCTGACGACATCCATGATCAATCCATTTGTATATCATGAATTCTTTAAAGGGCTGCTGGAAAGCGGACAGGATGTGATTTTCCTGGACATGTCCGAAAAAATGTCGGCTTCCTTCCGAAACTGTGCGGAAGCAGCCGAGACGGTCCGGGCTGAGTTCCCCGAACGGAAGCTTTATGTGATGGACACTCGCTGCATTTCCGGCGGCTTAGGCCTTCTGGTGCAGGAGATGACGGAGAGAAAAGAGGCGGGAGCTTCTTTTGAGGAAGTCATTGCGTGGGGCGAGGCAAATAAATTAAAAATCGCCCACCGCTTTACCGTAGATGATTTAAAATATTTAAAACGCGGCGGCCGTGTTTCGAATTCGGCGGCTCTCGTGGGTTCGCTCCTGCAGATCAAGCCCGTGCTTTACGTGCCGGATGCCGGAACGCTGGATGTGGTCAAAAAGGCCAGAGGGCGCAAGGCTGCCTTAAAAGAGATCGTTGGCGGGGTGCTGCACGATTTTTCAAAGATCGATCCGACCGGGACCCGGGTCCATATCCTGCATGCGGACTGCCTGGCGGATGCGGTAAAGGTCCGGGACGAGATCAAAAGCGCGTATCCGCAGGTCGGAGAGATCACCATTACCCAGCTCGGGGTGGTGATAGGCGCGCACTGCGGACCGGGGCTGTTAACGGTCTTCTATCTGTGTGACGGCAGAAGTCCGGAATAAAAACAGAATCAAAACAAGACAACACTGCTCGCGCGCAGCGAAGCCTGGCCGGAGACATAAGCCTACAGTACAGGAAGATTTATGCGGGATTATAAGAAACTGAAGGGGTTAAACCCGAAAAAAACGCCTGTGGGGCCGCTGGCGCAGTACTGCGCGGCGGCAGATATTGCGGACGAGGAAATAAAAGAACAGATGGAGCAGGTGAGGGAGAGCGTTGGTGCCTTTCTGACCCTGCCCCTTTTGTCTGAAACGGAAATCGACTGGAGTCTTTCCGTCTCGGACTATATTTACGTGGGTCTGGAAGGGGCGGAGAATCCGGCCCTTCGGGAGGCGGCACATACCGCGGCCGAGGGTGTGATGCGGGAGGCATTTCGCTTTCTCCTGCGGGAGATCACGAAAAAACTCTTCTCCCTGAATCTGCGGGCCGGATTCGGACGGCCCGGTGAGCTGGCGGATCATCTGCGAAAGGATTTAAAGTCGGAGGTCGCCGCGCCGCTTGAAGTGTTCCTGCCGCCGCAGTTCTGGCAGATGGATCTGGCGGGACTGAAGGCGCGCTATGCGGATACGGCGGCGTATATCCTGTCTGAGCGGGCCCGTTACGAAGAAGACCGGGCAAAGGCAAAGGCGGATCGGGAGGCGCGTTTAAAGGCGCAGGCGGAAGAAATTCCGTATGAAGGCGAGATAGGTGCGTACATTTCCCGGGAAGAGCCAGCCGCGCTCCAGGCCCTCCGGGCACGCTACAGCGCCGAGGAGATCGCGCTTTTGCAGCTGGCCGGGAAGATCCGCCTGTCTTCTGCCTTAAAAAAAGAATATTTCCTGGCAACGGAGCCGAAGCTGGACCGGGGCCGCTACCGGATGGACTTTGTTCCCGAATACAGCTGCGGGATCGACAAGGCGCAGGCCAGAACGCTTGCGGCTGCCTATGAACAGGAGATCCGGGCGGATCGCGACGCAGCCCTGGAGGATACCAAGGCTAAAAACAAGGAGCGGAACAAGCGGAAAAAACGAAATGCGGCGATCCGGTCCGCCATCGTGAACTCGATCCCGGACAATTATATTGATCTTTTCCCCCTGGCGCGGTCCATGGAGCGGCATTTTGTGCTGCATATAGGGCCGACCAATTCCGGAAAGACGCATGATGCGATCGAGGCGCTTAAAGCGGCGGAAAGCGGCATTTATCTGGGGCCGCTCAGACTTCTGGCCTTTGAACAGTACGAAGCCTTAAATGCGGCCGGCTGTCCCTGCAGTCTGGTGACCGGCGAGGAGAGGATCGAGGATCCCTGGGCGCATCACCAGGCGTCCACCATAGAAATGCTGGATCCCAGGGCGGAATATGAGGTGGCCGTGATCGATGAAGCGCAGATGATAGGCGATCCGGACCGGGGCGGCGCCTGGACGGCGGCGATCCTGGGCGTGTGCGCCAGGGAGATCCATGTATGTGCGGCACCGATCGCGAAGGGCCTGCTGATCCGGCTGATCAAAGACTGCGGGGACAGCTACAGCGTCGTGCAGCACCATCGCATGACGCCGCTCACTGTGGAAAAAGAAGCGTTTAACCTGGATGACAGCGTTACAAACGGGGACGCCCTCATTGTCTTTTCCAAAAAAAGCGTGCACGGCGTGGCTTCTTACCTGCAGAAAAAAGGCTTAAAGTGCAGCGTCGTCTACGGGGCGCTGCCCTATGACGTGCGCCGGGAGCAGGCCAGGCTCTTTGCCGGCGGCGAGACGGACGTGGTGGTGGCGACGGATGCCATCGGCATGGGCATGAATCTGCCCATCCGCCGGGTCGTATTCCTGGAAATGAATAAATTTGACGGGATCTCGGTGCGGCCGCTGGAAACCGAGGAAATCAAGCAGATCGCGGGCCGGGCCGGCCGCTTCGGGATCTACCCGGAAGGGTTTGTAAGCTCGGTCGAGGAGCGGGAGAAGATCCGCGCGGCCTTAAACGGGCGGAGCGAGACAGTAAAGTGCGCGGTGATCGATTTTCCGGAGTCTCTGCTTGGCGTCGACGCGCCGCTTTCCGAGATCATAGAACGCTGGAGCCAGATCGAGATCAAGCCCGGCTACGAACGGGCCGACCCGGCACGCATGCTGCGGCTGTGCCGCATGATCGAGAGCTTCTCCGACGACAAGCGTTTCCTCTACGACTGCATCAGCATGACCTTCGATGAAGAAGACCAGGATCTGATCAGCCGCTGGCGCGTGATGTGCGCCCGGGAAGCGGTCGGGGAAATGTATGATGTAGAGGCCGCCCTGCCGAAGATCCGGGATATAGAGGATTCCGAAAACATGAACGATCTGGAGCAGGATTTCAAGCTCTGCGACCTGCTCTTCGGCTATTGCGAGAAATTTGATCACACGGAACTGCGCGGCGAGATCATGCACCGGAAAAACAGGATCTCGGAGCGCATGACAAAGATCCTGGCCCGCCAGGCATTAAGCGGCAAAAAATGTTCACGCTGCGGCCGGGCCATGCCGTGGAATGCGCCGTACGGGATCTGCGAGCGCTGCTTTAAACGCAGACGCTGGGAAGGGAAAGCGTAAGAAAGAGACACAGGAAACAAGATGACACAGTATAAAACCATACAAACGAACGGGATCGGCTTTGTCAGTGAATTGCCCCAATCGCCCGGCTGGTACTGGGGCATGGATCATACGAGCGGAGATCTGTATGAAGCGGAGGAATTGTGGCAGGAAGGGCACCCCGTCCGTCAAAACCGGTTGATCCTGCTGCATTTCCCGGAGGGAAGGCTTTTTGAACCCATCCATGCGAAGGAGGGGCAGTACCTTGGCGCCCCCGTCTGGTGGGCGGGCGCTATCTGGCTGCTGCTGGCGGATTTTGCCCGGGGAGAGCTGCGGATCCTTCGCTGGGATGCGGAAAAAGCGCTGACGGAAGGTCAGGACCAGCTAAAAACGGCAGAAGAATCAGACCGCCTGCAGGAGATCGCATGTCTTCCGCGCGCGCTTGTCAAAGACTGCTATAACCTGCAGTTAGTCACGGCCCCCTTATGTCTGATCCGCCAGGGCCATGAAAACGATTTCCAGGTCGTCTGGCCGGAGCAGGGAGATTTTACGATCGATGCAAGAGAGTCCCTGGACTCGCGGGATGGGGATGTATTTTTGTTTTCGCAGTGGTTTGAAGACCCGGATTACCGGGAAGAGACCGTTTTAAGGCGATACCCCGATGGAGCCTTTACGGGACGCCAAAAAGGCAGCCTGCTTACGCTCCCGAGCGGAGAAAAGTGGGTGCTGGAATAAAAACCGAGCCCGGAGAACGCTGCAGAGGACTCCGGGCCTTTTTATGCTTCTTATTTGTCCGTCTTTTTTGTCTGGGAGCAGGAGGCGGCGCCGGCACAGCCTTCACAGTCGGGCCGGCCGCAGCCGCAGCCGCCGCTTTTTTTGATGCGGATCGTGCGGCGAAGCGCGAAAAACACGATCACCAGAAGCAGCAGAACCAAAACGATATCCAGGGGATTCATATCAAACACCTCCAAGCAGAAGAAGGATGCCGCGCAGCGCCAGGGCCATGAGCCAGGCGATAAAGCACTGCCAGACCACCATCCCTATAGCGTATTTGTGACCCAGCTCACGCCGGACAGAGGCGATCGCCGCCACGCAGGGGGTATAGAGAAGGGAAAACACCAGCAGGCAGGCGGCGGCAGCCGGCGTTAAAACGGCGGTGATGCCGGCCCCGAAGAGGATCTGCATGGTGGCGACCACGCTTTCCTTGGCCAGGAAGCCGCTGATGAGGGAGGTCGCGATCCGCCAGTCGCCGAGCCCCAGCGGGTTTAAGAGAGGCGCGATAAAGCCGGCGACGAGCGCCAGAATGCTGTTTTCGGAATCTTCCACCAGATTAAGGCGCAGATCGAAGTGCTGCAGGAACCAGACCGCAACGGTTGCGATCAGGATAATGGAGAAAGCCCGCTGCAGGAAGTCCTTGGCTTTTTCCCACAGCAGCTGGACCACGTTGCGGGCACCGGGCATGCGGTAGTTCGGCAGTTCCATGACAAAAGGCGCCGCCTCGCCGCGGAAGAGGGTCTTGCGGTAAAGAAGGGCCGCCAGGATCCCGAGCAGGATCCCCAACACGTAAAGTCCGATCATGATCAGACCGCTCTGCTTCGGGAAGAAGGCATTGACAAAGAAGCCGTAGATGGGGAGCTTGGCGGTGCAGCTCATAAACGGCGTCAGAAGAATGGTCATGCGGCGGTCGCGTTCACTGGGCAGCGTCCGCGTGGACATCACGGCCGGGACCGTGCAGCCGAAGCCGATCAGAAGCGGGACGATGCTCCGCCCCGACAGGCCGATCTTGCGCAGCAGCTTATCCATGAAGAAGGCGACGCGGGCTATATAACCGCTGTCCTCGAGCAGGGACAGGAAGAAGAACAACGTGACAATAATAGGCAGAAAGCTTAAGACACTCCCGACCCCTTCAAAGATCCCTTTTATGATCAGCTGATGGATCACGCTGTTGACGCCGCCCGCCGTTAAGGCTTTATCCACGACGTCGGTCAGGGCGCCGATCCCGGCCGCCAGGAGATCCTGCAGCCAGGCGCCGATCACATTGAAGGTCAGGTAAAAGACCAGACCCATGATCAGAATAAAGACCGGAATGGCGGTAAAGCGGCCGGTCAGGATGCGGTCCAGCTTTTCGCTGCGCAGACGTTCCCGGCTTTCCGCCGGCTTTTTGACGGTCTGCCCGCAGACCTTTTGAATAAAGGCAAAGCGCATATCGGCCATGGCGGCGCTGCGGTCCAGGCCGCGCTCGGTCTCCATCTGGACAATGATATGCTCCAGCATTTCTTTTTCATTCTGGTCCAGGGCAAGCTGCTCCAGGATCAGGGAATCGCCTTCGATCACTTTGGCGGCGGCAAAGCGCAGCGGCAGGCCGACCCTGGCTGCGTGGTCTTCTATCAGATGCTCGATCCCGTGCAGACAGCGGTGGACCGCGCCGCCGTGGTCGTTTTCATCGCAGAAATCCTGACGCAGCGGCTTTTCCTGGTAGTGGGCGACGTGGATCGCGTGCTGGATCAGTTCATGAACACCCTGATTTTTGGCGGCCGAGATGGGAACGACAGGCACGCCGAGCTGGCTTTCCATGCGGTTGATATCGACGGAGCCGCCGTTGGCGGTGACTTCATCCATCATATTTAAGGCCACGACCATGGGAATGCCCATCTCCAGAAGCTGCATGGTCAGGTAGAGATTCCGTTCGATATTGGTGGCATCCACGATATTGATGATCGCCTTGGGCTTTTCGTCCAGGACAAAGCTCCGGGAGACCAGCTCCTCGCTGGAGTACGGCGACATGGAATAAATGCCCGGCAGGTCGGTGATGCGGGTATTCGGATACCCCTTTATGGCGCCGTCCTTGCGGCTGACCGTCACGCCCGGGAAGTTGCCCACGTGCTGGTTTGCGCCGGTGAGCTGGTTAAAGAGCGTGGTCTTGCCGCTGTTCTGATTTCCCACGAGGGCAAAGGTCAGCAGGGTATCCTCCGGCAGGGGATCTCCGGACCCCTTGGGATGAAAGCGTCCGCCCTCCCCGAGACCGGGATGCTCGGCCTTTCTCTTCTTTTCTGTCTGCTGCGCCGGGGCCTGTTTTTCGGACACGGGCTCTATGGTGATCTGCTCGGCATCGGCCAGACGCAGGGTCAGCTTGTAGCCGTGAAGCAGGATCTCCATGGGGTCACCGAGCGGGGCATATTTGACAAGCGTCACCTCTGTCCCGGGAATGATGCCCATGTCCAGAAAGTGCTGTCGTAAGGCGCCTTCCCCGCCGACGGCCGCCACCCGGCCGCTTTTTCCGATCTCCAGTTCTTTTAAATTCATATGGATCCTCTTTTCCTCTAAGGAAAGATGTTGCGTTTCCTGTATTCATTGAAATGGCAAAACCGCCGTCCCTATTATAGAGAAAGGGCGGCGGAAAATCCAGCGGTATTTGTATGATATCGTTGTAAAGTGTTAGCGGTTGTCCACCGCTTCGGGCAGCATGTCATGCTTCATGAGGCGTTCCCAGGCCGCCGCTTCCCAGCGGGTCCCGGGCTTGCCGTAATTGCAGTAGGGGTCTATGGACAGGCCGCCGCGCGGCAAAAACCGGCCCCAGACCTCAATATATTTGGGATCCAGCAGGCGGATCAGATCCTTCATGATGGTGTTGACCACGTCTTCATGAAAATCTCCGTGATTGCGGAAGGAAAAGAGGTAGAGCTTTAAGGATTTGCTCTCCACCAGTTTTTCGTCGGGCACATAGGAAATAACGATATTGGCAAAATCCGGCTGCCCGGTGATGGGGCACAGACTTGTGAATTCCGGGCAGTTGAATTTGACAAAATAGTCGTTTCCGGGATGGCGGTTGGAAAAGGATTCCAGGACCTCGGGCGCGTAATCGCTTTTATATTCCGTGGTTTTGCTGCCGAGTTTTGTAAGGTTTTCGTTCTCTCTCATCAGTTTTTCCTCTCTTTCTTCTCCGCTTTTTCATCAAGCGGTACGATCTTCCGCGCCAGATAGATAAAGGGCGTATCGCACAGGGCGACGATCGCTTTAAACAGATAGGTGGTCAGCAGGATGCTGAAA
>CADBSR010000034.1 GCA_902797385.1 uncultured Lachnospiraceae bacterium
AGGCGGAATAAAAGCCAGGACCGCCGTTCCGATCGCAGCCAGGGCAAAGATGGGATTCTTAAATGCCTGCGGCGGCGTGTTGCCCAGAATGAGATCGCGGATAATACCGCCGCCCACGCCGGTGGTCATGCCCAGGATCGCCACTCCGATCAGGTCCATGTGTTTGCGGATCCCGAGCATGGCGCCGGAAACGGCGGCCGGGATGGTTCCGATCAGAACAAAAATAGTCAGAAGCTGTTCATTCATGGTCTTGCCTTAGAATCCGAGGTCCTCGCCGACTAAAATCACATGGAAACGCTCTGGATCAAAGCCAAAGCGGGTGATCAGCATCTGAGAGCAGATGCTGTCCGGTGATTTGCAGTCCAGGCAGGTCCCTGTCTTTTTGCAGGGGGTGTTGATATCGAAACGCTGGGCGTTGATCGGAGCTGCCACGGTCCGGGCCCGTTTTATAGCCGAATCCACATCGGGACAGAGCTTGTTCATGCCGACAATAAACAGGACTTTTCGGGGGCCGTAGGCAATGGCGGAGAGCCGGTTTCCGTTGCCGTCGATATTGACGATCACGCCATCGTTGGACATGCCGTTCGCGCTTGATAAAAAGAAATCACAGTCATAGCTGGCCAGATACGCTTCCCGGCGATCCATTTTATCACGATCAATGAAGCGATAGTTGCCTTGTATGAGAGCGTCCTTTAAACCGATCTCCTGGATACTCATGCCGCCGCCCATGGAGACGGAACTGCCCTCCGGAATCAGGGAGAGCGCCAGGGCGAGAGCGTCTTTTGCGGAAGGTGCATAGTAGCCGTGCATACGCCTTAAGGAGAGGTCTTTGATCACTTTAGCAGCCAGAAGTTCATTTCGCTTTGTTTGATAGCTTTCCATCTTCAGCCTCGGTATCTTTGCAGTTGTTGCCAGTATATCACAAATGCGGGGAGGATTCGAGAACTTTTTGACTTGTTTCTTCCTTCGATTTCTGCTATGCTGAAACGGTAACAGAAAAAACGGATGGAGGAATTCCATGAAGAGATTTATATGTTTTTTACTGTCGTTTGTTTTGATACTCAGCCTGCTTGGCGGATGCAGCACCAATGTCCCTACGAAATCGGCGTCAGAAGCTCAGACGACGGAAGCAGGGCCGTCCGAAGCTGCTCCGTCGGAATCTGCCGCAACGGTGCCGGCCGTCAGTGGGGAGGAAACGCAGCCGTCACCTTCCGGGACGGCGGAGCCGACCAAAGAAGAGCCGCGTCCGGCTGAATCCACCGCAGAGACAACGGCTGTGCCGGAAACGACCCGGGAGGCCGTTCCGGGAGACCTCTCCGCCCCTGAGGCGTATGAACGCGCTGTGCAGGCGCTTCCGAAGGATTATCACCTGTTCTTAAGCCGTGAGATCAGTCGCACCCTGGACAGGGATTTGCTTTTGACCTCCGATACCTGGGAAATGGAGGTGCGGAACGCGGGAACAGAAGATATGACGGCTTCTGTCCGCTGGGACCGTTTGATCGAAAACAATCAGCGCGCCTACGATCCTGCAACGTATCAGATCTTTTTTGCCAATGGAAAAGCCCTTATGACACGGGATGGGGAGAGCTTTGTGGCAGAACTGAGTGCCGAAGCGTTTCTGGCTTCTTTCCCTCCGTTAGCTTTACTGACACAGGATAATTACGAAACGATCGATTGGGCCGACGAAACCCGGACGCAGATCCGTTTTACGGATGCCGTGGATACCGAGTGGGAATGGCTCGGCATGGACTGCACGGATGTGACTTCGACCGAAGGAAACGTGATGCTGGATTCCGCGGGCGGTATTTCGGAGATTGTGTATGATACTGTCTATGCGCTGGAGGGGATCTCCTTTACGGCGCATGCGCGCATGGAGCTCACAGCACCCGGGGAAGAGCCGCAGATGCAGCAGGCGACAGGAAAAACCGTGCGGATCGACCATATGGAACTGATCCCGATCATGGATCTGGCAGCCTGCTTTGCTGACATGGAGAACTTCTCCGCCTCCTATCTGGGCATCATTCTTTCCTATGCGGCCGGGGCTACGATCTTATCGCAGGAATGGGTGGCCCTGGATGAAGACGAATCCGGTCCCATGGTCTATGACCATGCGTACAGAACGGTCTATTCCGATACCACGGAAAGCAGTGAAATGGAACTGCGGCATTTTGACGGTACGAGCCGGTATCTGGAAGACGGAGAGGAACAGGAGGTCACGGCTACGCCGGAGGATCTGGCGGACAGCATCGTGGAATATGTCAATGGCGGGTGGCTGTGGCCGGGTGAGATGGATTCCATCAGCCTCCTGGATGAGACGGACTGCTGGCTGATCGAGTTTACTTTAGGCAAGGAAAAGATCGAAGCGCTTCGCCGGGAGGCGGAGATAGAACTGTTCGGAAATCCGAATCAGTTGGAAGAGATCGGGGCCCGTTTCAAAGCCGGCGAGTGCACCGGCTATCTGTCAGTGGATAAAGGAAGCGGGATGCCGATCCATCTGAAGGTCAATTTCGATGCTTCCCACCTGTATCAGAGACAGAGCTACCCGCTTCAGTATGAAGCGGAATGGACCTACCGGGCGGCCGATCCCGATGTCTGGAATCTGATCACCGAAGAACTCCGTCCCAGTGAGGTCCCGGAAGATCCGGCGACACCGCTTTTCTACAAAGTCACGGATGCCGCGGGTCACAGTCTGTGGCTTCTGGGAACCATCCATGTCGGTGATGAAAGAACGGCCCACCTGCCGCAGGAGATCTATGACGCCCTGCTTGGCAGCGATGCCCTGGCGGTGGAGATCGATGTCACAAATATGGAAGAACGACTGGATGCCGATGAAGCTTTGATGGAGGCCTATCAGAATTCGACCTATTACAATGACGGCACCAATGCCTACGATCATCTGGAAGAGGACGTGGCCAAGCAGTTGGAAACGGCCATCAAGAAATACGGCGGCGATATCCGCCTGAACTGGCTCAGCTACAATGTAGCCTCCCTGACCAGTCTCCTGGAGCAGCTGACACTGGAGCTGGGACGGATGCAGAGCTATGACCGCGGGGTGGACAATCAGCTCGTGAAAATGGCGAAGGACAACGGGATCGAAGTGCGTGACGTGGAAGACTTCGCGGAGCATATTTCCCTTCTCGGCAACTTCTCCGAAGAATTGCAGGCGCTGATGCTGAAGGAAACGCTGGATGCCGGCCGTTATGGGTCCAACATGGGGACCGATGAGCTCTTTGATGCCTGGTGCCGTGGCGACGAGGAAGAGCTGACGGCCGAAGAAGAGGAAGAAGAGACCGATGAAGAACTGACGCCGGAAGAGCAGGCGCTGATCGATGAATACAACGAAGGCATGATGCGCAAACGCAATGCCGAGATGCGGGATAAGGTCCTGGAGTATATGAACAGCGGAGAAACCATATTCTTTGCCGTGGGTCTGGCCCATCTGCTGGATGAGGAAGACGGACTTCTGCTCACATTGCCGCAGGCAGGCCTGACGGTGGAACGGGTCGTGTTTGAAAAATAAAAAAAGCCGCATTTTCTTCGGAAAACAGAAGAAAAAGTGCTTGACAAGCGGCATGGATTACGGTATCCTTTCATAGATTGCGGTTTTCCGCTTACCGCTCGGTTAGGTCCAAGTGCCTCTGGCCACCAAAACCGGCGAGTCTCTAACGAGGAGGAACAAAATGTACGCTATTTTTGCCAATGGCAGCAAGCAGTACAAAGTAGAGGAAGGTGACCTCGTCCGCGTGGAAAAGATCGACGTGGAAGAAGGCGCCGAGTACACCTTTGACCAGGTATTAGTGGTTAAGGATGAGGATCTGGTAGTTGGTGCTCCGTTTGTGGACGGTGCCTGTGTCAAGGCTACCTGCACCGCGCAGGGCAAGGACAAGAAGGTCATCGTTTACAAGTACAAGAGAAAATCCGGTTATCACAAGAAACAGGGCCACAGACAGCTCTTCACCGAATTCAAGATCAATCAGATCGTGAAGTAAACCAACCGGAAGAAAGTACAGGAGGTAATATCATGGCTCATAAAAAAGGCGTAGGCTCTACTAAAAACGGTCGCGATTCAGAAGCGAAGCGATTAGGCGCAAAGCGGGCAGACGGTCAGTTTGTTCTGGCCGGCAACATCCTGTATCGTCAGCGCGGTACCAAGATTCACCCCGGTGAAAATGTTGGCCGCGGCGGTGATGACACCCTCTTTGCCTTAACGGACGGTGTGGTTCGTTTTGAGCGTCTGGGCAGAGACAAGACTCAGGTTTCTGTATATCCCAGAGTGACGAACGAGTAAACCCTCTGGCGGCTTGGCCGGCGCGATGCGCCGGCCTTTCATTTTAAGAACGATCATTTCACCGGACAAAGCCGCAGGGCGGTGGAGTCCGATCGGTTCATATCATAAAAGGAAAAGACGCATGTTTGCAGATTACGCAAAAATCTACATTAAATCCGGCAAGGGCGGCGATGGCCATGTCAGCTTTCGCCGGGAACTGTATGTGCCGGCCGGCGGGCCTGACGGAGGAAACGGCGGGCGCGGCGGCGATATCATCTTCGAAGTCGATACCGGCTTAAATACCCTGGGAGATTTCCGCAGTGTCCGGCGTTTTATTGCGCAGGACGGGCAGGAAGGCTCCAGCAAGCGGCGCTCCGGCAAAGACGGAGAGGATCTGGTGATCCGGGTCCCGGAAGGCACCGTGATCCGTGATCTGGAAACCGGCAAGGTGATGGCGGATATGTCCGGTGACAATCGCCGGGAGATCCTTTTAAAGGGCGGCCGCGGCGGGACCGGCAATATGAATTATGCCACGCCCACCATGCAGGCTCCGCTGTACGCCAAACCCGGCCGGCCGGGTCAGGAAAGGACCGTGACGCTGGAACTGAAGTGCATTGCGGATGTTGGCCTTCTGGGCTATCCGAATGTCGGAAAATCCACTTTCCTGGCGGCGGTCACCAACGCAAAGCCGAAGATCGCTGACTATGCCTTTACGACCATCACGCCTAATCTGGGGGTGGTCGATCTGCCCGGCGGCGCAGGCTTTGTGATCGCAGATATCCCGGGGCTGATCGAGGGCGCGGCAGACGGAGTGGGTCTGGGCCATGACTTTTTAAAGCATGTGGAACGGACAAGGCTCCTGCTGCATATTGTGGATGCTTCCGGGTATGAGGGCAGAGATCCGGTGGAGGATATTGAAACCATCAACACGGAGCTGGCCCGCTACAGCGATCTGCTTGCGTCTTTGCCGCAGATCCTTGTGGCTAACAAGATCGATATTGTCGAAGAAGAAAGCGACAATCTCTCCCGGTTAAAAGCATATGCGGCGGCCCATGACATGCCGTTCTTTGAGATCTCCGCCGCGACTGGCCAGGGCTTAAAGGAACTGCTGTATGCGGCTTCCAGACGTCTCCAGGAGATCGGTCAGAAGCCGAAGGTCTTTGAAAGAGAATTTGACTGGGCCGAGACCATTGAGCCGAATCTGCCGTTTACCGCGGAATACGATGCCAAGAAGAAGGAATATGTGGTGGAAGGTCCGCTGATCGAAAAAATGCTGGGCTATACCAACCTGATGAGTGAAAAGGGCTTCCTTTTCTTCCAGAAATTCCTTCGGGACCGCGGGATCCTGGATGCGCTCAAAGAAAAAGGCCTGAAAGAAGGCGACACGGTCCGTCTTTATGGCCACAGCTTCGAATACTATGAGGACTAAGCACCGGCGCTTTTGCTGAATATCCGGCAACCCTTTGGCCGGTCACCGTTGTTTTTTAAAGCGGAAGCAAGGATTCTTCTTGCGATTTCCGTCAAAATAGTCTACAATATATCACGATTTTCATTTTTTGGAGGAAGCGTCG
Organism: uncultured Lachnospiraceae bacterium; assembly: GCA_902797385.1. Taxonomy (GTDB): domain Bacteria; phylum Bacillota; class Clostridia; order Lachnospirales; family Lachnospiraceae; genus UBA6987. Next base: position 5,839 of record CADBSR010000034.1, read on the forward strand.
TATGATGCAGAGGATCCGAACCAGATATGCTCCCAGTCCCACAGGCCGTATGCATGTGGGAAACTTAAGAACGGCTCTTTATGCCTACCTGATCGCCAAACACGAAGGCGGAGATTTCCTTCTCCGGATCGAGGATACGGATCAGGAACGTCAGGTGGAAGGCGCTGTGGAGATCATTAACCGTACGCTGGAAAAGACCGGCCTCATCTGGGACGAAGGCCCCGACAAGGATGGCGGTGTCGGCCCCTATGTACAGAGTGAACGGGTAAAAGCCGGCATCTATATGGATTATGCTAAAAAGCTCATTGAAAAGGGCGAGGCCTATTATTGCTTCTGCAGCAAGGAACGCCTGGAGAGTTTAAAGCAGACCCTGACGGTCGATGGCGAGACCAAGGAAATTACGGTCTACGATAAGCACTGCCTGCATCTGCCGAAGGAGGAGATCGAAGCGAATCTGGCGGCCGGCAAGCCCTTCGTGGTGCGCCAGAACACCCCGAACGAAGGCACAACGACCTTTACGGATGTTCTCTACGGCGATATTACCGTGCCGAATGCCGAGCTGGACGATATGATCCTCTTAAAGTCCGACGGGTTCCCGACCTACAACTTTGCCAATGTCGTGGATGATCACCTGATGGGGATCACGCATGTGGTGCGCGGCAACGAATATTTAAGCTCGGCGCCGAAGTATACCCGCCTGTATCACGCCTTTGGCTGGGAGGAACCGGTCTATGTACACTGCCCGCTGATCACAGACGAAAACAAGAAAAAGTTAAGCAAGCGGAGCGGTCATTCTTCCTATGAAGATCTGGTAGAGCAGGGCTTTGTGGATGAAGCCATTGTGAACTATGTGGCGCTTCTGGGCTGGAGCCCCGAAGACAACAATGAGATCTTCAGCCTGGAGGAGCTCATCCGTAAGTTCGATTACCACAAGATCAACAAGTCTCCGGCTGTCTTTGACATGAACAAGCTGCGGTGGTTGAACAGTGAGTACATCAAGAACCTGCCTGCAGACCGCTATTATGAGCGGGCTCTTCCGGAGGTGGAAAAGGTCATTACCAAGCCGTTGGATCTGAAAAAGATCGCGGATCTGATGAAGACCCGCATCGAGGTCTTCCCGGATATTGCCGAGCCCATCCGTTTCTTTGAGGAACTGCCGGACTATGAGACAGCCATCTATACCCACAAGAAGATGAAGACGGACAGTGCCGTTTCACTGGCCGTTCTGAAGGAACTGCTGCCGGTCCTGGAGGCGCAGGATGATTATTCTCTGGAGGCACTGAGGGAGACTTTGACGGCCTTCATTGAGCAGTCCGGCCGCAAGACCGGTCAGGTGCTCTGGCCGCTTCGCATTGCGGTATCCGGTCTGCAGTCCACACCGGGCGGTGCCTATGAGATCATGGAGATCCTGGGCAAGGAAGAGTCTCTTCGCCGGATCCGGATCGGGATCGAAAAGCTGGAAAACGAAGTCTGATCCCGACGGGAGACCGGAGGTTTTCTGAAAAACAGGGGGCCAAGGAGCCTCAAACAACATGAAATACAATACGGAACAGCAGGAGGCGATCCTGCATCAGGATGGGCCGGCCCTTATTCTGGCCGGCCCCGGTTCCGGAAAAACAGCGGTAATCACCGGCCGTATTCATGCTCTGATCCATCAATATCATATCTCACCTTCCAAAATTCTGGTAATCAGTTATACCCGGGCTGCGTCCCGGGAGTCAGAAGAGCGTTTTCGCCGTCAAAACGGCGGCGAGGCGGCCGTTACATTCGGAACCATTCACGCGATTTGCTATAAAATATTACGTGTCAGCCGGCCGGGGGCGGCTTATTCAGTCATATCTGAAAAAGGGAGACGGCGTCTTTTGGCAGAAGCGCTTACGGAGCTTGAGATCGATCCGGAAGAAGTCGATGTGGAAATGCTGGAGGCGGATATTCTGAACAGAAAATCAGATTTCAACGAATCGCCAAAGACGGAAGGCAGCGCTCTGCCCCCCGAACAGTTCTTTGATCTGTTCCGCCTGTATGAAAGAAAAAGAAAGGCGGAAGGGTATCTGGATTTTGAAGACCTGCTGCGGGAATGTCTGGATCTTTTTGACAACCGGGCCTTGCTTTCCTGGTGGCAGGACCGCTTCCCGTATATCCTGGTCGATGAGTTTCAGGATGTCAACGATCTGCAGTATCACTTTATTCGGGCACTGGCCGGCAAGCGGGCGAATCTTTTTGTGGTGGGAGATGAAGACCAGACGATTTACGGCTTTCGCGGCGCCAGACAGCAGATCCTCCTGGATTTTCCTTCCGCATACCCGGCTGCCCGCGTGATCCGGCTGAAGGCCTGCTATCGCTGCAGTCCGCAGATCCTGAAGGCTGCCGTCAATCTGATCGGTCACAACCAAAAACGCTTTGAAAAGACCCTTTTCAGTCAGGCCAAACCGGGTCCGCTGCCCTCCCTGCTGGCTTATGGTGAAAAAAGCGAGGAGCTGGGGGCCCTGGCCGCTGCCATAGGCCGTCAGCTCCGGGCAGGCATGAAAGCTGAAAATATGGCGGTACTGTGCCGGACCCGCTTCGGCCTGGGACAGGCAGCCGCTGCTTTGTGGAAGGAGGGGATCCCTTTCTCGGCGGATGTGGCGCAGGATGGCGATTATCGCAGTCAGACGGCCGAGGACCTTTTCGCCTATCTGCGTCTGGCGGCTGGTGGCCGGAAGAGAAAAGATTATCTGCAGATCATGAATAAACCGCAGCGTTTTTTGCCGCGCCGCCTGTTCCCAGAGGAAGAAACGGACAGGGAAAGACTGTGGACCGAAGCAAAGAACCATCCGGCCTGGCAGAATGCCCTGCTGCGTTTATTCCTGGAGCTGGATCAGTTAAAAGAGCTGCGCCCCTATGCGGCCATAGAAT
>CADBSR010000035.1 GCA_902797385.1 uncultured Lachnospiraceae bacterium
CCCAGCCGCAGGAAGCTGCGAAGCACGGCTGTGTAGTGCCGCTTTTCCGTATCCGTCAGCGGTCCCATGGTGATGGTACGGGTGATATCCGTGGTCCCGTCCAGATACTGTCCGCCGGAATCGACCAGCAGGAAGCCCTGACGGCGGATCATGGAATAGTGCTCCGGCGTTGCGGAATAATGCATCATGGCCGCATTCGGTCCCATCGCCGCGATGGTTCCGAAGGACAGTTCAAAAGCGCCCTGCTCCCGGCGGCATTTTTCCAGGTAATCCGCCACATCGATCTCGCTTAAGGATTCGGGATCCGGATGATTTTTCAGCCAGTACAGCCACTTGACCATGGCGACACCGTCCTTGCGGTGGGATTCCCTGAGTGCCTCCTGCTCAACCGGGTTCTTGATGCATTTCATGAGCGTGGTCGGGTTCATCTTCGGCAGCAGAATACTCTCCGCAGGCAGGGCTGCCCGCAGACGGTACGCCGTCTTTGCCGGATCAAAGAGGACCTTTGCGCCCGGCTGCACAGCCGCCGCATCATCCCAGATTGCTTCGTATGCCTTCAAGGAAACGCCCTCAGCCGCCAGCGCCGCCGCCACAGCCTCCGGGAAGTTCTCCTTCCGGCAGTATAAAACCGCGTCTTCCTGCGTGAGTTTCACAAAGCCAAAGACGACCGGGTTGTTCGGGATATCATCTCCGCGCAGGTTGAGGAGCCAGGCGATATCGTCCAGCGAGGACAGGAAATGGACCGTTGCCCCTTCCTCTTTCATCTTTTCCCGCACGGCAGCGATCTTTTCGGCAGCCCTGCGGCCGGTGTATTTCACATCCAGCAGGAAAGGCGTGCTGAAAGCCTGCGCCGGACGATCCGTCCAGATCGCGCCCAGGAGATCTTTTTCGACCTTGAAGCTGACTTTCCGGTCTTTCAAGGCCTTCTCCCACTCTTCTGCCAGCCGGACCGTTGTCATGCGGCCGTCAAAGCCGAGCGTTTCGCCGTCCTTTAAATTTGCCTTCAGGAACTCAGGGATGGTCGGCACACCGGCCTGCGCCATGCGCATCAGGCTGATGCCGCTGCCGCTCAGTTCCCGCTCCGCCTGGATAAAATACCGTCCGTCTGTCCAGAGGAAAGCCTCCTCCAGGCCGATCAGGACCGTTCCGGCCGAACCGGTAAAGCCGCTGATGAAGCGCATCGTGCGAAAATAATCGCTTAAGTATTCCGAACCGTGGCAGTCACCCGAAGGGACAATATACCAGTCGATCCCTGCCTCCCGCATGCCGGCGCGAAGCGCGGTCAGTCTTTCCTTTACACTCGCCATATTCAAACCTCTTGCAAGGCCCCTTTCCCGGGGTCTCATTCTCTGATATGTTCCATTCCCTGGCTCAGGATCGATACGATATGATCGTCTGCCAGAGAATAATAGATCGTTTTCCCGTCCCGTCTCGCCTTGACCAGGTCCATCTGCTTTAAGATCCGCAGCTGATGCGAGATCGCCGGCTGCGTCATGCCCAAAAGCTCCGCGATATCACACACGCAGGTCTCCGCGCAGAGCAGAACATACAGGATGCGGATCCGGGTCGAATCCGCAAAAACCTTAAAAAAGTCCGCCAGCGAATACAGCTCTTCTTCGTCCGGAATGGACTCCAGAACCTTTTTGACCAGTTCACTGTGGACATGCTTCGTGCCGCACAGCTCCAGGGGCTCTGCGGCACGTTTTGCCAGCTTTTCCTCAAATGAATTCATGACAGAATCGGAATGTTTTCGGGATCTCCCACCATATGGGTGCCGTTTGAGATCCTCGCCTTGTTGTCGACGATACAATTTTCCAGAACCACATCATCGCCTACATAGACATCATCCAGAAGAATGCAGTTTTTCACAACACTGCGGTCTCCCACATACACTTTCTTGAACAGGACGGAATCCGTCACGCTGCCGTTGATAATGCTGCCGCCGGCGATCAGGGAATTCGAAACGCGGGCGCTGCTGTTGAACTTCGCGGGCGGGTTGTCGTCCACTTTGGTGTGGATCACCGGGTACTCCTTGAAGAAGAACTGCCGCAGCTGCGGATCCAGGAAGTCCTTATTGCAGGCAAAGTACGACTCTACGGAAGCGATATTGTTCCAGTAGCTGTCCAGCATATAGGCCATGATCTTCGTTTCCGACAGATGCGGGATGATCATGTCCGTCACGAGATGGTATTTGTCCTCGCGGGCGGCTTCTTCCAGCATCTGGATCAGGTGACGGCGGCGGATCACGTAGATCCCGCAGTTGATGATCTTCTCGCCGTGGGGATCATCGGTCTGCTTCTCCGCCCAGGAGACGATCCGGTTGTTTTCATCCAGCTGCAGGACCCCGAAACGTTCGGTATCCACCTCTGGCATGCGCTTGCAGACGATGGTCACTTCCGCGCCGCTCGCCGCATGCTGCTCCAGGACCTGATTGTAGTCCAGCTTGTAGACGCCGTCGCCGGAGGCGACGATCACATACGGCTCATGGCGTTCTTTGATGAAGTCCAGGTTCTGGATCAGGGCATCGGCTGTTCCGCGGTACCAGTGGGCATTTTCCGGCGTAATGGTCGGATTGAGCAGATACAGACCGCCCTGTTTGCGGCCGAAGTCCCACCATTTGGAGGAGCTTAAGTGAATATTCAGCGAACGGGAGCTGTACTGTGTCACCACGGCGACCGTCCCGACGCCGGAATTGCTCATATTGCTTAAGGAAAAATCGATGCTGCGGTAGGTGCCGGCCAACGGCATAGCGGCAACAGCCCGTCTGGCGGTCAGGGACTGCAGGCGATTCGTGCTGCCTCCCGCTAAAATGATACCGACTGCTTTCATGCCCGGCCTCCCTTCTTAACGATATAATCTCCGGATTCCAGTACGCCGTTCGGATAATCCTCCGCCGTCGTTTTGCCGATCACAGCAACATTTTTGCCGATCGTCACGTTCTCCGGGATTACGCTGCCTGCCCCAATGACGGTAATGTCGTTATTGTAAACGCGGGGATCCAGACGGGACGTGGCAAAGATCCCTTCCCCGATATGCGCACCGGCCCCGATCACGGCGTTCTCCGCGATGATCGCTTTGCGGATCACGGCGCCTTCCCCGATGGTCACCCCGTTCATGATCACGGAATCCCGGACCTTGGCGCCCGGCGCGACCGTCACGTTGGCGCCCAGAACGGAATGCTTGACGGAGCCCTCAATATTGCTGCCGTCCCCGATGATCGACGATTCCGCTTTGCCGCCTTCCGCAATATACGCGGGCGGGTAGGCTTCGGCCGAGGTGTAGATCTGCCAGAATTCCTCATACAGGTTGAATTCCGGGACCAGATCCGTCAGCTCCATATTGGCTTCCCAGTAGGTGCCGAGGGTTCCGACATCCTTCCAGTAGCTGTTGAACTGATAGCTGTAAAGCTTGCCGCCGCGACGGTGGATATGCGGGATCACATGCATGCCGAAATCGCAGTTCGGAACGGTGGAAAGCTCCTGCAGTTCCTTCTTCAAGGTCTGAAAATTGAAAATATAAATCCCCATGGACGCCAGATTGCTGCGCGGGTTCTTCGGTTTTTCCTCAAAATCCGTGATTCGGCCTTCGTCATCCGTAATCATGATGCCGTAGCGGGACGCTTCATCCCACGGAACCGGCATGACGGCGATGGTCGCCTCGGCCCCGGCACTGACGTGACGGGCCAGCATGTCCTCGTAATCCATCTTGTAAATATGGTCTCCGGAGAGGATCAGGACATAATCCGGATTGTACTGCTCCATGAATTCCATGTTCTGATAAATGGCATTGGCTGTCCCTGTATACCACTCGCTGTCCCCGGAGCGTTCATAGGGCGGCAGGATCGTCACCCCTCCGAATTGCTTGTCCAGGTCCCACGGAATGCCGATCCCAATATGAGAATTGAGCTGCAGCGGACGATACTGTGTCAAAACACCTACGGTGTCTACTCCCGAGTTGACGCAGTTACTCAAAGGAAAATCGATGATCCGGTATTTTCCGCCGAACGCAACGGCAGGCTTTGCCATTCCCTGGGTCAGAGCCCCCAGGCGGCTTCCCTGTCCGCCGGCCAGCAGCATGGCTATCATCTGCTTCTTCACAACATCCCCTCCTTCAAAAGGTTTGGTTTCAGTATAGCACAGATGTGCAAAAAAAGGAAGCCCCCGCCGGCCTTATGCTTCGCTCTTCTTTTCCGCGTTCTGCCACATGGTCTTCCGGACCAACAGCAGGTAAACAAGAAGGAAGAGCATGGCGAAGACCCATCCGAAGGGGAAACTGGCATACAGCACGCAGATCTTCTCCGGCCAGCGGACCGTGGCAAGGGCCAGGAAGATCTGCCGCATCACGACCATAGCGAGCAGCGTCAGCAGCATGGGCGTGCGGCTGCGTCCATAGCCGCGCAGATACCCCAGCATCACCTCCCGTATGACCATGACGCCATAGAAGGGAAGGAAAAAATTCACCATGCCCATGCAGGCCTCGATCACC
>CADBSR010000036.1 GCA_902797385.1 uncultured Lachnospiraceae bacterium
AAGCCTATGGCAAACCCTGCGATGTTTCCGACAAAGCCTCTCTGAAGGCTTTTGTGGAATACGCTCTCAGTATCGCCCCGATCGGCAATGTGGTCAACGCGGCCGGCGTAGACTATTCCAACATGCCGAAGGAACCCATCATCCGCATCAATATGCTCGGCACTCACTATGTGCTGGAAGCCTTCCTGCCTTATCTGGACGACTCCACCGTCCTGAATTTCTCTTCCATCACCGGCAACTTCTATCCGGGTCCCTCCAAAGAGGAAAAGGAGCTCTGGGACAGCACCCAGACCGTATCCGAGGAAGAGTTTGTGAAGCGTCAGCTGGCGCTCACCGCCCAGCCGAATGATCCGCGCATGGCCGCCCTCGGCGACAGCTACATGACCTATGCCATGAGCAAGCGCTACGTCCAGTATTATACCCAGGCCAACGCCCTGCGCGTTGCCATGAAGGGTCAGAGCCGCATCCTTTCCATCGCGCCCGGGTCCTTCTACACCCCCATGCTGGCCGGCGGCAACGATGAAGCCATGCAGGCATCCATCAAGCGCGGCACCGTCTATCAGCGCTTCGGCACCTCCGAGGAAATGGCCAATCTGATCTGCCACCTGCTCGCGCCAGGTCACGGATATCTGACCGGCGTTGACATCATCCATGACGGCGGCAAGACCGCCCTGGCCTTTGCCAAGCAGATGATGTAAACCATCAAAGACAGGGGACGGTTCTGTGTCTTGGGTTCCCCAACAAAAGACAGGGGACGGTTCTGTGTCTTGGGTTCCCAAGACACAGAACCGTCCCCTGTCTTTTTTCTATCTTTTTCTGTATTCTGCTCTTACAGCTTCATATCGCCGTCCTTGACCCAGCCGAGCTTTTTGACACCCAGATGAATGACGTACGAGAAAAGTGCGGGAAGGATAAATGAGATCATGACCAGACCGATCCAGTCGAAGGAAGTGATGGCGGCCTTCGTGCCGGCGGCTACGTCATTCACCCAGCCGGTATAGACGCCGATCTGCCCCACCAGGCCGCAGGTGCCCATGCCGGAGGAGACCGGAGCCCCGTTCATTTGCAGCTTGAACAGGCAGGTCGCGATCGGTCCCGTAATGGCGGAAGCCAGGGTCGGCGCGATCCAGATGCGCGGATTTTTAACGATATTGCTCATCTGCAGCATGGAGGTCCCGATGCCCTGCGAGACCAGACCGCCCCAGCGGTTTTCTTTAAAGGAGATCACAGCAAAGCCGACCATCTGTGCGCAGCAGCCGGCCACTGCAGCTCCGCCGGCCAAACCGGTTAAGCGCAGCGCAGCGCAGATGGCTGCCGAGGAGATGGGCAGCGTCAAGGCCATGCCCACGACCACTGAGACCAGGATCCCCATGAAGAAGGGCTGCTGTTCGGTTGCCCACTTGATCAGATCTCCGATCCACATGGCCGCCTTGCCGATGGGCGGAGCGATCAGCCAGGACAGGAAAACCCCGATGCCAATGGTCACAAGCGGCGTCACCAGGATATCGACCTTGGTCTCCTTGGAGACCGCTTTGCCGCATTCCGCCGCAAGGATCGCGATAAAAAGGACCGCCAACGGGCCGCCGGCTCCGCCTAAGGCGTTGGCCGCAAAGCCCACGGAGATCATGGAAAAAAGCACGAGTGGCGGGCACTTTAACGCATAGCCAATAGCCACCGCCATAGCCGGCCCGCTCATGGCCGTCGCAATGCCGCCCACGGTATAGGTCACGTCGCTGATGGTCGCCACCGGCTCCGTCAGGAACTTTAACCCGAACTGAGTCCCCAGCGTATTGATGATGGTCCCGATCAGAAGCGAGCAAAAAAGGCCCTGTGCCATGGCACCGAGGGCGTCAATCCCGTAGCGCTTCAGGGAAATCTCGATATCTTTCCGTTTCAGAAATGCCTTAACCTTCTCCATGAACTCTCCTGTCCTTTGGATCCGCAGCCGCCGGCTGTCAGTTTGCCCGCATCGTATCACGAAGGGCCAGCAGCGTCAATGAAGAAAAAGAGGAAAAAGCAGCCGGCAGTTAAGAAAGAAAGGTTTTCCCTTCTACCCCGGCGGCAAGAGCCGCCGTCAGCCGGTCAATGGTCTCCCCGGAAGCGAGGGTGTCACGAACCGTGTGGATGCGGGGCGTATAATAAATGTTTCCTTTATACAGACAGGCGCAGATCCCGACCCCTTTTACAAAGTTTTTCTGGTCACTGTTTATGGAGGTCTTTTCCACCGGCAGGATCTTTGCACCGATATCCTCGAGAGCGCTTTGAATTGACGGCCAGGCAGGATCCTGGCGGGCGCCATCCGGCACACTGACGATGTAATGCTCTCCGTATCCGACACAGTCCATATTGATGGCGAGAAGGCCTTCCTTGAAAGCCGGATATGTGTTGGTCCAGGCTTTGGAACCCTTTTTGCCCTTTTCTTCATTATCAAAGAGGATCAGGGCCACATCCGGGCGTCCCCGGAAGGAAGCCGCCAGGTCCAGTACGGCCGCTGCGCCGGAGGTGTTGTCATTTTTATTGGCCTGATTCGCCGGTCCGCGGAGCAAGAGGAAAAACAAACCGAAATAAAGGACCCCGTAGACCAAAAGTCCCACGAGACGGCCGCCTATCGCTTCAAACCCGCCGGCGGCCTGTCCTGCCAGAACGCCGGCCGCCACCGAAAGCGCAAGCATCGGCAGCAATGTCCCGAAGGTATAGGCCATTTTCAAGACCTTGTTGGCTGGCAGCAGAATATTGGGCAAAAGCGCCCGGCGCGGTGTATCATAGTGCGCCGTAAAAAGGACTTTGGCCTGCTTCGGATCTCCTATCACCAGATTGATATGCCCTTCTGACACTTCTTCCTGCGCGGTATAGCCGCTTTTTTCGGTCTCTTCTTTAGCCCAAGCGCGGAAAGCCGCCTTTTCTTCCGGACTGTTCCTGACAGGGAACCGTCCATACAATTCTTCCAGACAGCTCATGTTCTTCTCTCCTTCTTACGTTTCAGCCCGTCACATAACACCAGAGCGGCAGGGTTACCAGCGAGCAGGCCGTTGTAAAGACGATACATTTACTGGCAAACACGGCGTCGCCGCCGTACCGGGCTGCCATGATCGGCGCCGTGGCACCGGCCGGCGCACCGGACATGAAAACACTCACGCTCAGGGCCGTTCCGCGCAGGCCCAGCAGATATCCCAGACCCCAGGCAAAGGCCGGGATCAGAAGCAATCGAACCAGGCTTAAGCGGCACACGTCCTTCCCGGCTATCTTTTTCCAGCTGATATCAGCCAGAAACGTACCGATCAGGATCATGATCAGGGGCGTATTGCAGGCACCGATCAGCTCCACGGGCCGGGCCAGCACATACGGCAGCTTCCACCCGGTTAAGAGCAAGAGGAGGCCGACCAGTGTCCCGATCATGGCCGGATTCGTGAGCGATTTTTTGACGATCTTCCAGGGATCCTGCCTGTCCGATATAAAATAGGAAGGCCCGACGGACCACATGGCGACGCGCATCGGGATGAGGAAGAGCGATACATACAGGATCCCTTCCGCCCCGTACAGCGCCTCCGCGATCGGGTTGCCGAAAAAGCCGCTCATGGCCGCCACGCCGCAGTACTGCATGACGCGCCGGTGTGCCTCCGGGCT
>CADBSR010000037.1 GCA_902797385.1 uncultured Lachnospiraceae bacterium
AGCAATATCGCTGATCCAGTCGCGGACCGCAGCCCGGGCCACTTCATTGCCTTCGGCCAAAGCCTGAAAGATCATCCGGCCATTTAAGCCGCCGTCCGGCACCGGCTCTCCCGCTGCGAGGAACCTCTCCTCGGCCAGCAGCACCAGCGCTTTGGTGGCGCCGTAAAATTCAAACGTTCCCCGGTTGCCGCAGGGCGTCATGGGACCGTCTTTTTTGATGGTAATATGTCCGACCTCGCCCGCATATCCGTGGGCGCCTTCCAGGATCTTCCCGTTCACGATGATCCCGCCGCCGATGCCGGTCCCAAGCGTCAGGACCAGGGCATTGTCGCAGCCTTTCGCGCTGCCGGTCCAGTGCTCGGCCACGGCCGCACTGTTTGCATCATTCATGACGTGCGTCTCCAGGCCGAAAGCTTCCTCAAAACAGGTCTTGAATTCGGAGTCCAGAAAGTTCGGGATATGACCGGCCGCCCCTGCGACCCGGCCTTTTTCTTTATCGATCATGCCGGTGGTGGAGATCCCGATGCCGCCCAGGCCCAGTTTTTGAACAGCTTCCTTACAGCCCGCCAACGACGCGTCCGGGGTCTGCTTCGTCTGGTCCGCTGCCGGAATATCCTTTTCCGAACTCTTGTCCGTCTCTCCGGCAGCCGCCTGCACAAACGCTGCCGCTCCCCGCAGGGCCGTCAGCATCAGAGGCGTCTGATAATTGTCAAAATCGGCCGGGACCGCCGTCTTGCAAACGACGTCTCCCTCTTCCGTGACGATCCCGATCTTCACTTCGGTCCCGCCTACATCTACAGCCAGATATTTCTTCATAAGTTCTCCTTCAAGCCCCTCCGTTCCTGACGTCACAGACAAAAGGCTTACGCTTTGCCGACTTTCGGCTCATGATATTCACAGCCTTCATCGAACAGCACCTGCTTCGGCGGCACAGTCAGCAGTTCCGGGTGCTCGAGGCAGCGCCGCATTTCCTTAAAGAAGCGCGCGTAGCGGGCGCCAGAACAGATCCGCTCGTCCGCCGTGATGCCCATGGGCATATAGCGCTTCATGACGGTCTTCCCGTCTTCCACCACGGCCGCTTTTTCCGGCGTGCCCATGCTGAAGAACAGGCTTACATCGCCCCAGTTGTAAAGGTGATGGTTCACGTCATGCATGCCGATGGAAGCCATATTGGTGACGTACATCCCGACGTAGAAGGGCAGTTCATCGATCAGCATGTTCGGTGCCAGCCCGTATTTGTCCAGCTGCTTGACCACCCCGACGGTGGCGGTGGCCAAACCCGGCACCGCAAACAGACCACCCAGGAGTTTGTCCACGAAGGTTTTCTCCTCCACCTGGCGGTTGACGGCCACGGCTGCCTCCACCCGGTCGCGCACGTCGTAAATGGTATCGCTCAGGTCAAATTTGATCTTGACGACGGCTTCACCCGACTCGATATTCTGGGGATCCCGCAAAATGGTAAACGCCACCGAGCAGTTGTTGCGGGCGAACAGCTGCTTGTTCATAATAAACCGGTTGACCTCCGGATTCTGACTGATGGCCCGCACATACGCGGCAATCAGAAGCTGCATGTGAGTGATCTTTTCGCCTTTCTCCTGGTTTTCCTTCCGGATAAATGCGGAAAGCACATCCAGATCTGCCTTATGTTTCAAAAACACCTGCGCATCGCAGCGCATCGGCATCACATATCCTGTGATCCTTACAACCGGATCGATTCCCTTTACCCGCGTGCCGTCAGGACGCTTTCCAAACATTTTTTTGCCCTCTCAATCCCGATGATTCTGCTCTGTATCAATAAAAACCGCTTTTTCAGTGGATGATCCGGTGGATCAGAACCGGCTTTGGTACCGGTTTCCGACTGAAGGTCAGCGCCCCGAGATATTCTTCGGCGGCCGCCGGCAGACAGTCTTTGTTGTTGGAATACAACGTCGCCAGCCGATCACCCTTTTTCACCTGATCGCCGATCTTGGCCGTCAGGACCAGACCGGCTGCCATATCGATCACATCGGCCTTGGTGCGGCGGCCGGCGCCCAGGCTGCAGGCCGCGTTGCCGATGGCTTCCGTATCCATGGCGGCCAGATATCCACTCTCCTCCGCCAGGACATCCAGGCTGTACGCAGCCGACGGGAAGCGGGACGGATCTTCGGCAAAGCGCACGTCACCGCCCTGTGCCGCGATCCATTCTTTAAACTTCGCGTAGGCGGCCCCGCTTTCCAGGGTCTCCTCCGCCAGCTTCCGGCCTTCTTCCGGACCAAGCGTAAGCGATAAGGACAGCATTTCTCCGGCCAGGGCCAGGCAGACTTCCTTCAGGTCGCCGCCGACCTCGCCCCGTAAAACACCGATCGCCTCCTGCACTTCCAGGGCGTTGCCGACCGCATGTCCCAGCGGCTCGCTCATATCCGTGATCAGGGCCGACATATTGCGGCCGCAGGCCCGGCCGATGGTCACCATCTTTTCCGCCAGGACCGCGGCATCCGCCGTCGTCTTCATAAAGGCGCCGCTCCCCACCGTCACGTCCAGGACAATGGAATGCGCGCCGGCGGCCAGCTTCTTGGACATGATGCTGGAGACGATGAGCGGGATGGAATTCACGGTCCCGGTCACGTCACGAAGTGCGTACAGACGCTTGTCTGCGGGGGCCAGTTCACCGCTCTGCCCTATGACGCAGACGCCGACCTCGCGGGAGATCCGCCGGAATTCTTCCTCCGGCAGTTCGGTTTGATACCCGGGGATCGATTCAAGCTTGTCCACGGTGCCGCCGGTATGCCCCAGCCCGCGCCCGGACATTTTGGCGACCTTGGCGCCGCAGGCAGCGACCAATGGAGCCAGGATCAGCGTCGTTTTATCGCCCACACCGCCCGTGGAGTGTTTGTCCACGGAAAGCGTGCCGAACTCGGACAGATCGATCATATCGCCCGAATGTGCCATCAGATCCGTCAGCGCCGCAATCTCCTGATCGTCCATTCCCTGAAAGAGAACGGCCATGCAGAACGCACTGAGCTGATAATCCGGCAGGCTTCCGTCTGTCACGCCGTTGACGAAAAAGGCCAGTTCCTCCCGATCCAGGATCCCGCCGTTTTTTTTCTTGTTGATGAGATCCACCATGCGCATGGCTGTGTCCTCCGCTTTTATTCCTTGCTTTCGTATTCTTTCAGATCAAACTGCAGCGGAAGGATCTCGGTGAGCGTGTATTCCTTCGGCTCCCCTTCTTCACCGTGCAGCAGGATGCGGAAATCGGGCCCGCAGAATTCGGTCATCACCTGACGGCAGATACCGCAGGGCGGCGCGGGCTTTGTCGGCTCTTCCCCTTCCATGGCGCCGCACACGGCAATGGCTTCAAAATCCCTGTCGCCGGCACTGACCGCCTTGAAGATGGCCGTCCGCTCCGCGCAGTTGGTTGCCCCGAAGGACTGATTTTCAATATTGCAGCCCAGGTACACCTTTCCGCTCTTCGTGAGCAGCGCCGCTCCGACCGCAAAATGCGAGTACGGGCAATAGGCGCGCTTGCGGGCTTCCAGCGCCAGTTCATATAAACGTTTGTTGCTGACCATAAAAAACTATCTCCTTACTTGCCCTTACCCCTGCTCCTTCGCGATCTTCACAAGCCGGCTGGTGCCCAGACGGGACGCGCCGAGCCGGATGAAATCTTCGGCATCCTTTAGGTTGGCAATGCCGCCGGCCGCCTTGATCTGGACCTTCGGACCTACATTTTCCGCAAAGAGGGCGACGTCCTCGCGGGTCGCACCGCCGGTGGAAAAGCCCGTCGAAGTCTTGATGAAATCTGCACCGGCCTTCGTGACCACCTTGCACATCTCGATTTTTTCCTCGTCCGTCAGCAGGCAGGTCTCAATGATGACCTTCAGGATCCGCCCGCGACAGGCTTCCTTCACGGCTTCGATCTCCTTCTGAACGTCCTTATAACGGCCTTCCTTGACCCAGCCGATATTGATGACCATATCGATCTCATCCGCACCGTTGGCAACGGCATCCGTGGTCTCGAAGACCTTCGTTGCAGTCGTCATGTAGCCGTTCGGGAAGCCGATCACCGTGCAGATGGCCAGCCGTTCCCCGGCGTAATCCTTTGCCTGCTTCACAAAGGAAGGCGGGATGCAGACCGAGGCCGTATGGTAGGCGATGCCGTCATCGCAGATCTGCCGGATCTGTTCCCAGGTCGATTCCTGCTTTAACAGGGTGTGGTCGCAGGTCGATAAAATTTGTTCCAGACTGATTTCACTCATAGGATTCCTTTCCTGCCCTTCCCGATGGGGGAAGCGCTTCTATACTTCCGTTTCCTGTATCACTAATTTTCCGATGTTTGCCATTTCCTTGACCAGACGCGCCGCCAGCGCGGGATCTCCGCTTTCCCGGAGCGCGTTTTTCAGGGCATCTTTCCGCAGCCGCTGCAGGTTTTCGCTGAGGATCCGGCTGCGCTCCGCCGATGAAAGATCGTCGCTCAGGGTCCGGGTAAAGACCGTGGCGGCCAGCTTGCTGACCTCTTCCTCTTCCACGAAGCGGCTGACCAGGGCGGCCGGCTGCACAGCGGGCTTCTTTTCCTTTTCTTCCAGGATCGCCCGCCAGAGCTTGCGGTAGCTTTCCTCCGGCATGTCCTCCTCCCGCAGCAGGGCTTTGACACGCGCCGGATCAGCCGGCGAAAGCGCGGCCCAGGCCAGAAGGATCTGGGCGGCCGAGAGGATCCCGGCCTTTTTCTCATGGGTCCCGCGCGGCGCGGCACCCTGCATCAGGATCTCCGGATCCGGGTCCGCGATCTCCTCGTTGTACCGGCGATTGCCGACGGCGTTGATGAGTCCCTTGAGGTGCTCCTGCGGGATCCCGTGCCGTTTGCAGACCGCCTCTATATAGTTTTCCCGCTCCAGCGCTTCGGTAAAGACCGTCAGCTCCTCCGCGATCTTCCGGTGGAAGGCGGTCCGGCCGGCCGGATCTTCCAGATCGTACTGTTCCCGCCAGACGTCCGACTGGAACAGGAAGGCGTTCTGGGCCTCGCCGATGCGTTTTTCAAAGACTTCGGCCCCTTCATGGACCAGGAATTCATCCGGATCCTTGTACGGCTTTAGATGCAGCCGCTTGCATTCGATCCCGGCGCTGCGCAGCATGGGGATGGCCCGCATGGCCGCCGTCTGACCGGCACCGTCACTGTCATAGGCCAGGATCACCGGCTTGCCCAGACGCCTGAAAAGCTGGGCATGGCCGCTCGTCAAGGCCGTCCCCAGGGTTGCCACCGCGCAGTCAAAGCCCGCCTGATGCATGGCGATCACATCCATATACCCTTCGCACAGAAGGAAATACGGGCGACGGCTGGAACGGGCCAGGTTCAGGCCGTAGAGGTTGCGGCCTTTATCGAAGATCGGCGTTTCGGGCGAGTTCAGATATTTCGGCTCCCCGTTGCCCAAAACTCTGCCGCCGAAGCCGATCACCCGGCCGGAGCGGTCCATGATGGGGAACATCACCCGATCCCGGAAAAAATCGCGGACACCCTTCTCCTCCGAAAAACGGGCCAGTGACAGCGTCCTTAACTCTTCATCGCTGTAGCCTTTTTTCTTTAAATAGCGGTACAGGCCGTCATAGTGCGGCGATGCATAGCCCAGGCCGAAGCGATGCAGGGTCTCCGCCGAAAGTCCCCGGCGGGTAAAGTAGTCCATGCCCGCCTTGCCGGCCCCGTCCCGCAGCAGATAGTAGTAATACTTGGCGGCCTCTCCGTTGATGGAGAAATACCGGCTTCTTGCGCGTTCCTGCCGTTCTTCGTCCTCGGTCATCTCCCGCTCGGGGAGCGTGATCCCGGCCCGGCCCGCCAGCTCCTGCATGGCATCCTGAAAACTGATGTTGTCGTAGTTCATCAGGAAGGTGATGACGTTGCCGCCGGCGCCGCAGCCGAAGCAGTAATACATCTGCTTGCCCGGAGAAACAGAGAAGGAAGGCGTGTTTTCATTGTGGAACGGACAGCACGCAAAATAATTGGCGCCTTTCCGCGTCAATTTGATGCGCGCGCCGATGACCGCAACGATATCGCTGCGGCTGCGCACTTCCTCAATCAGTTCTTCCGGATACAGAGGCATACGGTTTTCAACCTTTTTTACGTCATGGTCCAGGGCTTGGGCAGGAAGAGCTCCTTGTAGCGCTCAATGGCATAGGCATCCGTCATGCCTGCGATGTAATCGCAGACCGCCCGGCTCCAGGACTCGTTGTAGATCCAGACTGCCTCCACGTATTCGTGCGGCAGTTCCTGGTCGTGAACAATATAGTATCCGTACAGCGTCCGCAGAAGGTCCTGGGCCTTGCCCTCTTCGGCCTTTGCAATGCTGTGCAGGTAAATGTGATTGAACATGAAGCTCCGAAGGCCCGTGACCGCCTCTTTGATGCGCGGCGCCATCTCGACCTGGGGCTTGCCGATGCTGTAATCGATGATCCCGTGGATCATGGTGTCCAGACGTTCCCGGACGGTATGGCCCAGGACCGTCGTATATTCCCGCGGCAACATCTCTTCACTTAAAAGACCGGCCCGCATGGCATCGTCGATATCATGATTGATATAGGCGACCTTGTCGCAGAGCTGAACGACCTTGCCCTCCAACGTCATGGGGTTCCCGTCGATCCGGTGCTGCAGGATCCCGTCCCGGACCTCTTTGGTCAGGTTCAAGCCCTTGCCGTCCTTTTCCAGGCGTTCCACGACACGGATCCCCTGCTCGTAGTGATTAAAGCCTTCCGGGCAGAGCTCGTTCAGGACCCGCTCACCGGCATGGCCGAAGGGGGTGTGCCCCAGATCGTGCCCCAGGGCGATGGCCTCGGTCAGGTCTTCGTTTAAGCGTAGGGCACGTGCCACGGTCCGGGCGATCTGCTGCACCTCAAGGGTATGCGTCAGTCTCGTCCGGTAATGCGCTCCCTGCGGGGCCAGGAAGACCTGCGTCTTGTCCTTTAAGCGTCTGAAGGCCTTGCAGTGCAGGATCCGGTCCCGGTCCTGCTGGTAGCAGGTCCGGATCGGGCAGGGATCATCGTCCCGGTCGCGCCCCAGAGAGTTTTTACTTAAGGCCGCATAAGGACTTAAGATCTGCTCCTCAATCGCTTCGGTCTGTTCACGGATCGTCATGCTTTTTCCGCCTTTGTATCCAGGAAATGCAGGACGTCACGGAAGACATCTTCGCGGTCCTTTTCGTTCAGGATCTCGTGCATATCGTCCTTGTAGAAGATCACGTCCACATCCGTAAAGCCCCAGGCCTTATAGCGGTTATAAACCTTCAGGACACCCTTGGACATGTTGCCGACCGGATCCTTCATGCCGGCGATCAGCAGGATCGGCAGATCCTTCGGCACGCGGTCCTTGTCCCTGCCTTTGGCCAGCTGCTCCAGGAGCTTAAAGAAATCCGCAAAGGCGCCGACCGTGAACGGAACGCCGCAAAGCGGGTCCGCCCGGTAGGCATCCACGATCTCCTGTCTGGTGCAGAGCCAGTCTTCCAACGGCTTGGTGCCGAGAGCCATTTTTTCGATCATGGAGCTCTTGTAATGATCGCCCTTGAAGGTCGCGACCATTTTGGAGATCCCGCGGCCCATGTGAACCACTGCGTAAGGCTGGAAGCCGGTCCCGCTTAAGATCAGGCCCTTCAGTTCTCTGGGATACAGGGTCACATAGCGGCGGGCAAAGAAAGAGCCCATGCTGTGGCCCAGCATGAAGAGCGGCTTGTCCGGGAATTCCTTTTTGGCGCGCAGCGTAAAGGCATGCATGTCGCGCAGTACGCATTCCATGCCCTTTTCCTTCGCAAAGTAGCTGAGCTCCTCTTCTGACGTGACCGATTGACCGTGTCCCAGGTGATCGTGTCCGATCACGGCATAGCCGTTCTTTGCCAGCACATTCGCAAATTCATCGTATCTGGCAATATATTCCTCCATGCCGTGTACCAGCTGGACAACGGCTTTTACGTCTCCCTCCGGTGTCCAGATGTACCCGTGCAGCTGTGTCTTCTCATCCGAAGACGGGATAAAGATCTCTTTCCGCATTGTTTCCCCCTTTCGCTCTTTGACGGCCGGCTTCTGTGCGTTTTCCTTCCGGCAGTCCTTATCTCTCAGCCATTCTTCGATCTCCGGCAGGATGGCCCGAAGCGCCCGTCCCCGGTGAGAAATGGCATTTTTTTCTTCTTCACTGATCTCGGCCATGGTGCAGCCGTATTCCGGCAGGAAGAACAGCGGATCATAGCCGAAACCGCCGCTGCCGGCCGTCTCGTGCGCCACCCTGCCGTTCACCTGACCTTCCGCGGTCCGCTCTACCGGCTTTCCTTCCGCATCCGGATACACGAAGGCCATCACGCAGCGGAAATCCGCCCCGCGTTTTTCCTCCGGCAGCCCTTCCACTTTGGAAATAATATCCGCGTTTTTGATCTCATAGGGCGTATCTTCGCCCAGATATCGGGCCGAATAGATGCCCGGTGCGCCGCCCAGCGCATCGACCTCCAGGCCGGAGTCATCCGCGATCGCCGCCTTCCCGGTCACCTCAAAGATCCGGCGCGCCTTGATCAGGGCATTTTCCCGGAAGGATTTTCCGTTTTCTTCTATCTCTTCCCGCCAGCCGATATCGGAAAGGCTTAAGACCTCCACGGCCTCGTCCGCAAGCAGCTCTCGTATCTCGCGAACCTTTCCCTGATTGTGACTGGCTAAGATCAATTCTTTCATGCTTCTCTCCTGCTCTCCCGCTATGTTCTAAAAAGGATTCATTTCGTTCGCCTCTATCAGGCAGTACCGTTCCTCTGCCGGATCGTATATAATGCATAACCTCATTCGGCTGCCTGCGGCAAGAGGCGTCAGGATCCGGGAATAATAAGTTCTGCCGGAAACAGGGCGAAAGAGCGAATCAAGTTTGTATGCGTTTATCACTTCGATAATCGGGCGGCTGATCCCTTCCTCCATGAGCGCGGGATCCAGCACGCTTCCCTTAAGATTTCCCTTTGCCGACACGAGGTAAGCATAC
>CADBSR010000038.1 GCA_902797385.1 uncultured Lachnospiraceae bacterium
GCCATCATATCAAACAAAGGCTGTCATCGTCCAGCTTTCTTTTTTTATGCCGTTTTTATGTATCCTGCCATCATTTTGCTTCCAAATGGCGAAAGCTGTGATATAGTAGAGCCATAACAAGCTTTACCAAAGGCGATCTGCTGATCCCGAAAAAGGGCAACGGCCCTCTGCTCGATATGTAAGCAACACCCGCTACCGTCATAAAAAGGAGGTTCTATGCCAGCCCCGACCAAAATCTTTCGTTCCGATATGATCCGCTGCATGCTCTGCGGGAGCGCGCCGTGCTCGGCGGCCTGTCCCCATCTGGACCCGGCTGCCCTGCTCAGAAGCATCTGGTTTGACAACGAGCGGGCCGCCGCTGCGTCCCTGCCGGAAATAAATCCCTGCGCCTTCTGCGACGCGCCCTGCGAAAAAGCCTGCTTACGAGCCGGCCAAGTCCCCGTCCGCGCGCTGATCGGCCGCCTCTATGAGGAGGTGCGGCCGGATACGGAGGTCGCCCCGCCCGCGAATGAGGATCGGCTGAAGACCGATCTGTGCGGGATCCCCCTGGAAAATCCTTTCCTGCTGTCTTCCTCGGTCGTCGCCAGCACCTACGATATGTGCGCCCGGGCGTTTGAAGCCGGCTGGGCCGGCGTCTGCTTCAAAACCATCTGCTCCTTTGAGATCCATGAGGCGTCGCCCCGCTTTTCCGCCATCAGCGGCGAGGGCGGCAGCATCATCGGCTTCAAAAACATTGAACAGCTCTCCGACCACAGCGTCGCCGAGAACATGGAGATCTTCCGGCATTTAAAGAGAAACTATCCTTCCAAGCTGATCCTGGCCTCGATTATGGGGCAGAATGACGCTGAATGGGAGGATCTGGCCCGCCAGTGCGAGGAAAACGGGGCCGATGCGATCGAGCTCAATTTTTCCTGTCCCAATATGGCGGATGGCGGTCTGGGTTCCGATATCGGCCAGGTTCCGGAGCTCGTGGAGCGCTTCACAGCAGCGGCCCGGCGCGGCACGACCAAGCCCCTTTTAGTCAAGCCCACGCCAAACGTCATGGCTATGAGTGAGGCGGGCGAGGCAGCCCGGCGCGGCGGGGCCGACGGCCTTTCCGCCATCAACACCATTAAGAGCATCATAGGGGTGAATCCGCAGACCTACGTTTCTTCGCCTGCCGTCCGGGGCATGTCCGCCGTGGGCGGCTTCAGCGGCCGAGCCGTCAAGCCCATTGCCCTGCGCTTTATAACGGAGCTGGCGCAGAATCCGAAGTTAAAGGGTCTGCACCTGAGCGGCATGGGCGGCGTGGAATGCTGGTCGGACGCGCTGGAATTCATCCTGCTTGGGGCGGGCAGCATTCAGGTCACCACCGCCGTTATGCAGTACGGCTACCGCATTATAGACGACTTAAAGTCCGGTCTGAATTATTATCTCGCGGAGAAGGGCTTTTCGAACGTGCGCGAAGCCATCGGTCTGGCACTGGATTCCGTGAGCGATACCACGGACGTATTGGAGCGCGACACCGTTATTTTCCCGAAGTTCCTGCGCGAAAAATGCAGTGGCTGCGGCCGCTGCGAGATCTCCTGTCTGGACGGAGGGCACCAGGCGATTTCCTTAAACAAGGACCGCAAGCCCGTGCTGGACGGGAAAAAATGCGTCGGTTGCCACCTCTGCGTGCTTGTCTGTCCCGAGAAGGCCATCGTGCCGGCATCGAAGCGCATCAAAAAGCCTTAAAGCAGCCGCTTTACCAAGAAAAATAACGTTTTCCATTCAGGAGGAGTGTATGAAAAAAACCGTACTGAGAAATTATGCGAAACTGATCGCCCGCACGGGGGTCAATATCCAGAAGGGCCAGCAGGTCATTATCAATGCCGGCCTGGATCAGCCCGAATTTGTCAAGATGCTGACCGAGGAATGCTACAAGGCCGGCGCCTCCAAGGTCCGGGTGGATCTTAGCCTGGACGGCGTCGAAAAGATCCATGCCCGCTATATGAAGCAGAAGGATCTGGCCCGCGTGGAGGAGTGGGAAAAGGCCCGACTCCAGCACATGGTGGACGTCCTGCCAGCCCGCATTTTCCTGGATTCCGAGGA
>CADBSR010000039.1 GCA_902797385.1 uncultured Lachnospiraceae bacterium
AGACGGCAGTATCGACATTGAACAGGGAAAAGCGATGGTGGACCGCTTCATTCAGGGCGGCGGCACCTACTTTGACACGGCCTTCGTCTATGAGGGCTCCGAGGAAGCAACGAAGAAGATCCTCGTGGATCGCTACCCCCGCGAAAGCTACACGCTGGCGACCAAGATCAATGCCCGGGCAGCCGCCGATGCCGAAGCGGCGAAGGCGCAGTTTACGACCAGTCTGGAACGGACCGGAGCCGGGTATTTTGACTACTACCTCCTGCACGCGATGGGAGCCGGCAACAAGGACCGCTACAGCGATTTCGGTCTGTGGGATTTCGTGGCGGAAAAGAAAAAAGAGGGCCTGATCCGTCATATCGGTTTTTCCTTCCATGATACGCCGGAAGTTCTGGAACAGATCCTGACCGAGCATCCGGAGGCGGAATTTGTCCAGCTGCAGATCAACTATGCCGACTGGGAGAATCCGGACGTACAGTCCCGCGCCTGCTACGAGGTAGCCAGAAAACACGGAAAACCCGTGGTAATCATGGAACCGGTCAAGGGCGGTTCGCTGGCGACCCTGCCGGAGGAAGCGGCAGCGGTTCTGAAGGCAGTTCGGCCGGATCTGTCTCTGGCATCCTGGGGGATCCGTTTCGCGGCTTCGCTGGATGGGATCCTGGCGGTGCTTTCCGGTATGTCCACCATCGGACAGACCGAGGACAACATGTCCTATATGGCGCAGTTTGAGCCTTTGAATGATCAGGAACGTAAGGCCCTGGACAAGGTCGTGGAGATCTTAAAGGCGCAGCGGCAGATCCCCTGCACGGCCTGCAAGTACTGCGTGGAAGGCTGCCCCATGAGCATCAATATCCCGCTCATTTTCAGCATTTACAATTATTACCTGCGCTACAACAACCTGGAAGAGGCGAAGAAGCGCTATGCGTTCCGGACGAAGGATTCCGGCAAGGCTTCGGACTGCATCCAGTGCGGGGCTTGCGAGGGTTCCTGCCCGCAGCATCTTTCGATCCGCGAGTTCCTGCAGGAAATCGCAGGTATGCTTGAGTAAGAGGGTCAGAAGTCTCCCGGGCCTGGCGCGCCTGGCCCCCCGGAGTCCTGCCTCAAAATCTGCTTGCAGGAAGACCGGAAACATGGTAGTATCCAGTCGGTGCCAGGTGATTTTGGCAGCCCATATTTAACAAGAAGTATCTTTTTTTAAGGAGAATGATAATGAAAAACGTCATCGTTGGTCAGTCCGGCGGTCCTTCGTCGGTCATTAACAGCTCGCTCGCCGGTGTTTACTGCCGTGCCAAGGAACTGGGAGCGGATAAAGTATACGGTATGCGCAACGGGATCCAGGGCTTTCTGGACGAGCGCCTGGTAGATCTGGGCGAGATCTTAAAGAGTGAAAAAGAAGTCGAGCTCTTAAAGAAGACGCCGGCGGCCTTCCTCGGTTCTTGCCGCTTCAAGCTCCCGGACGCGGAGAAAAAGCCCGAAGTCTATGAGAAAATTTTTGCGCTGCTGAACAAGTATGAGATCAAGGTCTTCATCTACATCGGCGGCAACGATTCCATGGATACGATTCGCAAACTGGCTGACTACGGTCTGGCGACCGGCTCCGATATCTGCTTTGTGGGCGCGCCCAAGACCATTGACAACGACCTGGCCGAGACGGATCATACGCCCGGCTTCGGCAGTGCGGCCAAGTTCATCGCGACCATGACCAAGGAAGCCATCCGCGACGAGGTCGTCTACAGCACGAACCGCACCATCTACGTGATGGAGATCATGGGCCGCAACGCCGGCTGGCTGACGGCGGCTGCCGCGCTGGCCCGCGGAGAGGACCATCCCGGTCCGGATCTGATCTATCTGCCCGAGGTCCCGTTCGATATGGACGCGTTCCTGAGCAAGATCAGCGCTCTGCTGGAAAAGAAGAACAATATCATGGTTGCCGTGTCCGAGGGGATCCACGATGAGAAGGGCACCTTCATCTGCGAATATGCGGCGGCCGACAAGGCGGTCGATGCCTTCGGCCACAAGCAGATGGGCGGAACCGCGACCTATCTTTGCAGTGTCTGCGAAGAGAAGTTCGGCTGCAAGACCCGCGCCATTGAACTTTCCACCCTGCAGCGCTGCGCGGCGCACCTGGCTTCCCAGACCGACGTGGACGAGGCGTTTGCCTCCGGCGCCAAGGCTGTCGAGGCGGCTCTTTCCGGCCGCACGGCTCTGATGGCGACCCTGAACCGCGCGGGCGAGAACCCTTACCGCTGCGAGATCGGCCTGGCCGATGTCCACTATATCTCCAACGTGGAGCGCCTGGTGCCGCGTGCGTGGATCAGTGAGGACGGAAGCGACGTGACAGAGGATTTCATCCGCTATGCCCGTCCGCTCATCCAGGGCGAGAGCCTGCCGGTGATCGAAAACGGCCTGCCGAAACATCTCGTGCTGAAATAAGGTTTTGCAGCCTGTCAAAGAGCCGGAAGAGACGGATCTTTCGGCTCTTTTTCTGTCTTTCTGTGAGCGCTTTTCCTTATTTCCCTTCTTCCCTTTTCGCCTGCTTCATGCTATAATTTTTCCCGTAACAGGGCGCCTTAAGCACCGGCGTCTTATTTCCCGTACCGGAGGTTTTTCATGTTTGAATATATCGCTCCCTGTCATTTCGGTTTGGAATCCGTGTGCAAGCGCGAGATCCTGGATTTGGGCTACGATATCACCAAAGTGGAGGACGGAAAGGTCTTTTTTGAAGGCGATGCGGATGCCGGTATCCTGGCAAATTTATCCTTGCGGACCGCCGAACGGGTGCTGCTGAAAGTCGGCAGTTTCAAAGCACGGACCTGGGATGAGCTCTTTGAAGGGACCAGAGCCCTGCCGTGGGAGGACTATCTGCCGCGGGATGCCCGTTTCTGGGTCGCCAAGGCCGCCAGCATCAAAAGTGCGCTGTACAGCCCGACCGATATTCAGTCGGTCATGAAGAAAGCCATGGTGGAGCGCTTAAAGAGTGCGTATCATTTGACGGTGTTCCCGGAGAGCGGCGCTTCCTTCCCGGTCCGGGTGGTGCTGATGAAGGATGAAGTGACCGTGGGGCTGGATTTGTCCGGTGATTCCCTGCACAAGCGCGGTTACCGGAAACTGGTGAGTAAGGCGCCGATTACCGAAACGTTGGCGGCAGCCTTGCTGGACCTGACTCCGTGGCGGGCAGACCGGATCCTGGTGGATCCTTTCTGCGGCAGCGGGACTTTCCTGATCGAAGCAGCGTTAAAGGCGGCGAATATCGCGCCGGGTATCAACCGGCGTTTTACCGCCGAGACCTGGCCGCATCTGTTCCCTGAAAAAAACTGGGAGGAGTGGCGCGCGGAACTGCGGGACGGGGAGGACCGGTCTGTGGAAACGGATCTTCAGGGCTATGATATTGACGAAGCTGTGATCCGGGCCGCCAGAGACAATGCCCGCCTGGCCGGCGTGGATCATCTGATCCATTTCCAGGTGCGGGATGTGAAAGACTTAAGCCACAATAAAAAGTACGGCTTCCTTCTGACCAATCCGCCTTACGGTGAGCGGTTGGAGGACAAGGCAGCGCTGATGCCGCTTTATCAAGCGCTGGGCGAGCGCTTCCGGGCGTTAGATTCCTGGTCGGCCTACGTGATCACGTCCTTCGACGGCATCGAGGCAGCCTTCGGGCGGAAGGCAGACAAAAACCGAAAGATCTACAATGGGATGCTGAAAACCTATTTTTACGAGTTTCAGGGACCGAAGCCACCAAAACGCTGAGCTTTTTTCTTCATCCGTTTTTTTGCACAGCTATCATACATGCATGAGAAAGAAGAATGGATAAAGTTTGTTAAGAGGTTCACATGGTTACAACACCCACAAAAGACAGATTGATAAAAATTGCAGGCCTTAGCGCAGCGTTCCTCATTTTGCTTGCAGTGTTCTTTCTGGCTAAGGTGACGGCTCGTAGGAATGAAGAACAGTTTCGCTGGGAACAGAATCGATATGGGTTTTCTCTTTCGGGGATCGAACTGACGATCCTTGCCAGCAGGAAGGAGCCGGCCTTTCGGGATCCCTGGTATGCTTACCTCGTGTCGGCAAAGGGAAATCTTAAGGGAAGCGTGCTGGATCCCGCGC
>CADBSR010000040.1 GCA_902797385.1 uncultured Lachnospiraceae bacterium
CCAGCATATCAAGGGTTTCCGCATGCTGGGCGCTTCTTCGCACAATGAAAACGGCATGGTGGTTCTGGATGCGAAGGACCTTCGGGGCTCGCATATCTATCTGGATATGGCCTCGGTCGGGGCTACCATCAACCTGATGCTGGCGTCCGTCCTGGCCCGGGGGAACACGATCATTGAAAACGCGGCCAAGGAGCCGCATATCGTGGACGTGGCCAACATGCTGAACTCCATGGGAGCCCGCATCAAGGGCGCCGGCATGGACGTGATCCGGATTCAGGGCGTGGAACGGCTGCACGGAACGGAATATACCATCATTCCGGACCAGATCGAAGCCGGGACCTTTATGATGGCGGCCGCCATCACGAAAGGCGATATCCTGGTGCGGCATATCATTCCGCAGCATATGGATGCCATTTCCGCCAAGCTGCTGGAAATGGGCTGTGAGGTCACGGAACATGTGGATTCCATCCGCGTGGTGGGACGCCCGAGCTTATATTCCTGCAATGTAAAGACGCTGCCCTACCCCGGTTTTCCGACCGATATGCAGCCGCAGATGGGGGTCGCCCTCTGTGTGGCGGACGGTGTCGGGACCATTACGGAGAGCATTTTCGAAAACCGCTTCAAGTACGTGGACGAGCTGAACAAGATGGGCGCGGACACGGAGGTGAAGGGGTCGGTCGCTATCTTCAAGGGCGGATCGCATCTGAAAGCGGCGGAGCTGGTGGCCCCGGACTTAAGAGCCGGTGCGGCGCTGGTCCTGGCGGGGCTGGCGGCAGAAGGCATCAGCACGGTAGACAACGTGGATTATGTCCTGCGCGGCTATGAGGACTTCGCGGACAAGCTTCGCAGCCTGGGTGCGCAGATCGAACTGATCAACTCAGAGGAAGAGCTGCAGAAGGCAAAGCTGAAGATCGGCTGAAACAGCAGATAAAAAGTCTTGAAAGGCGGCTTTGCGAAGGCGCTTTATGCGCAGCACAGAGCCGCTTTATTATAAAACCCCAATAAGACAGGATGAGTATGGAAAAAAGATTATTTACGTCGGAATCGGTCACGGAAGGACATCCCGACAAAATGTGCGATGCCATTTCCGACGCGATTCTGGATGAGCTTTTAAAACAGGATCCTTTAAGCCGCGTAGCCTGCGAGACGCTGACTTCAACGGGCTTTGTGGTGGTGATGGGTGAGATCACGACGAAAGGGTATGTGGATATCCCGAAGGTCGTGCGCGACACCGTCCTGGAGATCGGCTATGACCGCGCCAAATACGGTTTTGACGGGCAGAGCTGTGCCGTGTTCACGGCGATCGATGAGCAGAGCCCGGATATTGCCATGGGCGTGAATGATGCGCTGGAGCAGCGCGGAAAAGAAAAGACCGACGTGCTGGATACGATCGGTGCGGGCGATCAGGGCATGATGTTCGGCTATGCCACCAACGAGACGCCGGAGCTGATGCCGTACCCGATCTCGCTGGCGCATAAGCTGGCCAAGCGTTTAGCGGACGTGCGCAAAAACGGCACGCTGCCGTATCTTCGCCCGGACGGAAAAACGCAGGTCACCATCGAGTACGATGAAAACGGCAAGCCCTGCGCCATCGACAATGTGGTCGTTTCCGCACAGCATGCCCCGGAGATCTCTCAGGAGCAGCTGCATGCGGATATCAAAAAATATGTGCTGGATCCGATCCTGCCGAAGGAGATGATCACGGAGGAGACCCGCTATTATATCAATCCGACCGGCCGCTTTGTGGTCGGCGGACCGCAGGGGGACTCCGGATTAACGGGGCGGAAGATCATCGTCGATACCTACGGCGGCATGGCCCGTCACGGCGGCGGCGCCTTCTCCGGCAAGGATCCGACGAAGGTGGACCGCAGCGCGGCCTATGCGGCGCGTTACGTGGCGAAGAACATCGTTGCGGCGGGGCTGGCAGATAAATGCGAGCTGCAGCTGGCCTATGCGATCGGTGTAGCGCATCCGACCTCCATCCAGGTGGATACCTTCGGGACCGGCAAGCTCCCGGATGAAAAGCTGGTGGAGATCATTCGCAAACACTTTGATCTGCGGCCGGCCGGCATCATTGAGATGCTGGACCTGCGGCAGCCGATCTACAAGAAGACCGCTGCCTACGGCCACTTCGGCCGTGAGGATCAGGGCTTCCCCTGGGAGAAGACCGACAAGGTGGAAGAGCTGAGGAAATATCTGTAATTTGCGCATCATACAAAGATGCAGTCTATTGAAATAACGGAGGCAAAGATGATCATTCGGTAATCGGAATCGGAGAACAGAGCGAAAGCTTAAGCCCGGAGCGGGTTTCTTTTGTTCGTGCCGAATCGGATTACCGCGTACAAGCCTTCTTTCTTTGCAGAAGTCTATCGACTCTGCGGGATGGTTTATTTGACGAGGGTCCGTTCGGAAACGAAGGGACCTTTTTTCGTGAGGAAGATCCGTTTCGGGAGCACGCCGGGCCAGACCCGGCGCACAGAAAGGAGAGGAAAGATTTCATGCTGCAAGTAAAACACGTAACCATTTCCCATAGAAAAGATCTGCATCTTCTGCTCGAGGATTTTTCGCTTACCCTGAATCCGGGTGATAAGGCCGTTCTGATCGGCGAAGAGGGCAACGGCAAAAGCACGCTGCTCAAATGGATCTGTGATCCGGAGCTGATCCTGCCCTATGCGGAGGCGGAAGGCGAGAGGATCTTCCCGGGGGAGCGGCTGGGATATCTGCCGCAGGAACTGCCGCCGGAGGAAAGAGAAAAGACAGTGCGGGAATACCTGGAAGACGCCGCAGATTCCCGGAATCACAGCCCGCGGGAACTGGCTCGCCTGCTGAAAGAGCTGGGACTGGCGGAGGATTTCCCGTATCGGGAGCAGCGCCTTGGCACGCTGTCCGGCGGCGAGCTGATCAAAATGCAGCTGCTGTGCCTGCTGCTGGCCGATCCGACCGTTTTGCTGCTGGACGAGCCCTCGAACGATCTGGACCTGGAAACCCTGATCTGGCTGGAAAATTTCATCCGGAATACGGACAAAACGGTGCTCTTTATTTCGCACGATGAAGCGCTGATCGAAGCCTGCGCCAACGTCGTGATCCATCTGGAGCAACTGCGGAAAAAGAGCCGTCCGCGCTTTACTGTTTCGCGGATTTCCTACCGGGAGTATGTGCGGCAGCGGGAGAGCGCTTTTGCACAGCAAGCCCGCGAAGCTGTGAGCGAAAGGCGGGATAAGAGGATCCGGGATGAGAAGTTCCGGCGGATCTATCAGAGCGTGGAGGCGGCGCAGGCGAATGTGTCCCGGCAGGATCCTTCGACCGGCCGGCTTCTAAAGAAAAAAATGCATGCCGTCAAATCGCTGGAGAAGCGCTTTGCCAGGGAAGATGAGGAAATGACGGAATATCCCGAGCAGGAAGAGGCGATCTTTTTCCGCTTTGACGAAGCCCGCGCGGCACTGCCCGCCGGTAAAACGGTGGTGGATGCGGCGTGGGATGCGCTGTATGCAGCGGAAGGTGGGGAAAAAGGGCGCCTGCTGGCGAAAAACGTAAAGATTTTCGTGCGCGGTCCGGAAAAGATCGGGATCGTCGGGAAGAACGGCGTCGGAAAAAGCACGCTGCTCAAGCAGCTGGCGAAGGAGCTGCTTGGGCGGACGGATATCCGGGCAGCCTACATGCCGCAGAATTACCGCGATCTGCTGGACGATACGCTTTCGCCGCTTGCTTTTTTGAACGAATCCGGCAGTCGGGAGGAAGAGACTCGGCTGCGGACGTATCTGGGGGCAATGCGGTATACGAGAGAGGAAACGGAGCATCCGCTGGCGGAGCTTTCCGGCGGCCAGCGGGCCAAGATCCTGCTCTTGAAAATGAGCCTGTCCGGCGCGAATGTCCTGCTCCTGGATGAGCCGACACGGAACTTTTCGCCGCTGTCCGGGCCGGTCATCCGCCGGCTGCTGGCCGCTTACCCGGGTGCGATTATCAGCGTTTCGCACGACCGTAAATATCTGGCCGAGGTCTGCACGAAGGTGCTGGAACTGTCAGAAGAGGGACTGGCGGAATACCGGGTTTAGCGGTCGGAAGCAGGAACCTTGGAAAAAGAAGAAAAAACGGGGAGGAGCAGACCGAATGATGCTTGTTCCTCCCCGGGCTTTATGCTATGCTATCGGCAGAAAATCCGCCCGTGCGGCGGATCTTACAAAGGATATCCTATGCTGTTCTGGATTTGTTGGATATTGATTGCCCTGGCGGGGGGCTTTACACAGACGGTGACAGGCTTCGGTTCGGCGCTGGTGATGATGCTGGTGCTGCCGCAGTTTAAGACCGTGGTACAGTCGGCTGCCATTGCTTCCGGAACGTCCTTTTTTCTGTCCCTGTTTCTGACATGGAACTACCGGAAGAAGCTGAATTTCCGCAAGGTCCTGCCGCCGGTCCTTCTGTATCTGGCGGCGAGCCTGACAACGCTGCAGTTCGTGCAGAAGATCGATCTGAAGCTGATGGGCATCCTTTTCGGCGGCTTTTTGACGGTTTTGGGCTTGTATTATCTTTTCTTTGCGGAAAAGCTGCGGGTGAAGGATACGCCGTTTGCCACGGTGCTTTGCAGTCTGCTGTCCGGCGTGTGCGCCGCCTGTTTTGGCGTAGGCGGCCCGCTCATGGCGCTGCTGTTCCTGAAGAAATTTCCGGAGCGGGAAGAGTATTCGGCCAATCTGCAGCTGCTTTTTCTGTTTACCAATCTGATGAACACAGTGGCCCGGATCATGAATGGTATTTTTACCCTTGACCTGATCCCGGCTGTTCTGGTGGGGGCCGCCGCCATCTGGGGCGGCAAAAAGCTGGGCCTGGCAGCGGCCGAAAAGCTTTCTGCCGACCGCTTCCGCAAAAGCGTTTACCTTCTGGTCATAGTATCCGGGCTTCTGACCCTGGTGCAAAATATCGGATAAGCTGAACCGTAAGGAGGATGAGACAGTGACTTCATATCCAAGCAACTGGAAACAATGCGCGACCTGCGAATACTGGACGGGCCAGCGGGAGCCGGCGGATATTTTCGGAAACCGCGTTCAGTTCGAAAGCCCCATGTCCCGCGGCCGCTGCCTGAACCGCGACAGCGGCTGGTATCACAGCGACCTTGGCAAGCAAGCCGACTTCAGCTGCCAATGCTGGGAAAAATGGGCCGTTCTCGACGCCATGCACCGCTAAGCAAAAGACTGAAAGACAGGGGACGGTTCTCAAAGACAGGGGACGGTTCTCTGTCTTCGCTTGTTTTTACAGAAAATCGCACCAAAGACAGGGGACGGTTCTCTGTCTTTGCTCGTCTTTACAGAAAATCGCCCCTGCCTTAATAATTGTCTCTGGATTTAGTGAACGCCAGACAGAGAACCGTCCCCTGTCTTCGTCACACATCTTGCTGTTTTACGCTCTTTTCGCAGTGTTTGCTGTCCCTTCGATAGAGGGGACGCTTTTTGATTTATGATTTTTTGTTATTGATTTCGATGACAGCGCCGAGGTTGTCCAGAATGAATTGCTGCGCAGCGAGATTATAAACTGTCACCTGATAAGCTCCTTGCCGGCCGGTCCTTTCCTCTATTGAGATCCCCGCCTGCCGGCCTTCTTCCGTGGGCGTTTTCATGATCCCTCCGTCCGTGCGGCGCGTTTCCTCCAAATAACCGCTCTGCAGCAAAAATGCTGTCAGGCTGGAATATTTCAGGTGGGCCATTTTTTCCGTATCGATCAGCAGATTGATGCGCCGCGCCAGCTCAGTGACCGTGATCGGCGTATCCGAGAACGCAAAGCGGTTCAGCTCCTCGGGTGTGATCGAAAAAGCTTCTTTCCTGGCGCGGGCGATTCTCTGTGCCGGCTCATTCCCGCCTGCGGCAATCACCCGGTCCAGTATGCCGCATACGAAAAACAGACACCGCGAGACCTCTACCTGATTGATGCAGTCATCTTCCGCGACTTTCACATCCGATACCGGATTCCACCCGTTTGCCATCTTCTCGAGCCAGCCTTTAGCCAACTGCAGCTTTTCTGTTTCTGTCATATAAATACCTCCTTTATAAAATGTATCTCAAAGACAGGGGACGGTTCTCTGTCTTCGAAAGATTTCGCCTTTAAGGGACGGTAATTCGAGGGGACGATGCCCTCATAGAGGCAGTTAAGATTCTCCAAGACAGGGGACGGTTCTCTGTCTTCGAAAGATTTCGTCTTTAAGGAACGGTAATTCGAGGGAACGGTGGCTCTTAGAGGCAGTTGAGATTCTCCAAGACAGAGAACCGTCCCCTGTCTTTGAACCGTCCCCTGTCTTTCGAGTCTTCGTTATTCGGCTTTTCGTGCTGCCTTTTCTATCAGACTTTTCGGGATGCCGGAAATCTTGTTCAGCGTTCGTACGGAAATGCCGGCGTTCAGAAAATCGCGGATGAGCGGGAACAGCGCTTCCGGCATATCAGCCTGCGGATCATAGAAATAATCGGCCCCCAATGCTTCCCCCACCAGCTGGCGCGCCGCCTGGTCCGTCAGCTTAAACGGCCCGGCCGCCTGCAAATCGAGACATTTGTCCTCGCTTTCCTGATGGAGGAAAGTCTTTATGTCAGTCTCGCCCAAAACATCCCGGGCAAAATCTGTATCCGTGATGCCGTCCCCTCCTGTCAGATACGCCCGTGCGCTGCTGAAGGCATAATCCTCCGCCCATTCGCACAGACCGGCCTTGACCGGATTTTGCAGAATATAGCGCAGCACGGTTATGAAATACGGATCGCTGTCGACGACTTCACTGCGGAAGCGATCCTGAAAAAGATGTCCGACCCGCTGATATTTCTGATTATACCAGTATACGAAAGCCGGCCCGATTCGTTGAAAAATGGTCGCGAGAGGCTCATCGCCCGATTCGATCAACAGGTGGATATGGTTGGGCATCAGGCAATAAGCGTGCAGCTTGAAGCGCGATTTGGCTTTAAAACGCTTCAGGAGAGTAAGGAAATAATGGTAATCGTTACCCTCCAGGAAAATGGTGTTTCGGTTGATCCCGCGCAGCATAACATGATAAATGCCGGAATCGCCCAGAATTCGTGATTTTCTTGGCATAAGCATTTCCTCTAAATTGTTTGGGTAAATAATGAATGTAGATGGTAGAAATTACCGACAAGTAAAGAATAATGCTTTTTCACACCAAGGTCAAGCGAAAAATTTGAAAAAGACAGGAAAAAAGATAAAAGACAGGGGACGGTTCTCAAGACAGGGGACGGTTCTCTGTCTTCGAGAACTGTCCCCTGTCTTCTGAAGCTCGGTTACTATAAAGACAGAGAACCGTCCCCTGTCTTCTGACGATCAGTTACCCCAAAGACAGAGAACCGTCCCCTGTCTTTGTACCTTGTTTTCTTGCGGGTTTGCGGAGGGCGAGGAAATTTAGGAGGATGAACATCAGAAGCATGATGCCCATGGTCATGAGCGCCTTGCCCATGGACTGCGGGGCGACGCCCATGAGCAGCAGCATGGGGGCGCCGAAGAGGATGGACCAGCCCTGGGAGTAAACCAGGTTGTTGGCGGCCGGCGTGTCGAAAAGCGGATCGACCTCACGCAGGAGGATGACGCCGGTGGAGGCGGTCCCGGTCAGCATGCCGTACAGGCTTAAGAAGGCGGCGTGCCGGTAGCCGGGGTAGACGCGCTTGCAGTACATATCCAGATACCAGTAGGTAAGGACGGCGCCGATGATGCAGATGGCCAGGAGCGGCACCACAAATTCCGCGTGCGTGAAGGCGGACAGATTGATGGCGGCGATGGACGCCACGACCATGATATCGAACATGAAGCCCGCAATGCGGTTCTGCATGAAGGTGTTCGTAAAGGAACGCTTGATGATGCCCTTCCGCTGCAGCAGGCGGAAGATGATCTTGACCAGGATCCCGAAGAGGGTGGCAAAGAGGAAGTTGAAGCCCCAGATCAGCGGCTGGATGGTATTGTAGCCGAAATTGCCGAGTGCGCCGGTCTCAATGATGGAATTGATGCCCCGCATGGTCAGATACGCCAGGGTATAGGAGCCGAAAACCAGCGCCAACTGGACCGTGAATTTATCGATGGAATCCGCCATGGGGATCTCATCCTTGCCGAAGACCTGCTCGGCCGTGAGCTTCTCCTCCTGGTACTCGGCGGAAGCTTTCAGGATCCCTTTCCGGCGGAGCTTGTTCAAGTAAATGATGCCGCCGATGCTGGAGGCAATAAAGCCCATGGCAGCAACCGTTAAGCCGAAGCTTGTGCCGTCCGTAAAGCCGTAGGTGTTTTCGTAGTTGCGGCCCCAGTTATAGGCCTGTCCGGGACCCTGGCCGTAGCCCATGGGCAGCAGAAGGCCGGAGGCGAAAAAGCTCTTCATGACAAAGGAGAGCAGGATGGTGATGAGAAGCGCCGAGACGCCCTGCACCAGATAGGAGCTGACCACGCTGATGCTGGTCCGGAAGGAGTCTCCTTTATATTCCTTGCTGCGCTGGTCCAGATTTCTGAGGCTCATGGCAGCAAACCCGAGGCCTAAACCGTGATAGGTCAGGGTCTCCAGGAGCGTTCGGTCGAAAAGATTGTGCCCGGTGATCTGCTTGTACAGAAAACCGACAAACAGGATCAGAAAACCGCCGAGCACGCTCGAGGGGATCATCAGCTTGCGGATGGCCGGGAAGGCGTGTCGCAGGATGGCGGCGACGAGCATGGCAATGAGGAGAATGGTGAGGGTCGTGACGAAGGTCCAAATGCTTCCGTCCCAGAAATTAATGCCTGTAGTCATGGGAGGACTCCTTTTGCTGAAAATCTGTATCTGAAAAACTGCTGAAACGAGCAGAAGGGCGGCTTAAAGGTTTTTTCCCTGCAGACTGCGGTAGAGCAGCTGATACTTTCGCCCGTGATAGCGTCCTTTCTTTTGCTGCGGCTTGATCTCGTAGTATTCGCCGTCCCGCGTCAGGAAGGAGACGGTTCCGCGCAGACGAACGTCCAGCGAGAGAATATCCTGCACGGGAACCGTGAAATCGCCGAGGCTTAAGGTCTGTGCATCCATCCGGAGATCGCCGGCAGCGGTCTGGAGACGCTGATGGCCGTCTATCTTTAAAAGCTTCATGGCAGGGTCTTTGGCAATCGGCAGATCCTGGGGCGGCAGTTCGGCAAGATACCGGATCTGCCAGCGATTCCAGTCTTTGATCGTCTTAAAATCGCTGTCTTTCATATGCAGGCAGCCGGTTTCATCCAGGGTCCCCTCCAGGCCGCAGCGGCAGGAAAAGCGGTTCCCGCTGCTGGTCAGCGTATCGAAACCGTGGCAGCGAGGGCAAACGAGCAGGGCATTTTCCAGCCCTTCCGCCAGATGGCTGCCGGGGTAGCGGGCCCCTTTGCGTTCGCGCGTTTCATAGGCGTCCTCGCGGATCCCCTCTTCGATCAGTTTGTTGATGTCGGCCGGCTTCATTTTCTTCAATTCTTCCGGCTCCCAGATGCCCGTGATCCGCAGGCCTACCGGCCCCTTGCGGCCTTTATAGGCCCAGCGGGGGAAGGCAAAGTAGCCGCCCTCAATGCGGCAGGTCACAAGGGCTGCCCCGGAGGCACGGACCATTTTCCCGGTCGAAGAGGCAAATTCGGCGCTCAGGCCGTCCCAGCTGCAGTTGCCTTCGGCAAAAAGCCCGACACTGCCGCCGTCTTTTAAGGTCCGCAGGATCTCCATGACGGCCCCGGCCGCCTGCCCGCCCTTGGGACGGGGAATGGGGGCCATCAGGCCGGTAATGACTTTGCTGGCAAGACCCAGGGAAAAAATATGTTCCGTTGCCACAAAAAACATCTGCCGTTTGGTCAGAACGGAGATGATAAACGCATCAAAGTTGGTTACGTGGTTGCTGATGAGCAGAAAATGATCCGGCAGCGTCTCGGCGACGGGCTTTTCCAGACGGAAGAGGGTGCGAAGCCAGACTTTGGCCAGAGGTCTGAGCGTATCGTGAACTTTCTTGTAATAGGTCAAACTGTGCTGCATAGAGTGTTTCAGGACCTCACAAAGATCAGTAATTAACAAAAATTATAGCACAGAGACGGTGAAACGACAAGAATTCAGAAAGCGGAAAGCTATGAAAAAAGTGTGAAGAAAGCAGGCGGGAAGGGCATCCTTGCGGCAGGCGGCCGCAGAGATTCCTGAGAGACGCCCTCTTATTCCGCGCTTTTTGCGAGCGGCAGACGGAAAATGAATTCGGTCCCGCTGCCGAGCGTTGAGATCACGTCGATGGTCTCGCCGTGCGCAGTGATGATCTCCTTGGTAATGGACAGCCCCAGGCCGGTCCCGTGCTTGTCCTTGCCGCGGGAAGAGTCGGCCTTGTAAAAGCGCGTCCAGATCTTGCTCAGGTCCTCCTTGGCGATCCCCTGCCCGAAGTCTTTGACGGAAATGGAGGCTTTTTCGCCTATCTCCTGGACCCGGATCCGGATCACGCCATTGTCATAGGAAAACTTGATGGCGTTGTCGATCAGGTTGTGAAGCGCCTGGTTGATGCGGCCGAAATCGGCCCGGACCGGGATCTGCGGCGCCCCGAAAATCAGATCGAAGCTGATCCCCTTCCGGGCGCAGACCGCTTCAAAGGTCTCGCAGACCGAGCGGACCATGGCGACCATGTCAAAGCGGGAAAGCTCCAGGCCCATGCGCGCCTCATCCAGCGAGTTTAAGGAGATCATGCTCTGCGTCAGATTGGTCAGTCGCTCGGTCTCCCCAATGATGATATTCATATATTTTTCCTGGTTTTCCGGCGGGATCACGCCGTCCACCATGGCTTCCAGATAGCCTTTGATAGAGGTCAGAGGCGAGCGGAAATCGTGCGCAACGTTGGCAATGAAATTGCGCTGGGCCTGGTCGTTGGACTGCAGCTGCGAAGCCATGTCGTTTAGGGATCGGGCCAGATAGCCGAGCTCATCCTCCGAGCTGATCCGGATGCGGTGCGCAAGGTTCCCTTCCGTAAACTCCCGGGCGCCCTCGGTAATGGCTTTGACCGGCCGCATGATCCAGAAGCGGACCGGGATCAGGATGATCAGCGACAGCAAAAACAAAATGGCATAGAGCAGATACGCCTGACGGAGCAGGTCATTGGCCCGGGCGTCCGCAATGGACAGGGGCTGGCTCAAGAGCAGATATCCGTAGTGGCGCAGGCCGGATCCGACCGGTGCGAAGGCCGTGATCCGCTCATCCGGGAAGGTCCCGTAAAAGGTCCCGATCCGGTAGGTGTAGCGGTTTTCCGCCGGGTTAAAGGCACTGATGACGCTATTGACGAGCCGGCCGGCGCTGTCGTAGATCACCCGGTTGTTTTCGTTGAGAAGGATGGGCTGCAGATCGGACACCTGGCTGATCCCGTTTAAGATCCCGGTATTGAGCTGCTGGTAGGATCCGTAGTATTCCCCCAGCTTGTCGGCTGATTCCACCGCCTGCCGGTAGAGCTCCTCGGCGGCCGTGCGTCTGGCGGAGCTGCGGAACAAACTCTCACCCCATACCGCGATCAGAAAGAATGCGCCCAGGGCAAAAGCCAGAAAGGCAAGCAGAAATTTTACGGACAATTTCTTTCTCAAGGGAACCTCCAGGTCCGCGGATCAGTCCGGACGGATGATCACGGATTCAGCAATTCAAATTTGTAACCGACACCCCAGACCGTGGAGAGCTGCCAGACGGGGTGGGCCGGCAGTTTTTGCCGTAAGCGCTTGATATAGACGTCTACGGTGCGGGAATCGCCCACGTAGTCATAGCCCCAGATCTTGTCCAGGATCTGCTCCCGGGTAAAGACCTGGTTCGGCGAGGAGGCCAGAAGGAAAAGGATCTCCGTCTCTTTGGCACTCATATCCAGGGGTTTTCCCTGATACAGGACGGTATAGTTGGTCAGGCTGATGACCAGATCCGGGAAGCGGACCTCGCGTTCGCCGCCTTCCCGGGCGCGGTCGGCCTGTTTCGTGCGCCGCAGGATGGCTTTCACGCGGGCGACCATCTCCTTGTTGTCAAAAGGCTTGATCATATAGTCGTCCGCTCCGAGCTCCAGGCCCAGGACTTTGTCAAAGATCTCGCCCTTGGCGGAGAGCATCATGATGGGTACGTCGCTCTCCTGACGGATCTCGCGGCAGACCTGGTACCCGTCCTTGCCGGGCAGCATGATATCCAGGAGGATCAGATCCGGCGCGAAGCTTTTCCACAGCGCCAGCGCCTCGTTTCCGTCCCCGGCGATCTGCGTCTCATAGCATTCCCGGGTCAGATACAGGCTGATCAGTTCCGCAATATTGCTGTCGTCATCGACGATCAGGATCTTTTGCTTAGCCATACTCATACTCCCTTATTTCTTCTTCAGCTCGGCAATGGTCGCGCCGTAGCCGCCTTCATTGAAAGGGGCTTCACTGAAGGAAACGATATGCTTGTTCTTGCGCAGGAGAGAAGCGACCGCATTTTTTAAAGCGCCCGTGCCGCGTCCGTGGATGATCCGGATCTTCTCCAGATGTGCCAGGGCGGCATCGTCGATATATTTGTCCAGGGCCTGGACCGCTTCATCCGTGTGCAGACCGATCAGATTGATCTCCGGGGAGATCGTCATGCCTTTGGCAAAGCCGGACACGGAGGTGCGGGTGCGTTTGCCCTCAAGCGTTGCGGTCTCTTCCGGAACCAGCTCCACGTCGGCGGCATCCACCTCGCTGCGCAGGATCCCCATCTGAACGGACAGACGGCCTTTCGCATCCGGCAGGGAGGCCACGGTGCCTTTTAAGCCCAGGGAATGCACAAAGACCAGATCGCCCAGGTGGAGCTTCTTTTCGGTCACAGTCACACGGCGGGGCTCCGCGGGAGCCTCGGACTCGTTCATCTTTTCCAACGCCAGACGCAGGCTGGTCCGGGCGTTTTCCATTTCGCGGCTGACCGTTTCTCCTTTTTTGTGCATGTCTCGGATGGCCTTGTCGGCGGCGTCTTTGGCATCCTGCAGGATTTGGCGGGCTTCCTCTTTGGCATCATGCAGGAGAGAGGCCTTTTTGGCATCCAGTTCCTTCTGCATGCGTCTGGCCCCTTTCTGCAGATCTTCCGCTTCCTGCTGCAGGCGTCGCACCTCTTCCTTGGCCTTTTCCATTTCTTTCTGCTGACGGTTCAGGTCGGCGATCACGTCTTCAAAGGCTTCTTCATTGGTATCGATATAGCCGCCCGCTTCGCTTATGATATCCTCGGAAAGACCGAGCTTGCGCGAGATGGCGAAGGCGTTGCTCTTTCCCGGGATGCCGATCAGCAGACGGTAGGTGGGCCTTAGGGTCTCCACGTCAAATTCGCAGGAGGCATTTTCCACCCCGTCGGTGGAGAGGGCGTAGACCTTGAGTTCGCTGTAGTGGGTGGTCGCCATGGTCCGGATCCCGCGGCCGTGCAGGCGGCTCAGGATCGCCATGGCCAGGGCGGCGCCCTCCACGGGGTCGGTCCCAGCGCCCAGCTCATCCAGAAGGATCAGAGACTCCTCATTGGCGGCCTCCAGGATCCGGACGATATTCGTCATATGCGAGGAGAAGGTGGACAGGCTCTGCTCAATGCTTTGTTCATCGCCGATATCCGCCCAGACCTCTTCAAAAACCGCAAGGCGCGAGTTCACCGCCGCCGGGATATGCAGGCCGCTCTGTCCCATAAGACAAAGCAGACCGGCGGTCTTTAAGGAGACGGTCTTGCCGCCGGTGTTGGGGCCGGTGACGATGAGAAGATCGTAGGTATCGCCGAGTTTTAAGTCGATGGGCACCACCTTCTGCGGATCCAGCAGCGGGTGGCGGGCCTTTTTCAGATCGATCGATTTTGCCGCCTGATAGACCGGCTCCGTCCCCTTGTAGGAGCGGGAGAGGCGGGCTTTGGCGAAAATGAAATCCAGGTCCGTGAGAAGGGTATAATCCGCCATGACCTCTCCGGCGTGTTCCACGACCCGGGAGGAGAGCTCGGCAAGGACCTGCTCGATCTCTTTCTGCTCCTGGATCTCCAGTTCGCGCCATTCGTTGTTCAGCTTCACGACGGAGAGCGGTTCAATGAAAACCGCCTTGCCGCTGCCGGACTGATCGTGCACGATGCCGGAGATCTGGCCTTTGTTTTCCACTTTGACGGGCAGGCAGTAGCGGCCGTCCCGCATGGTGATGACCGCATCCTGCAGATAGGTCCGGTTCTTGATCAGCAGGCTGTTCAATTCAGTGTGGATGCGGTCCGAAATGGTGCGCAGCTGGCGTCTGACCTTGGCGAGGCCGGGGGAGGCGTTGTCTGCGATCTCTTCTTCACTTAAGATATCCGCTTCCAGAAGCTGCCTTAAGGGCGCGACGGGGGCCAGGGCACCAAAGCGCTCGGACAGGGAGTCCGGCTCGGGGCGGGATTCCTCCCGGCCGTAGGTTTTGGCCTTAGAGGCCATGGCTAAAAGCTGCTGGACCCGCAGCAGT
Organism: uncultured Lachnospiraceae bacterium; assembly: GCA_902797385.1. Classification (GTDB taxonomy): domain Bacteria; phylum Bacillota; class Clostridia; order Lachnospirales; family Lachnospiraceae; genus UBA6987. The sequence continues at coordinate 14,377 of CADBSR010000040.1, forward strand.
TCAATGATGCTTAAGGAGGAGCCGGATTCGGCCCGTTTGACGGAGGCGCGGATATCGGTAATGCCGGTAAAGCCGGGCGAGCCGTGGGCGATCAGTCTGGCTTCGGCATCGCTGGTCTCCTTTAAGGCGGTCCGGATCTCCTCCGGCTCCGTCATGGGACGCAGCTCCCGGCACCGCTTTTTGGCACCGTCAGAGACGGCGAAGCCTTCCAGGCGGGCCAGGATCTTGTCATATTCCAGTGTTTTTAAAACTTTTTCATTCATTTTGCTTTACAGTTCTATTTTCTCGTAAGGGATATGGACGGATTTCATGAGTTCCTCTTCCCGGTTCTGACAGGTGAAGAGGAAGATCTGTCCGGTGTAGTTTTTATGCAGCCAACGCAGCAGGGCTTCCAGGCGCTCCTGGTCATAGTAGACAAAGGCGTCGTCGAAGAACAGCGGCATGGGCTCGTTCGGCCAGAGCAGGCGGATCATGGCCATGCGGAAGGCAAAGTAGATCTGCTGCATGGTTCCGCCGGAGAGCGCGGACGGGGCGATCATCCGATGATCCTTCACCGCGTAGATCTCCAGTTTGTCACTGATGCGGACGCCTTCGTAGCTGCCGCCCGTGATCTCGCTGAAGATGCCGGAGGCGGCCTCCGTTAACGGGGCGCCGAAGTCACTGTAAACGCCGGAAGCCAGTGTGGAGAGGGTGGTGCGGGCCAGATCCAGGGCCTGTAATTCTCCGCGCAGGCGGGCGTTGTTTTCAAGGATCGGCTTTAACTGTTCCTGCCTGTCCAGAAGCGCGCGGATGCGGGCCTCCCACTGCTCGCGGCGGACCTTTAAGGAAAGCTCCCCGTCCATGCGGCGCTTTAAGGATTCGCGCTGTCCGAGGACCTCGATCAGTCGGGCGGAGCCGGCCTCCAGGGTCTTTTCGCTTTCTTCAATATCCGTCCAGAGGGCTTTGAGCCGGTCCATGTAGGAGGCCAGTTCGCCGGCTTCGCGGACGCTTCCTTCGGCGTTATGGTCCGGCACGTAGCGGGCCAGAAGCTCCATGAGAAGCTTTTGATTGTGCTGCTGGGCGGTTAAGGCATCCTGCTTGCGGGAGAAGCGCGTGGAGATGAGCATGGACACAAACAGGCCTATCACACCGATCGCCACACGTCCGTACTCGTGCATCTGGATCCCGTTCAGGATCAGCCAGAAGAAGAGCAGCATGAACGGCAGCGACAGGTACACAAGCGCTTTGATGAGACCCGGCGCAGTCTGGTCGGGCTCATAGTCTTTTTCGTAAACCTGCATCTGCTCGGCCAGGGCGGAAACCTTTTCGGCATCGGCCTCCAGCTCTTCCCGGTCGCGGATATTCAGGGCCTTCAGGACCTGCTTTTTTCTTTCCGTTTCTTTTAAAAGGGCTTCGCGTTCGTCGGTGAGCTTTTGCGCGAGCTCATCCTGACGCCGCAGCATCTCCCCGTTTTCGTTCCAGGCATCGGGCTGGGCGGCGAAGGAGCTCCGCTCCAGTTCGGCCAGCTCCCGCTCCAAAACGGCGGCTTCCTGATCCGCATCTTCCCGCAGCTCCTTCTGGAGGAGGCGGCGCTTGTTTTTTATCTCGGTGAGCGCTGCGGCGACATCCATGGATTCATTTCCGCTGCCCTGCAGGTTGATGATATGGCTGCGCAGCTCGTCGGCCAGACCGCTCTCGGGACCTCCGCCGGACTGACGGAAAGAGAGCGTGTTGAAAAAGAGGTATGGCGTGAGCGAGTCCGGGAAGGGCTGGTCGTTTTCGTTTATATCCCGGGTGCTGCCGTCTTTGGTCTCGCTGATATAGGAACGGGGCGGTGTTTTGGCCAGATCGCGGACCACGTGGATCCGCCGGCCGTCACGCTCCCAGTCCAGAGACCCGCCGTAGAGCTCGGGTGAGGTCCAGGGCAGATTGGATTTGTAGGTGTCGTTGGCCGCCGCCCGGCCGCGTCCTCGTTCCACCCCGAACAACAGGGCGGCCATGGCTGTGTGAAGGGTGGTCTTGCCGCTTTCATTCGGCCCCTGGATCAGGGTGATCCCGTCGCCGAACTCCAGATCTTTTTCCTTGAGCTTCCCAAACTGATAAATGGCACAGCGTCTGATCTTCATCGCAGCACCTCCCCGCCCGGACGGCGGACCGTGGCAATGAGGGCCTCGGCTGCATAGGTCAGGGCTTTTTGCTTCAGCGCGGCATCCGGATCATTTCCCTTCGGTAAAAGAGCGGCAGTCAGCCGCGCCAGGATATCATGCGAGGGACGAGCGGCCCACTCCTCCCAGGGGAAGTCGGGCTGTGATTCATCGATCACTTCGCTGACGGGCCCTAGGCGCAGCAGCGCGTCGGTGTCAAACTCCGCCGCCGGATCCCGGCGCCCGCCAAGGAGCAGCCGGTAGACCTTGCCGGAATCGGTGCTCATGCGCTTGCGCAGGAGCGATTCCAGGGCGGCAAAGCTCATCTCAGGCGTGAGATTGATCTTCAGGTCGGTATATTCAAAGTTGGAGAAATTGCGCCAGGTGATGGTAAAGGTCCCGCCGGAGAGCGTGCCTTCAAAAACCCCGTGCGGCCCAGTCTCGGAGCGGTCAAGCGGCTCCGGGGACCCGGGCATGGCGGCCCGGCCATCGGATGAAATGGACGGTTTATGGATATGCCCCAGGGCAATATAATCCCAGCCCAGCTCCTGCAAAGCGCTCAGCTTAAAGGGCAGATGCGTGGCATCGCCGCCGTGTAGCAGGAGGATATGCCGTCTGCCGTCGTCGGGACAGACAAGCTCGGAGGCCAGATCGCGCCGCATTTTTTCGGAATAATAGCTGAACCCGGTCACGGACAGATTCCACTGCGGAAAGACTCTTGTCTCCGGATCCGGGGACGAGAGGAAAAAGACATTTTCCGGGAAGCGGTGCTCCGCCATGGCGCAGCCGGGCCGCAGGAAATCGTGGTTGCCCGCGATCAGGATGACCTTGGTCAGCGTCAGCTTGGAGAAGAGATAATCCGTCTCCTTCAGCTCCGCCTCCGTGGGCGGGCGGTGGAAGAGATCGCCGGAAATCAGAAGAAGATCAATGGCTTCTTCGTTGCACAGATCGACCAGGCGCGGCAGAGACTGCCTGACAGCGTCAGCCCGCGCCGGTCCCCAGGGCTTGTCCTTGTCAGGCTCGGCTCCCAGATGCAGATCGGCTGTATGGATAAATCGCATAAGTAAGATACCTCGGATGAAAATAGCTGTTTTTTAATTTGCGCGGCCGCTTTCGGCACGGCGCAGGGCGTAGCGGCGGCAGCTCTCCGCAAAGGCGTTCAGAATGCCCTGCTGCAGGGCGTCCTTCGCGGACATCATTTCGGGATGCCACTGAACACCCAGGAAGAAGCGATCTGTCTCCCCAGCCGGTTCCACGGCTTCCACCAGACCGTCCTCGGTCCGGGCAACAGCCCGAAGCTGCGGGGACAGGTCCTTGATGGCCATGTGGTGCAGGGAATTGACGCCCAGCTCGGTCTTTCCGCAGATGTCAGCCAGGCGCGAGCCCGCCTCTACCTGTACTTTGTGGGAGGCTTCCGCGCGCGGGTAGACCCACAGATTGTGCCGCAGCAGACCGGCTTCCTGCACGTCCTGATACAAAGTTCCTCCCAACGCTACATTCATGACCTGCAGCCCCCGGCAGATGCCGAGAACCGGCAGCTCGCTGTGCTCAAAGATCTCCCGGCAAAGGGACACTTCCTGGGCATCCCGCTCCGGCACGATCACGCCGATGGCCTCGCCGGCCCGCTCCCCGAATTCGCGGGGATCTACGTCGCTTCCGCCGCTGAAGAGGACGCCGTCCAGCTGCGGCAGCAGCTCTTCCAGAACGGATTTGGCATCGGGCGTATCCATCACGGGCAGGATCACGGGGATCCCGCCGGCGCGGAGCACCGCCTGAATATAGTCGTCGGCCAGGGCATGCCATCTCTGATCGGCAAAGCCCAGGGCGCGGGAATACTCCATCTCTCCGTCATTGCGGAAGTTCGCGGTAATACCAATAAGCGGACGCATAGGGGACTCCTTTTTTGAAAGCTTTATAGCAAAAGACCGTACTGCGGATGCAGCTGAATCGTCGGCACTGCGTAAGCGGTTTTGTTCCACTATCATACCATAATACAGGGAAAAATGACAAGAAGAGACAAAAAAGAAAGCAGAGAAAAGCCGAAAGAACATGTCAAATAACGTGAAAAAAAGGCCTTATTCGGCCTGCATAACGTAAATGTTATGCAAGATACTATAAGTGTTGCTTGATAAATCAAGATAACAACCGTAAAATGTTAACATAATAAAGAGAAAAAACGGATACAGCTGCCATCGGCATTTCCGAAGCCGAAACGGATACTTTTTCAGGGATGTAAGTGCATAAGCCAAAATGAAACGTGTTTGATCAAAGGAGCTTTCAATGCTGACCTATCACGATAAGCCTTCGTCACAGGGCGTTGAGAATGCAATTCGCCGTGCAAAACAGCTTGCATGCCTTTCCTATACACCCATCCTGCCGCTGCCCATCGTAGAAAAAATACGGAAGGCTGACGGAAGCAGCGCGAATGCCGAGACGTACTCGTCGGCGTGGCTGCCTCGTCAGGGTCTTCTGTATTCTTCGGTGCGCCGCCATGAAACCTATATCGGCTACAATATCTCGCTGGAAACTTTTTTCAGTGCTCTCACGAATCCCAACAGCGTCGTCTATCAGAAACCCATCACCGGAACCGGACAGAACGTACATAACTACTACGGGATCGTCTGTTCCTGCTACGCCAGTTACTGCCTGAATCTGCATTACCGGACAAACTGTGCGCGCTGGCCTTCCATTCCCGGCATTCATAAGGTGGACACCTCCGCCCTCGAAAATATCCAGCTGGCTGACGTGGTACTAAACGTCAAAAAGCATATTGCCGTGGTAACGGATATTGAGCGGGATGCGGATGGCAAGGTGTACTTCATCCACGTCTCGGAAAGTACACTGCCCTTCATCCGGACCACCCGCTTTACCCCGGAGGAATTTCGGAACTACTGGCTGCAGGACGGGTACGAGGTCTACCACTATGATGGAGTCAAGGACGTCCCCTACACCCCGGATCCTTTCGCTCCGGTTGAAGGCGATCCGACTCTGCCGGTGCCTTTCATCAACCGTTCCCTGATGCCGGATTTCGGCAATAAGGCCAACTACCGCAAAGGGGAGCAGCCGGTGGAGATCAGCGTGTTTGAAGCGGGCTGCGAACAGGTGGAAGTGACCGATCCGGACGGGAAGAAGACCCTGCTGCCGGTGGAAAACGGCTTTGTCAGGCTGGTGCCGGACAAGGTCGGCCTGTATGAAGCGGCGTGCGTACGGAAAGAGGGACACAGCGAGCCCGTCTGCTGGTGTGTAACGGACTTTGAGGTCACGGCGGACAAGGAAACCTATCGTTTTGGAGAAGAGATCGGCCTTACATTCCGTAATCCGGCCGAAGATCCGATCCTGGGCTGGGTATATGTCCGGAAGGATACGGACAAAGGCGCCGGCAGCGGCTGGCTTGACTTAAGACAAAAGGAGGGGACAGTGACTATACCGGGACCTCTCCAGGGCGGGGAGATCATCCTCCGCCTGGTTGCCAAAAATGACTTCGGCTGCTATATCTCCCGCCAGATCACCGTGGAGATAGAAGCGCCCTGACACAACAAAAAGGCATAACAGCCAAAGAAAGCTGTTGAAAAAGAAAAAAGAAAGGAAGGAACAAATTATGAAGAACGTGAAAAGAACCCTTTCCATGGTTCTGGCCCTGATCCTCGCGCTGACCCTGCTGGCCGGCTGCGGAGAACAGAAGGAGACCACGCCAGCCGGAACACAGGGTGGAAACACCCCTGTTGAAACTACGGCTGAAGTTGCAAAGAACTATAAAAAGAAAATCGTTATCGGTGTCGCGAACCCCATGACGGATGATGACCCGCAGGGCTTATACGACAACATGCATGCGACCATGGTCAACCTGTCCCACAACCAGCTGCTGACCTATAACTTCGAGAAGCGCGAACTGGAGCCGGAACTGGCTGTCGAATGGAAGGCAGAAGACGCCAAAACCTATTGGTTCAAGCTTCGCCAGGGCGTTAAATTCTCCAACGGAGAAGAAATGAAGGCCGAAGACGTACAGTTCAGCTTTACAGGACGTGAAAAACTGCTGACTGAATCCACCCAGTCCGCGACCTTTAAGAAGATCGAGTCGGTTGAGATCATCAACGATTATGAGGTCCGCTTCCACTTAAAGACCGGCGACGCCGATTTCCTGACCCGTATGTATATCCAGACCTTCGCGATCGTCAGCAAGAAGGCCTGCGAAGCGGATCCGAACAAAGGCTATTATGTCGGCACCGGCGGCTGGAAGATGACTGATTTCGTCCCCTCCGATCATGTGACGTATCAGCGCGTCGATACCTCCTGGGTATGGGACCGCGACGGTTACATCAAGGGTATCAACCCGACCGAAGAACTGGAACTCCGGTATCAGCCGGAAGCTTCGACCCGTACCGCAGCCCTGGAAGCCAAGCAGATCGCGGCGAACGCCAGTATCGATATGGCTGAGTACGATGTCGTCTCCGCGAACAAGGATCTGGAGATCACCCTGCTTCCCGCGGAAGTTCTGGACTACCTGATCATCAACATGAACAACGGCGTTGCCGCCAAGGATGACAATCTGCGTCTGGCCATCGCCTATGCGCTGAATATCGATGAAGCGAATGCGTTTGCACAGGAAGGTCTTGCCAAGAAGACGCTGACCATCTGGGGCAGCTCGCAGTATGGCTACTTTGATGACTTCGAAAACAAGCTGGAATTCAATCTGGACAAGGCAAAAGAATACATGTCCAAGTCCAAAAATCCGAGCGGCGTTGATTTCAAACTGTATGTCACCAACAACTATGAGCCTATGGCAACGCTGCTGCAGGGTCAGTTAAAGAAGATCGGCGTCAATGTAATCGTTAAGCAGACCGATAAGGCCGGTATGGCGGAAGTCGTCAAGAACGGCGAGCATGATGGTATCTTCATGAGCATCACGCTGCAGGCGATCGGCGACCGCTTCCACTTTGTCTGCAACCCGAACTCTGCGACCAACCGTGCGCTGTATGAGAACCCGGAGATGCTGGCAAAGTTTGATGCCGCTCTGCAGGAAGTCGACGATGCGAAACGGAAAGAACTCTACAAGGAGATCCAGATCGAGCTGAACGAAGTAAAGCCGTATATCCCGTTCTTCTATGAAGTTTTGGTCGTGGGCAAGAACAAAGGTGTGGAAGGCGAACAGTTCCTTCCGGATAACAAGCCGGATTACACTTACATTCGTTGGGCTGAATAATAATCCTTACAGCTGTCAGAACTCTGTAATGGGGCGGAGCGGGGGCGCTGCTCCCGCTCTGCTTTACGCCAAATCTACCGAATTAGGATCGAGATATTATGCTGAAATATACTCTAAAACGAATATTACTGCTGATTCCGACCATTATCGGCATTTCTCTTTTCATCTTTTTGGCCATGGAAGCGGCCTCGGGCGACTTTGTCAGCACGCTGATCACGGAAGAAATGACGGATGAGGAAGTGCACGCGCTCCGTGCTTCATATGGGCTGGACAAGCCTGTGCTGGAACGCTATGTGGATTACATGTGGAACCTTCTTCACGGGGATCTGGGCACTTCCTACACCAGCCGGATGCCGGTTATGGAGCTTTTCATGCAGAAGATCGGCAACACAACGATGCTGGCTGTTGCGTCGACCATTGTCTGTATCCTGATATCAATCCCATTGGGCATTTTTGCGGCCAGGCACCGGGGCTCGATTTTCGACAACATCTCGAACGTCCTGGGCGTGCTTGGCCTGTCAATCCCGAACTTCTGGCTCGGCCTGATGCTGATCGTTTGGTTCTCTGTCCAGCGCTCCTGGCTGCCGCCGGGAGGCAACGATGACGGGATTCTGAGCGTAATCCTGCCGGCTATCACCGTCGGTACGGGTCACACGGCGATCCTGATGCGAACGACACGGTCCGCCATGCTGGATACGCTGCGTCAGGATTATCTGCGGACAGCGCGGGCTAAGGGCGTTTCCGAACGGAAGGTTATCAATGTACATGCCTTGCGCAACGCCATGATCCCGATCCTGAGCGTAGCACTGACACAGTTTGCCGGCTGTTTCGGCGGCGCAGCCTTAACGGAAACAGTCTTCGGCTGGCCGGGCGTTGGCAAAATGGTCGTGGATGCGGTCAAGCAGCGAGACATACCGCTTGCCTGTGGCACACTGATCATGAAGTGTATCATCATCAGTCTGATCGGACTGGCGACAGACCTTCTGTATGTAGTGGTTGACCCTCGAGTCAAGACACAGTTCGCGTCGGCAAAGAGAGGGAAGCGCAATGGGTGAGAATACAGTAAAAAAGAAAAATAAGAACCGGACACAGGGCCAGGAGATCTGGTTCCGGCTGCGAAAAAATATCGGTGCCATGGTCGGCCTGACTGTTGTGATCCTGCTGATTCTGACAGCGGTCTTTGCGGATGTGCTCTTTGATTACGATACCGACGTTATCGGATACGAAATTTCGGAAAGAAAGCAGGCCCCTTCTGCCGAGCATCCCTTCGGAACGGACGATATGGGACGGGATCTGTTCGCCCGTGTTCTGTACGGCACCCGCTACTCCCTGTCCATCGGCGCGGCGGCCGTGCTGATCGGCATCCTGGTAGGCGTCCCGTACGGCGCTGCCTGCGGTTACTTTGGAGGGAAGGTCGACCTTTATCTGATGAGGTTTATAGACATCATACGAGCCGTACCGGGGCTCCTGATGGGCATCGTGATCGTTTCCGCGCTGGGGCAGTCCACCTTCAACCTGATCCTCGCGATCAGTATCGGACAGATCGTTTCGATCGCAAACATCACGCGTGCCTCAGTCCTGACTGTCAAGAACCAGGAATATGTGGAGTCCGCGCGGAATATCGGCCTGAGTGAAGGGCGGATCATCCTGAAGCATATCATTCCGAACTGTCTGTCCCCGATCCTGGTTCAGGTCACGCTCGGTGTGGCCAGCGCGATCGTTTCGGCTTCTTCCTTAAGCTTCCTGGGCCTGGGTATTCCAGTCCCGGAACCGGAATGGGGCGCACTCCTTTCTGCCGGCCGCGGATTTATCCGTCAGTACAGCTATATGACGCTGTTCCCCGGCCTTGCCATTATGATCACGGTCCTTTCGCTGAACCTGTTAGGTGATGGCCTGCGGGATGCACTGGATCCCAAACTGAGAAAGTAGGCAGGAGGGCTGATATGGAAAAAACGATCAATGCCACAGCGGCAGTAAAAAAAGAAGATCCTGAGGTCGTGCTGAGTATCAAAAATCTTACGGTCCAGTTCAAGATCGAAAAAGAGATCGTGGAAGCCGTCAATGATGTCAGTATTGAGCTGAAAAAAGGCAAGACGCTGGGCCTCGTGGGGGAGACCGGCGCCGGGAAGACAACAACAGCGCTGGCAGCTCTGAACCTTGTACCGAACCCTCCGGGGATCATTAAAAGCGGGGAAATCCGTGTCTGCGGCAAGGATGTGCTGCACATGAAGAAAAAGGAGTTGGAGAAGGTTCGCGGCTATGATATTGCTATGATCTTCCAGGATCCCATGAGCAGCTTAAACCCTGTTTTCACCGTTGGCTATCAGATTGCGGAAAGTATCCGTATCCACAATCCGGGGATGAAGAAGGAGGAAGCCTTCGAGAAAGCCAAGGATATGCTGGAGGTCGTGGGGATCGACAGGGCAAGAGCCAATGAGTATCCGCACCAGTTCTCCGGCGGCATGAAGCAGCGCGTGGTCATAGCCATTGCGTTAGCCTGCGACCCGCAGGTCCTGATCGCGGATGAACCGACCACGGCGCTGGACGTGACCATTCAGGCGCAGGTCATGGATATGATGCGGGACTTAAAGGAAAAATACGGGACCGGCACCATCATGATCACACATGATCTGGGGATTGTGGCGGAAAGCTGTGACGACGTCGCCGTTATGTATGCGGGGCGTATCGTGGAACAGGGGACACTGGATGAGGTTTTCAACGATACTCGTCATCCTTACACGGAAGGCCTGTTCAACTCCCTGCCGAATATCAAGAACCGGGCAGCCAAGCTTCATCCTATCAAGGGGCTGATGCCGGACCCGACCAATCTTCCGAAGGGCTGTGCCTTTGCACCGCGCTGCAAATACGCAACAGATGCCTGCCGCGAAAGGCAGCCGAGTACGAGGCATTTCTCTGAAACACATATCGTGCGCTGCACCGCGTATGACGATCCGGACTTTATGATCGAAAGGAGCAGGAAATCGTGAGCGAGCATTTACTTGAGGTAAAAAACCTGAAAAAGTATTTCAAGACGCCGCGCGGCCTGCTGCATGCGGTGGACGATGTCTCTTTTACCATTGATAAAGGCAAGACACTCGGCGTCGTGGGCGAAAGCGGCTGCGGCAAGTCGACCACAGGCCGTTCGATCCTTCGGCTGATCGATCCGACCTCCGGCTCGGTCAAATTGGACGGGGTCGAGATCACAACGCTATCCAAGCGGGAACTGCGCAAAAAAAGAAGCGAGATGCAGCTGATCTTCCAGGATCCGTTTTCTTCCCTGGATCCCCGCCAGAATGTGGAGCAGGCGATCTCAGAGCCGATGCTTTTCAACAAGATCGTTAAGACCCGAGCCGAAGCAAGGGAACGCACCCTGGAGCTGATGAAGACCGTCGGTCTGGCGGAACGTCTTCTGGGATCCTACCCGCATGAGCTGGACGGCGGACGCCGGCAGAGGATCGGCATCGCGAGAGCGCTGGCCATGAATCCGAAGTTCATCGTCTGTGACGAACCTGTCTCCGCGCTGGACGTTTCCATTCAGGCGCAGATCTTGAACCTTCTGGAAGAGCTGCAGGACAGCATGGGCTTAACGTATATGTTCATTACCCATGACCTGGCTGTTGTGAATCACTTTGCGGATGATATTGCGGTCATGTATCTGGGGCAGCTGATCGAAAAAGCGCCGGCGGAGGAACTCTTCGAGAATCCGCTGCATCCGTACACGCAGGCGCTGCTTTCCGCCATCCCGATCCCGCAGACCTACGACAGACCGGAACGACTGATCCTGAAAGGGGAGATCGGCTCACCCATCGAACCGAAGGATGAGTGCCGCTTCGCCAAGCGCTGCCTGTACTGTGAAGATTGCTGCTATGCGAAGAATCCGG
>CADBSR010000041.1 GCA_902797385.1 uncultured Lachnospiraceae bacterium
ATTCCCGTGAAATCCTATTATGCGGGCGGCTACAGCGGCGACAAGCTGTACGTCTATGTGTTTGAAAACAATATCTTTTGACAGAACTGGGGACAGCAGGTTTATGACCGCTGTCCCTTTTGCATGGAGAAAGCAAGCTACAGACAGCTTTAATAAGAAGAAGGATAGTGGAAAATCGATGAAACACGCAGAACTGATGAAACGGACAGGGGCGCTGATCCTGATTGTTTCGCTCCTGTTGGGCCTGGCCGGATGCAGCATCCCGTTAAAGGGTTCGGAAGAGGCCGGCGCAGACGGCTCTTCGGCGGCCGGGCAGGAAAGCACGGCGGAGCAGACTCAGGCACCGCCGTCTTTTTCGCAGCAGCTTGAGGCTCGCTGGTTAAACGGGGACCTGGACGATCTGGCCGGCTTCTATCAGCCGGTCTCGGATCCGGAAGAGGCAGCCCGCCTTCAGGCGATCCGGGACGATTTTGCGGCGTTTGAAGAAGAGTCGTCGGCGACAGAGGAGGAAAAGAGTCTCTTAAACCTGACAAAGCCCTATACAAAGCTGACGCTGCCCGAGATCCCGGCCGATACCGCCTTCCCGCTGACGGCCGAAGTCACGATCGTGACGCCGGACCTGGCGCAGATCCTGAAGACACTGGGCTATGAAAACTATGAAGACGCGGACAAGCTGACGGCGGATCTGGAGGCAGCCCTTCAAAAAGGCGGTTATCCGGAACGGACGAGCACCGTGACCCTGACCCTGCAGAAAGACGGGGAAGGCGTCTATGCCGAGCCGAACCGGGAGGCATTGTTTGCCTTCTACGGCGGTCTGGCAGAGCTGTATATGACCGAATACACGAAGTATCTGGAAGAGATCGGCCAGAAATTAGGAGGGGAGGAACCGTAAAGATGAAAAACCGCATTCAAAAACGTTTCCTGTGCCTCCTTTTGGCATGCCTCATGATTCTGGAGATCGCGGTCCCGGGGCGGGCGGCAGCGACTGTCACCGGTCCGCTTATCCCCGGCGACATGGAAGAAGCGGGAAACCAGGTCAATGACTATGACCCGGAGCGCGACGGATATTTCGGGTATTTGCCGGTCCGCTACCTGTCAAGTCCCTCCGATCCGGCGCATTCCGAAAAGGTGCGTCAGGACCTGCCGGTTATCATATGGAACAACAAGATCTATGCGGCCGTGGGTGACATGGCCCGGATCAGCGGTCTTACGGCGACGGAGAACGGCGATAAGATCCAGTTCGTCTGGGGCGAGCGAAAGCTCGTCGTTACGCGGGATCAGACCGATGCCAGCTTTGTCCTGGGCTGCTTTGAAAAAGGCCAGAGGCCGTATATTCAGGAGCGTTTTTCCCTGTCGGCTGCTCCGTTCAGGGGCAGAGGCATGCTGATCTATGTGCCGCTTGTCGATATTTTCAGCATCATGGGCGTTGATCTGATCGCGGATACGGAGAAAAAGAACGGAGAAGAAAGTGTCTATTACCTGGTCAATCCGCCGAGACGCGACGTTTATGATGCCCTGGCCGAATTCCGGAACGATACGCTGCGCAGCAGCTATCAGTTCATGTATGAGGTGGATCAGAACACTTTCAACAAGCTGGAGGTATCCAGCCGTACGGTGATCGCCCTGGATGGCATGCTCAATAAAAAGACGGATTACCTGTTCTATATTTTGCTGAGGGTCCTGAGTTCCTACGACTATATTCAGCAGTACAAGCCGGAACGTTATATCTGGAACAAGGTCGTACCGGAAAAAAAAGATATTGACAAGGAATACTGGGATTCGATTCTGGCGGGAAGCCTGATCAAAGAACTCTGGATGCTGTCCGAAGATGAAACGGCAGCCACGGCGCAGGAAGCCATGGAGCTGATGAACGCTGACCTGGAGATCCTGCTCTACGATGATATCGTCAAAACCTATGTGACAAGTGCTGACTCCGCCGGTGTCAAGAAGCTGTTGGCGCAGCTGGAAAAGGTCGTCAGCATGAACAGCGGCAGCATGAGCACCGCCGTCTATCAGAAATATTCCCACATTCTGGCCCGATACAGCCGCGAATTGAGTGATATCGCTGACAAATGGGACAGCGTGAGCCAGGGATTGAGCACTGCCTCGACGATTCTGGATATCGTAAAGACCGGCCTGTCCATTTACAATGACATTTCCGCGTTTAAGGGGCGGGACAAGCTGATGGATGATGCGCTGGGCCTTTTCCTGGGATACGGCGGATACCTGTACTTAAGTGACGGGGCGATTGGCAAAATGAAAACAGAATATGCCCTGAACATGACGGTTCCGACCGGTTATGCGATTATTAAGGGCATCTGGGATTTTGCTACCGATAAAGCGATCAGTGCCGCTTTGGGACCGGTCTCACTCGTTCTGGCAGGCTATAAGCTGGCCACGGCTTCGATCTCCGAGTATCAGGAGACACTGGATTCCATGGTCGCGTATCAAACCTCTTTGCTGTCCATTGCCTTGCAGCAGGAGACACATATGGACGCGTATACGGGTATTTTGGTCAATGATAAAAGAATCCATGCCACCCTGTTCGGGGAAGCACTGGAGAAAGAGATCCTCTTGGCCTATCTGTATTATAAGAGCTGCTTTGTGACACGCTCGCTGGTGGAAAAGGCGTTTGAATACGATGATCCGCTCCTGGAGGATCTGCAGCGGGAAATGACGCTGCTGGAGAGCACCTACGGTATGGAAGAGGCTGAGCGGCCGCGCAGCTACGCCGAGCGTTTTTATGCGGCCGGCGCTGGTCTGGATGCGATCATCCTGCCGCATGTCCTTGCCTTATATATCCCTGTCAGCGGCAAAGTCCTGACGTTCGGCGATGAAAAACCGGTACCGGAGGCTGTCTGCACGGTCACCGAGCACGGCCTTCAGCGGGTATTCTTTACAGCCGATGAGAACGGGGAATATAAGGAGATCTTTATCCCGCTCTTCTGGCCTGCGTACGGTCTTACGGAATTCGATCCGAACTTTGAGATCGAACTGTATTTCTATTCGAAAGATAAAGAAATAGAGGGCGACGATACGAAGAAGATCCCGTTCAAGTCCAAGGAGCCGACCGAGGTGGAAGATGCGCACCTTCTCTGGAAGGGCTCCCTGGAGGCGGATGTCGTGGATGAGGAAAGCGGCGAGCCGATCGAAGAGCCGGCATACTATCTGGAACATATGAATCCCGAGATCTATGAGCCATACGGCATCCCGACCCGCTTTGCAGGGAAGGGCGATGCTTTCGGCAACGTGATCCAGGAAGAGCTGCCGCCGGGAACGTACCGGGCTGTTTTCAGTAAAGAGGGTTATGAGGATGAGACCCTGGAAATTGAAATAGAATCCGGGAAGGTGACGACACCGCCGGAGCCTGTGAAACTGAAAAAGCAGGATCTGTGGCTCTTGGTGGCAGAGGATTATGAAGATATCGCCAACGGCGGCCTGTGGTCGTATCATCTGGATTATATCTACGATGAAAAAGCCCGCCTGATCGAGATCGGTCCCATGAGTGCCTCGCAGCACTACCTGTACAATGAGTACGATGCGGACGGTCGGCTGATCCTGCAGGTCACGGGCACGAGCGGCTCCACCTGGATGGCCGAAAAATACACCTATGACACGGAAAGACGTGTCAGCCGGACGGATATGTTCACCCTGTCCTATGACGGCGTCACGTCCCGGGAAGACTGGAAAAACCAGCCCTTAACGCCGAACGGTTACAAGATCAACTATTATGACGGAGAAAATCTGGTCAAGATCGATAACTATACAACGGACGGCAGTTTCCTCTTCGGCCAGGTCTATGTCTTTGATGAGTCGGGCAAGATGGCCTATGACTACGAAGTGGACGTGGAAGGCAAGCAGATCGTGACCGAACTCGGGAAGAGTTACAAGACCACCTATGTGTACAATGAGCAGGGTCAGCTGATCGAAGAGACGTATATCGGCTCCCGGGTGATCACAACAGAGTATGAGTACGATGAAGAAGGCCGCCTGGTAAAGGAAACCAACCTGTATACCGGCTACGTTTATCTGTACAGTTATGACGAGAACGGGAATCTGTCGGAGAAGAATACCTACAGCGGTATGGGCAAGACCCGGACGGCGCGTACAAAGTACACGTATAAAAGGTTTCCCTTTACGGAAGATTGAGGTTTTTCGGAAAATTCCTTGACATTCCGCCGTTTCCTGCTACAATAGCGATATCCCCTTTGGGGGATGAAAGCGTTGAAGAGAAGAGTAAGCAGAAGCGCCTTTTACCAGAGAAGGATGCCGGGGCTGGAAGCATCCGAAAAGGTTTCTGCCGAAGACCACCTCCGAGCGGCCCCAATCCGGCCCGGGTGACGCCGTTATCCGTTGAATGAAGAGCCTCTTTGATAAGAGGAAACAGGGTGGAACCGCGGATTTATTTCGTCCCTGACAGATGGCTGAATCAGCCGTCGGTCAGGGATTTTTATATCTTCCGACGGAAGGCATCGCAGGGCCGGATGAGGACTCTTCCCCGTCCGGACGAAACAGAGAGAAAAGAAGAAAGCAGGAGAGAAAAACATGAAAATCACCTTAAAGGACGGAAGCATCAAGGAATACGATCACGCCATGCGGGCGATCGATATTGCCGCGGATATTTCGGAAGGCCTGGCCCGGATGGCCTGCCTGGCTCTGATCAACGGGGAAGAAAAGGACCTTCGGACCCTGATCGATCAGGACGCTTCCTTAAGCATCTATACGGCGCGGGATCCGGAAGGCTTAGCGGCCCTGCGTCATACGGCCAGCCACGTTATGGCACAGGCTATCAAGCGCCTGTATCCGAGTGCGAAGCTGGCCATCGGTCCCTCCATCGCGGAAGGCTTCTATTACGATATCGACTTTGAAACGCCCATCACCTCGGAAGATCTGCCGAAGATCGAAGACGAGATGAAGAAGATCATCAAGGAAGATCTGCCTCTGGAGCGGTTTGAACTGCCCCGCGAGGAAGCCATTGCCTGGGCAAAGTCCGTAGAAGAGCCGTACAAGGTCGAGCTGATCACGGATCTGCCCGAAGATGCGGCCATCAGCTTCTACAAGCAGGGCGAATTCACCGATCTTTGCGCCGGCCCGCACTTAATGAGCACCGGCAAGGTCGGCAAGGCATATAAGCTCCTGAATCTCGCCGGCGCGTACTGGCGCGGCAGCGAAAAGAACAAGATGCTGACCCGTATTTACGCGACCGCTTTTGCCAAGAAGGACGAGCTGGAGGAATACCTTCAAAAGCTCGAGGAAGCCAAGAAGCGCGACC
>CADBSR010000042.1 GCA_902797385.1 uncultured Lachnospiraceae bacterium
CCTGTGCTGCGGACCGTCTCCCGCGGGGTGCCGCCCGTATCTCTGACTGAGACGTATCTCTTCTCCCCGGTTTGACGATAGGACATGCCATGTTATAATGTATACATTGTATATACGGCCGCGGATCCGGACGTCCTGCGTCTGCCCTCTCACAGTGCACAGTTTCATGATTTTTCGGAAGGCGGGATACAGCCATGACAAAACAGAATAAAAATACCCGGCTGTTCCTTGGCTTCCTTCTTCTGGCGGGGCTTGCCAATTTCTTCAGCCGGAACGGTCTCCCCTGGCCCGATACGCTGCTGACGTGTATCAACTATCTGACGTTCATCGGCCTTCTCCTTTTCTGGATCGAAGCGGTCCGGGTGAGGCTCCTTCCCTCTCCCGCAAGGACCAGTATCCTCACAGCGGCGGCTCTCATGCTGCTGTACATGCTGCTGCGGATCTTCAAATACCGCTTCGCCGTAAGCGTCGCCGCGACGCGTTACGCGGTATATGCCTACTGGATCCCGCAGATGCTGATCCCGGCCCTGTTTCTCATGACCTGCATCCGGATCCGCCGCGGCAGGCAGGAAGAGAAAAAGCGGTATGAACGCCTGCTGCTTCTGCCGGCGGCGCTCCTGTCTCTTCTGGTGATGACCAACGACCTTCATTCGCTGGTCTACGTCCCCCGGATCGGTCTTTCGGATTTCATACTGAATACCGGGACCTACCGCTACGGGCCCGGTTTTTATCTTCTGTACGTCTGGATGGTCCTGGCAACGGCGGCAGGTCTCGTTCTGCTCGCGCGCGAATCCGGACACATGCCAAAAAAGGCCATCCGGCTCATTGCCGTCACGGTCGCCGCATGGTTCGGCCTCGTTCTGCTGGTCCTTCTCGTCTTCGACAGGCTGCCGGGCGGACGTCACCTGTTCAATATCCCGGAGATCCATATTTTCGGCATGCTGGGCGTGTATGAGATCTGCATCCGGTACCGTCTGATCCCCTATAACGAAAACTATTCCGGCTTTTTCCGCAAGCTGCGGATGCCGGTCGTCATAACGGACAGCGCCTTCCGTCCCGTATACCGTTCGGAAATGCCGCTCTCCGCGGGTCCGGAGATCCTCCGGGCCGCCGCAGTCGAACCCGTATCCCTGACACCGGATCTGAAACTCTGCGGAAGACCGGTCCGCGCCGGATACGCCTTCTGGGCGGAGGATGAGAGCGCGATGCGCCGGGCGCAGGAGAAGCTCCTGGAAGCGAACGAACTGATCGAACAGGAGAACGATCTGATCCGGGCGGAAACGGAGCAGAAAGAAAAAGACGCCTATCTCCGGTCCAAACACCGGATCTATCACGAGATAGCCGGAGAGCTGTATCCCAGTCAGAAGAAGGTCGCGCAGACGCTCAACGAAGCAGTCCCCGGAACAGAAGGGTTCCGGGAGAAGATCGCTTACGTCTCCGTTCTGAACGCCTATATAAAACGGAAGACCAATCTGCTCCTCCTTGCGGCGGAAAATGAAACGCTGCCTGCCGGCGAATTAAACCTGGCCCTGCAGGAATCGGCATACTACCTGACACTGGCCGGGCTTCAGACGACTGCCTGCGAAATAGAGGAAGGGCAGCGCGATGCCGGAACGCTCGTTGCGCTGTACGACGCGTTCGAAGCGATCGCGGAACAGCTGCTCGGCAAAGTACCCTCCCTCATGGTGTCGTGGTACCGGGACGGACTGCGTCTCGCCGCGGAAACAGACCTACTCCCGGATACGGCGGACATTTCTCTTCCGCTGCGGTTCCGGAAAAGCGAAGATGTCCTTTACATGGATATCGCCGCGGGATGGGAGGCTGCGCTGTGACGATCCACGAAGCCGTCCTTTCACCGGCAAGGCAGATCCTCCTTACCGTTATGATGCTGCTCCTTTCGGCGCAGCTGATCCTGATCTTTGCCGCCTTCCGGGACGGCAGAAGCGGCCGGGTAAAACTTCTCTATATCTTTCTTTTTGCGGCCGCATTCCCCTTCTTCTATCTGCCGCTGGTGGATATCTGCCGGGATCTCTATATCCGGAGCGGGCTGGACGCCCGTCCCGCCGCCGCGCCGGTCGCCTTCTGCGCACTGCCGGTCATAACCATGGTTTTCTTTGAGATCCTGTACGGTCTTGTCCTTGCCGCCGCCTTTCTGGATCTCCTCCGGTATCGGAGATGCCATCTGACGCATGAGAGCATCAAGGAAACGATGGATCTGCTCCCGGCGGGGATCGCCTTCGGAAAACCGGACGGGACCGTGGTTTTCAGCAACCTTGCCATGAACAGTCTTTCCCGCTCGCTGACCGGAAAAAGACTCACGGATCTTTCGGTCTTTAATAACTGCCTGCCTAAGGAAGACGGGACGCCGGGCACACTTCCCGTAAAAGATGCCGTATGGCAGCTATACAGGGAAACGCTGGAACTTGACGACGGGAAATATACGCAGTTTACCGCTACGGAGATCACAAAGCAGGCCGCGATCACGAAGGAGCTGGAAGAAAAGAACGCCAAGCTCCGGGAACTCCACATGCGCCTCGACATCTATAATAAGCAGGCGGACCGGATCGTCATTGCCCAGGAGCTTCTGACGGCACGGATGGCCGTGCACAGCGAAGCCGGCAACGTGCTGCTGGAAAGCCGGCGTTATCTCAATGATCCCGCGTCCTTCGACGAGGAAAAGCTGCTGCAGGCTCTCAGGAACACCAACACCTATCTTCTGCGGGAATATGATGAAGACGACAGCGCGGGGGATCCGCTGACGGACGCCATGGAAATGGCGGAAGCCATCGGCGTGGACGTGGTGATCACCGGCCTCATTCCCGCGGAAGACCCCTGCCGCAGGATCCTTGCCGCCGCCATCGGCGAATGCGCCACAAATACCGTGAAGCACGGAGGCGGCGACAGGCTCTCTGTAAACGTTCAGAATACAGAAAGCGGGTTCCTGATGATCCTGCAGGGCAACGGGACGCCGCCCGCGGCGGCGGTCCGGGAGACCGGCGGACTTCTTACGCTGCGTACGCTCGTGGAAAAAGCGGGCGGGGAAATGCAGACCGTGACCGCTCCGGAGTTTCAGATCAGGATCCTGCTTCCCGGAGAAAACCGCATTCTCCGCGCGGCAGAGCGGAGCGGCGCATGACGGCCGGCGCTGTGCTCCTAAAGACAGAAAGGACTGCCCTATGAGTGACCGGATCAGAGTGCTTGTCGTGGATGATCAGTATGTGGCAAGAAGCTTCTTTGAGATCCACGTGGAAATGATGAAGAAATACGAACTGGCCGCGTCGCTGTCCAGCGCGGAGCAGGCGGTCGCCTGGTGCGCGGAGCATAAGGCGGACCTTGTGATCATGGACGTCATGATGAAGTACGGTCTGGACGGCCTCAGCTGCGCCCGGACGATCAAAAACGATCATCCGGAGATCAAAATCATCCTGACGACGTCCACCGCGGAATCAAAGTGGATCGAAAAAGCAAAGGCGTCAAAAATCGACAGCTTCTGGTTCAAGGAATACTCGGACATTCCGCTGACCGAAGTCATGGACCGCACGATGAACGGCGAATCCGTCTATCCC
>CADBSR010000043.1 GCA_902797385.1 uncultured Lachnospiraceae bacterium
CAGACGAAGAGATCGAAGCGGTCACCGGCTTCTGGAAGCAGCAGGCTGCCATAACGGAAGAGCAGATGAAGAAGCAGAGCTATACCTGGATGAACGATCCGGTGGAGCGCGAGCATTCCGAAAAAGAAGAGCGGGATGAGCTGTTTCTGGAAGCAGCGGAATACATCATTGACAACGAAAAAGCCTCCATCGGCAATCTGCAGCGGGTGTTCCGCATCGGCTTCAACCGGGCGGCCCGGATCATGGATCAGCTCGCAGACGCAGGGATCGTCGGCAAGGATGAAGGCACCAAGGCCCGGAGCATCAACATGGACCGCGGTCAGTTTGAAGACTGGAAGCGGGACAACGGGTATTGATCTGCCGGAAGCGTTCCTGCAGGCAAGAAAGGATATAACATGAAACTGTCAGTTCTGACCGAACGAATCACGGCGGCCCTTGTGAGGGGCTCTGCGGATACGGAGATCTCGGACGTTGTCTTTGATTCACGGAAAGCCGGACCGGGCACCTTGTTTGTGGCCATCAATGGTTTCCGCACGGATTCGCACCGTTTTCTGCCGCAGGTGGCCGGGCAAGGGGCCGCCGCGGTGGTGATTGAAAAAGACTTTGAACAGCTTCCGCCGGAAACGCAGGAGGCGCTTATAAAGGGCGGACAAACCGTGCTGCAGGTCGAGGACGGCCGGGAAGCCCTGGCAGGACTCTCAGCCGCGCTGTTCGGCTATCCGACCGAGGAATTGACCGTGATCGGGATCACGGGGACCAAGGGAAAAACGACGACATCCTATATCCTTACGTCGATCCTGGAAGCGGCGGGCTTTCGGACCGGCCTGATCGGGACCAATGAGATCCGGACCGGGAAGCGGTGCTTTGCCTCTCACAACACGACGCCCGAACCCTATGATACGCAGTGCTACGCACGGGAGATGGTTGAGGCCGGCTGCCGCTATCTGGTCATGGAAGCCTCTTCCACGGGGATCAAGTATCACCGTGCGGACTATATTGACTTTGATCTGGGGATCTTTACCAATATTTCTCCGGACCATATCGGGACGCTGGAGCACCCCGATTTTGACGATTATCTGCGCAACAAGGCCAAGCTCTTTAGCCGCTGCAAAAAGGGACTGTTTAACCGTGACGATCCGCTGCTGCCGGAATTCCTGGAGCGGGCGACCTGTGAAGTGTTTACCTTTGGTATGGGAGAAAAGAGCGCCTATCCCTACCCGGATTTCAAGGCGCTTTCGCCCCGCTTCGGAAAACAGGACGGGATCCTGGGAAGCTTTGCCCATATAGCCGGCCCGCAGGAAGATTTTGACCTTTTCGTGGGCATGCCGGGTGACTTTAACCTTGCGAACGCGCTGGGTGCCGTGGCGGCTGCCAGACTGCTCGGAATCAGCGAAGATGTGATCCGCCGGGCGCTTAAAGAGGTCCATGTGACCGGCCGCGTGGAAGTGGTTTACAGCGGGGAACCCGCTACGGTCATGATCGACTATGCGCACAACGGAGTCTCTGCCACGGCTCTGTTAAATATGCTGCGCGCCTATGATCCGGGCCGGATCGTTGTGATCTTCGGCGCGGAGGGCGGAAGAGCCCAGGTGCGCCGGCAGGAGATGGGAGAAGTATGCGGAAAACTGGCAGACTTCTGTATCCTCAGTTCGCAGAACCCGGATTTTGAACCGATCGAAGATATCTTCCGGGATATCCACAAGGCGCTGGATCCCAGCGGGACACCGTCCGTGGATATTGCGGACCGCCGGGAAGCCATTCGCTATGCCCTTCGGAACGCGAAAAAAGGAGACTTTATTGCGATCATCGGCAAGGGACAGGAAGATTACGAACTGATCAAAGGGGTCAGATATCCCTGGTCTGACCGGGAAGAAACGGAAAAAGCCCTGAAGGAACTGGGCTGGAAGGAGTAACATGGAGCTTACGGTTCGCGAGATCTGTCTGATTGTAGGCGGGATCCAGCTTTGCGGCGACGGTGAAACGGTGATCCGTCATGTGAGTTTCGATTCGCGCACGATGCTGGGGGATGATCTGTTCGTTCCTACGCTGGGCGCGCGGGTGGACGGTCACGATTTTATAGAAAGCGCGTTTGAAAACGGGGCTGTGGCCACCTTGACATCCCGTACGGGCAAGGTGACGGGCAGCCGGCCGTATATCTATGTTCAGGACACCCAAAAGGCCCTTGAAACGCTCGGAAAGCACTTCCGGAGCCTGTTTCAGGGACGGGTGGTCGGTATCACGGGCAGCGTTGGAAAAACGACGACGCGTGAGCTGACGAAGGCCGCCCTTTCCGCCGGAGGCAGCGTGACCGGAACCATGAAAAACATGAACAGTCAGATCGGCCTGCCGGTCGTGCTCTGCCATATGGACCATGAAGCGGATTATGCGGTCATGGAGATGGGGATCAGTGAGCCGGGAGAAATGCGGCCGTTAGTGGACATGGTGCAGCCGCATCTGGTCATCGTTACCAATATCGGAGTGGCGCACATGGAGCACCTGGGCAGCCGCGAGGGGATCTGCCGGGAGAAGATGCATATTGCGGATGATCTGGGACCGGACGATGTGGCCGTTCTGAACGGAGAGGAGCCGCTGCTGATTCCGTACCAGAAGTCGTTGCCCTGCAAGGTCCTGACCTTCGGCCTGCATCCGGATATGGATGTATACGCGGAGGATATCCAGGACGGCGAAAATGTGAGTTTTACGGCCTGCTTCCGCATTCCCGCCGGCGGGCGCCGGGAGGTCCCGGTGGAGCTGGCGATTCCGGGCATTCACAATGTCATGAACGCGCTGGCGGCGCTGGCAGCGGCCTGGGCCTTTGGGATCCGGCCGGAAAAGGCGGCGGAGGCCATCGGACGCTATGGCGGCTTCAGCCGCCGTCTGGAACGGGTCCGGATCGGCTCATTAAAGCTGATCGACGATTCCTACAACGCGGCCCCGCCTTCCATGAAGGCGGCCCTGGCGGTTCTGGATAAGGCACAGGGCGGGAAGCGGATCGCCCTGCTGGCCGATATGCTGGAACTGGGAGAAAACGAGGCGGATATGCACCGCGAGGTGGGCAATTACGCGGCCGGTCTTCGGAATATCGATATTTATATTACCCTGGGCACCCTGATCCGGAATCTGGAAGCCCCGCTGGTGCAGGCAAGGCGGCCGGTTTTCCATTGCGACAGCGTGGAAAAAGCGCTGGAAACGGTAACGCGCCTGGCAGAAAGCGGCGATGTGGTGCTCCTGAAAGGGTCGAACGGCATGCGCCTGGACAAAATCAGGGCAGGGTTGCTCAAAGAAGAAAAATTTACCGAATGAGGTTCTCTATTGGCTGTTTATGCTGATGTAATAGTAAATATTTCCGCATCTGCTCTGGATCGGACGTTTCAGTACCTGGTCCCGGAGGCGCTGACAGACAGCGTGCGCCCCGGCTGCCAGGTGGATATTCCTTTTGGCAACCGTCAGATCAGCGGTTTTGTTATCGGACTGTCCGAAACACCCGAGATCGAAGAGGATAAGATCCTGCCTTTGTACGGCCTTTCTCCGAAGAGCACGGGGGTCGACGAAAAGCGGATGGCATTGGCTGCCTGGATGCGTGACCGCTACGGCTGTACCATGAACCAGGCCCTGATGACGGTCCTGCCGGTCAAACGGACCGCGCGGCGCGGAAAGACAAAAGTGGCCTCGCCGGCCCTCGAGGAGATCTCGCTCGCCCCGGCGCCGAAGCTGAACGACGAACAGCAGGCAGCGGCAGCCGCCATCTTGCAGGAAATGCAGGCGGCGAATCGGCCCAGCCTGCTCTTTGGGGTGACCGGGAGCGGCAAGACCGAAGTCTATATGGCCGTGATTGCCGAGATGATCGCGCGCAGGAAGCAGACGATCCTCCTGATCCCGGAAATTGCCCTGACCTACCAGAATCTGAAGCGCTTTTATGAACGCTTCGGGGACCGGATCGGGGTCATCAATTCGCGCCAGTCGGCCGGTGAGAAGTCCGAGACGATCGAGAAGGCGCAGAAGGGGGAGATCGATCTGGTGATCGGTCCCCGTTCCGCTCTTTTTACCCCCATGCCGAACCTGGGACTCATCATCATTGATGAAGAGCACGAAGAAAGCTACCGGAGCGAGCTCGCACCCCGCTATCACAGCGTGGAGGTTGCCGAAAAGCTGAGCGAGATCACCGGAGCCGGCCTGGTCCTGGGCAGCGCGACGCCTTCCCTGGACAGCTTTTACAAGGCCAGGAAGGGGTTATATCAGCTGCTGCGCTTAAACCGGCGGGCGGCGGCCAGCAGTATCCTGCCGTCGGTCCATGTGATCGACCTGCGGGAGGAGATGAAGGAAGGCAACAAAAGCATTTTCAGCCGCTGTCTGCGGGAGAAGATCGAAGAGCGGTTGGCCAAAAAAGAGCAGATCATGCTGTTCCTGAACCGCCGCGGGTATGCCGGATTCGTATCCTGCCGCTCCTGCGGCAAAGCGTTGAAATGCCCGCACTGTGACGTGGGGCTGACCTATCACCGGGGCGGCTCCCTGCAGTGTCATTACTGCGGCTACCGGATCCCGTTCCCGGATCGCTGTCCGTCCTGCGGATCGCCTTATGTCGCCGCCTTCGGGACCGGAACACAGAAAGTGGAGAGCCTGGTGCAGAAAGAGTTCCCTTCGGCGCGGGTGCTCAGAATGGATGCCGATACCACAAAAGGAAAAGAAGGACACAGCCGGATCCTCTCTGCCTTTGCCCATCAGAGCGCGGATATCCTGGTGGGGACACAGATGATCGTCAAGGGACATGATTTCCCGCGGGTCTCCCTGGTGGGGATCCTGGCGGCGGATCTGTCCTTGTACAGCTCGGACTTTCGGGCAGCGGAGCAGACCTTTGATCTGCTGACGCAGGCTGCCGGACGGGCCGGGCGCGGCGCCCTGGCCGGAGAGGTCGTGATTCAGACCTATACGCCCGAGCACTACGCCGTACAGACAGCGGCCGCGCAGGACTATGAGGCTTTTTTTGAGGAAGAACTTCCGCGCAGACAGCTCTTGCATTATCCGCCCGCAGGCGGTATGCTGTCCGTGACCGTGAGCGGTCCGGAGGAAGCGGAGAACGCCTCGTTCGCTGCCGGCCTGGCGGAAAGCATCCGGCAGGGCTTTGCCGAAACGGGGGCGGATCTGATAGGACCCTCGCCGCACTTCCGAAGCAAAGTTCAGGACATTTACCGTCAGGTGATGTTTGTGAAGCATCCCGTCCGGGAAAGCCTGCTTCAGATTCAGGAACTCGTCCAGAGACAGGGCGGTTCCCGTGTTCAGACAGATATTTTTTAGAGAATAGAGGAGAAGACAACTATGGCAATTCGAACGATCCGGGAGATGGGAGATGAGCTCCTGCGCAAGACGTCCAAGCCGCTCAAGGAGATGACGCCGCGCATCCGTCAGCTGATCGATGATATGTTTGAAACCATGTACGACGACAACGGCGTCGGTCTGGCCGCGCCTCAGGTGGGGATCTTAAAGCGCCTCTTCGTGATCGACTGCGGGGAAGCCGAAACGGGAGAACCCCGGCCGCTCGTTTTTATCAATCCCGAGATCCTTGAGACGGAAGGCGAGGTGACCGATAACGAAGGATGCCTGAGCATTCCCGGCCGTTTTGCGCCTGTCCCGCGTCCGGAGTGGGTAAAAGTCCGGGCCTTGGATCGGAATATGAAGGAATTCACACTGGAGGCGGAAGGGCTGCTGGCCCGCTGCATCTGCCACGAAAATGATCACCTGGACGGGATCCTGTACGTGGATAAGGCTACCGGCCCCGTTGAGTATGCAAAAGAAGAATAAGGCCCGCCCAAGGATCTTATTCTTCCTAAAAAATTTGCAAATACCCCTTGACAAAACATGGACGGGGTGTTATCATGCCAAAGCAATTGATTTAAAGCAGAGTCACACTCTCACCTGATCACAAAGGGTGCATCGGGTTTCGGTACGGGATGTATGCCCGGGGAGTGGACCGCTGCGTCCGCTTTTTTTATGCGACATGCATGAGGAGGTTTACCATCGCAAGCGAATTATTGATCAATGATCAGATCACAGACAAAGAACTGCGTGTTATTGGCAGTCACGGCCAGCAGATCGGCATCCTGAGCCTGAGCGAGGCTCTGCATATGGCTGAGGAAGAAGAACTGGACCTTGTTCTGATCGCACCTCAGGCCAAGCCGCCTGTAGCCAAGATCATCGATTACAGCAAGTATCGCTATGAGCAGGCTCGCAAGGAAAAGGAAGCCAAGAAGAAGCAGAAGGTCATTGAGTTAAAGGAAGTGCGTCTGTCCCCGAATATCGATGACAACGACTTAAAGACCAAGGCCGCTGCTGCCCGCCGCTTCCTGGAGAAGGGAAACAAAGTCAAAGTCTCGCTTCGTTTCCGCGGCCGCGAGATGAGCCATATCAGTGAGACCAGACATGTGCTGGACGGGTTTGTGGCTCAGCTGAGTGATATCGCGGTCGTTGATAAGCCTTCCAAGATGGAAGGACGCAGCATGATCGTCATACTCAGCGAAAAGAAGTAGATTAATCATTAGGAGGACACTCAAAATGCCGAAGATGAAGACAAAAAGAGCTGCTGCCAAGCGGTTCCACAAGACCGGCACCGGCCAGCTTAAGAGAATGAAAGCTTACAAGAGCCATATTCTGACCAAGAAGTCGACCAAGCGCAAGAGAAATTTACGGAAAGCCACCATTGCCGACCCGACCAACGCGAAGGTAATGCAGCGCATTCTGCCCTACTAAAGAAGGAGGTCGAGAACAATGGCAAGAATTAAAGGAGCTCTCGGAGCAAGAAAAAGACATAACCGCGTATTAAAGCTGGCCAAGGGATACCGTGGTGCCAGATCCAAACAGTACAGAGTTGCCAAGCAGACCGTCATGAAGGCCTTAAGCACCGCTTATGCCGGCCGCAAGCAGAAAAAGCGTCAGTATCGTTCCCTGTGGATCGCCCGTATCAATGCGGCGGCCCGCCTGAACGGACTGTCCTACAGCCGTTTCATGTACGGCTTAAAGCTGGCGAATGTTGAGCTGAACCGCAAGGTCCTGGCTGACATGGCCGTCAACGACGCGCAGGGCTTTGCCGATCTGGCCAAGCTGGCTCAGGAAAAGCTGAGCGCCTAAGCTGTTTTGGCAGGGATCTG
This sequence comes from uncultured Lachnospiraceae bacterium, assembly GCA_902797385.1. GTDB lineage: Bacteria > Bacillota > Clostridia > Lachnospirales > Lachnospiraceae > UBA6987. Next base: position 7,140 of record CADBSR010000043.1, read on the forward strand.
CCGCCTACGGCAGACCCCAAAGGACATTTTGCCGCCCTTTACAACAAAAGGGCGGCAAAATGAGACTTTTTTTCACGAAGGGATTGACAAACGGTTTGACCTGTGCTATTCTCTTTGTGCTTCGGAGCGTGGCTCAGTTTGGTAGAGCGTCCGGTTAGGGACCGGGAGGTCGCAGGTTCGAATCCTGTCGCCCCGACTATCCTGCCTC
>CADBSR010000044.1 GCA_902797385.1 uncultured Lachnospiraceae bacterium
CGGGAGAGATCCGGCAAATGTGTCTCTGCCAGCCGGATCAGCTGAGCGGCATATTCCTCCCTGCGCTCTTCCCAGCTGCCGTCCCGCAGTTGGTCCGGACAGACGGTATAGATGGTCACGCAGTGACAGCCCTCCGGTGCAAAACCCGGCGCATGGCGATCCGGGAAATAGATCAGATATCCGTCCCGGCCCTCATGATAGATCCCGCTTCGAAGGCGCTCCACCGCACCATGGAGATCATAGCTGCCGTAGTAATAACAAAGGCTCTGCTTCTGATAGATTGAAGGGTCATAATCCACCCCCAGATGCACCATGAAAACAGCCTCCATGGGACGAAAGTCTTGTAAGATCTTCCTGTATGCTTCATCCAGATGCTTCTGGCCCACCAGATTCGTAAAGAAATCCCGCGCACTGCCGCAGCCGACGACGACATCTGCCGTGATCTCCTGCCCGCCTTCCAGCCGAACACCCACGGCGCGCCCGCCTTGTATCAGGACCTTCTCCGCCACCGTTTCCGGCAGGAAGCGTCCGCCGTGCGAAAGGATAAAATCGCAAAGCCCTTCCGCTATCTTTTGGCAGCCGCCCACCACATAGCGAAAGCTGGGATAGTACAGTTTTCCCTTCTTTTCCAAAGGAATTCTTTTGTCAAAGCCGGTCTCCGGGTTCACAAAAGGCAGCGTAAAGCACTGTACCTCCTCCGGATCCGCGCAGAAATCCGCCAGGATACCGTTAAAGACAAGCCGCAGGCGCTCATCGGAAAAAAGCTTTTCCGTAAACACGCGGCAGTTCATATTTTCATACTTTTTAACACCGGCAAAGGCCAGGGCCATCTGCAGCTTTGTAAAAAGGGTCTGCTTCTGTCCGCTTAAAAAGCGGATCTTCATGAGCGCCTCATAGAAGCGGTAATATTCATCGATCCCGGCCGCATCCTGCGGAAACAGCGCCTTCAGGCGCTTCTTTCGCCAGAGGGGTCCTTCATACATTTCCGGCGCTGTCAGGGAAAAGTCCGGGGTAAAAACACCGCGGTCATCCCGGGTCGTCTGAAGCCGGATCCCCAGACTGTTCAGAAAACCGCCCAGGGACTCCTCCGGCAGCAGATCGGTCAAGGCCAAAGGGCCCTGCTCAAAGGAAAAGCCATCCTGCCTGGCCAGGGTAAGTACGCCGCCCGGCTCTTTGTTTTTATCAATCAGGATCACTTCATGACCGTCTCTGGCGGCGCAGGCCCCAAAACAAAGCCCGCCCAGGCCGGCGCCTATGATCACGACTTTCATGCATCATCCTCCGGGATCGCCTCATAGTCCACGCCCATGGTCTCCTTGACCTTGCGGCTTAAGAGGATCACTGAGATAAGAATACAAGGCAGGGCAAAAAGGCTGCAGATGAGCCAGAGCGGCGCGATCAGCATGCCGATATTGACAAAAGCAAAACCGACTGCCATGCCGATATACACCAACAGCCCCTCTGCGCCCATGATGGAAGCACGGATCTGTGTGGGGACCATCTCCGTGGAAATGATCTCCATATAGTCGCGGCCGATCCAGTATCCGCCCAGATACAGCCCATATCCGATCCCGACCAGCACCGGGCTCCACAGTCCGTTCGCACTGATCACAAAAAGGACGAAGGAAGCCGCACAGATGATGCCGAAGATCAGGACCGTCTTTTTCCGCCCGATCCTGTCCGCCAGAAAGCCGGAGATCATAACAGCCGCACAGTACAGGAAGGGATAATAAAACTCTGCCGTCGTAATGGCATCCGTGCTCATCCCCGCCCGGTACATGATGGATTCGTAATTCGTCATGGCAATGATCGCCGCGTCGAACAACATCTTGATCAGGATCAGGGTGCGCAGGTCCTTTCGTTTGAAGATATATTTCACGGCCGGAATGATCCCGGCCTTCACCGCCGCACTCTTCTTTTCTTCCAAAAGAACCGGCACCGTTTCATCTGCCGCCGGCCGCTCATTTCCGCTGTTTTCCTTCCCGAAAGAAATGGGGACCGTCTGCGATGCATCTTCCTTTAAACCGTCCCGGTCCGGTTCGGACAAAGACGCCTCCAGCCAGGCAATCCGCCTGTCTTCAAATACCCTGGTTTCTTTCACAAAAATCACGATCAGCACCGCGACTGCCAGACCGAAAAGCCCCGGCAGCAGATACACATTGCGCCATTTCGTGGGATCGTTCGCCATCAGCGTGGCCCGCATGGTCGGGATCGCCACCGCGGAAAGGCCGCCGATCCCTTTTAACAGACTGTACACCGTCGCCCGCTTATTTTTCGGTGCCTCTTCCAGCACGTAAAGGATCTGGATATCACTGCCAATGAAGAAGGACAGCATAAAGCTGCCGATCAAAAATACCAGGTAGCTTTTGCAGCTGAAAATCACCAGCAATCCTGCCGCCATACCGAGAGCCGAAAGCACAAAGAGCGGCTTGCGGCCGATCTTATCCGCCAGCGACTTATAGAACGGTGCCGCCAGCGCGATCACATAGCCGATCAGACTGATGGTATTGTGCAGGGCCAGGCCGGCCTCGTATTCGTAGTTCTTGTCGAAAACTTTGCCGTTTACAAAGAATTCCGTGATGAAGCTGGACGTGATGTTCCCGCCGATATTGGTCGCCAGGTTGTCCAGGATATCCGTCAGGACGATCATCACCAGCAGAACCATAAAGTATCCCGCATAATGATTTTTCCCGCGTCTTGCCTGCAAACGCTTCA
>CADBSR010000045.1 GCA_902797385.1 uncultured Lachnospiraceae bacterium
CGTCCTGCAGAACAAGGAATTCCTGGGCAAGAAGTCCCAGTGGATCTTCGGCGGCGACGGCTGGGCCTACGATATCGGCTTCGGCGGTCTGGACCACGCCATTGCTTCCGGCCGTGATATCAATATCATGGTCTTCGATACCGAAGTGTATTCCAATACCGGCGGACAGTCCTCCAAGGCAACGAACGTGGGTGCGGTAGCGCAGTTCGCAGCCGGCGGCAAGGAAGTCAAGCAGAAAGACCTGGCGGCCATTGCTATGAGCTACGGTTACGTGTACGTGGCACAGATCGCTATGGGCGCGGACTACAACCAGACCGTCAAGGCACTGACCGAGGCGGAAAGCTATCACGGACCGTCCATCGTTATCGCTTACGCACCGTGCATTACTCACGGTATCAAGGCCGGCATGAGTAAGGCTCAGACCGAGGAAAAGAACGCTGTTCTGGCCGGTTACTGGCACCTGTTCCGCTTCGACCCTCGTAAGGAAGAGCCGTTCCAGCTGGATTCCAAGGCGCCGAGCGCGGATTACAAGCAGTTCCTGATGGGTGAGAGCCGTTATACCTCGCTGAATCTGAAGAATCCGGAGAGAGCAGAGAAACTCTTCGACAAGTCTGAAGAATATGCGAAGGAAAAATACGAGCATCTGCTGAAGTTAAAGGAAGTGTACGGCAAGTAATTTCTATGAAAGAGAGGCAAGCATGATCGGCAGAACATGCTTGCCTCTCTTTTCTAAAAGTTGACGTATCATATTTGATATTCAAATAATACCGCATTCAGCGGACTCGCAACAGCATCTGTTATCATATGTTTCGTTTCTTTTCCGCGATAACGGTTTTTCGTCAGTTCCCTGTTCGGGTCTTGAACAGGGGATTTTTTTATCGGATCAGTGCCATGCTGACATCGTTGACGTTTGTCCCGGTCGGTCCGGTTATGATGAGGCCACCGATTCTCTGAAGGGCATGGTAGGCGTCGTTGTCCTGCAGGACAGCATCCACACTAAGTCCCTGGGCAGCTAGTTCGCTCATCGTATCAACGTCCACGTACCCGCCGGCCGCATCGGTGGGACCGTCCGTCCCGTCGCTGCCAACGGAAAAGACTGCCGCATTCTTTAAGCCGCTGATTCCAGCGGCAGCTGCCAGGGCCAGCTCCTGATTCCGTCCGCCCTTGCCGTGGCCGGTGAGTTTCACCACGGTTTCACCGCCGGCAATAAAGGCCAGGGCTTTTCCGTCCCCCGCGTGCGTTTTTAAGATCGAAGCCAGGAAGCTCCCGGCTTCCTTTGCCTGGCAGCAGAGCTGATCGGTCAGGAGGATCGGTTCATAGCCCAGTTCCGTGCAGACCTTGGCCGCGGCCGAGCAGAGCTCGCGGACACTGCCGTTGACCTGGGTGTGCACATTGTCAAGTACCTTCGGCGTTTCACGGCTTAAAAGCCCGGCCGCCGTTTCGGAGAGCTTCAGTTTGTACTTGCGGGCAATGCGCTGCGCATCCGCACTGGTGGAGGAATCCGGGCAGGTAGGCCCGGAGGCGATCATATCCAGCGGATCGCCCAGAATATCAGACAATATTACGGCCTCGACCCGGGCCGGGGCACAAAGAAGAGCAAAACGCCCGCCCTTCACCTGAGAGAGACGCTTGCGAATGGTGTTGATCTCCACAATATCCGCCCCGCTGGCTAAAAGCTGGTTCGTGATATCCCGGAGCTCTTCGCCGGAAATAAAGGGCTTTTCAAAGAGCGCGCTGCCGCCGCCGGAGAGCAGAAAGAGGACGGTATCCTCCGGCTTCAAGCCTGTCACCAGATCCAGCGCGGCCTGCGTTCCTTTAAAGGAGTTTTCATCCGGGATGGGGTGGCCGGCTTCATAGCAGTCAAAATTCGCGATGGGTCCCATGACGTGATCGTACTTGGTTACGACCACGCCTTTTTCGATTCGGCCGCCCAGTACCTCGGAGGCGGCCTTCGCCATCTGCCACGCGGCTTTTCCGGCCGCCACCAGCAGGACGCGCCCGGGGAAATCCAGGCCTTTAAGCGCCCGCCTGACTGCCGCGTCCGGCAAAACGGCAGCGATGGCTTCCTGCACAATGACGTCTGCGTGTGAGCGTAACAACTGATTCATGGTCCTTCTTCCTTCCCTGACGATGCGCCTGAAAGTCGTTTTATGCAGCGAATTCTCTGCGGTGTTTCGATGATTTTGATTCATTTTCCCACGAGGCAGGATCAATGTCAAGCGATAGAAGAGGCTTTGACTGAAAAACTGACAAAACAGACAGCTTTTGAACAGGAAGCGGTCAAGCAGAGCGGTCAAGAGATAGAAGAAAAAATCCGTAAATTTGCAATATGCCAGTGAATATGCTACTATAAAACCGGACAGATGCGGAGGGTTCCTTCCGACTTTATGTATTTCGTACCCTTTTTGCAGCGAGTTTATTCATTATGCAGACTTCACAGTATCTGATGACCGAGGGATCGGTCCGGAAAAAGATCATTACCTTTGCCATACCGGTTTTTATCGGGCAGCTTTTTCAGCAGATGTACAATACCGCCGACTCTCTGATCGTCGGGAAATTGATCGGCAAGACAGCGCTGGCCGCGGTTACGTCCGTGGGCTCGTTGGTCTTTCTGATCGTCGGCTTTTTCATGGGCTTTTCCATGGGTGCCGGCGTGGTCATTGCCCGGGATATCGGGGCAGAGGACCATGACGCGGTCTCAAAATCGGTCCATACCACGGTTGCCATGGGATTGGCAGCGAGTCTGATCATGACCCTGTGCGGGGTATTCGGGACGCCTGTTATTCTGAGGTGGATGGATACGCCGGCGGACGTCTTTCCGGAGGCGGAGCTGTATCTTAAGGTTTACTTCCTGGGCAGCGTCGGTCTCGTGTTTTACAATCTTCTGGTCGGCGTGCTGCAGGCCAGCGGCGACTCCCGCCATCCCCTTTACTATCTGATTTTCTGCGCCATTTTGAATATTATTCTGGACTATTCGTTCATCCGCTTTTTCGGGATGGGCGTGGAAGGGGCGGCGCTGGCCACCATCATCGGTCAGTTGATCAGCGCGCTGCTCGTGCTGCGGCGTCTGCTTCGGACGGAGGAGTCGATCCGCATTGAGCCGAAAAAGATCCGTTTTCACGGGGAAAAACTGCGTCAGATCGTGCATATCGGTCTGCCTTCCGCCCTGCAGGCCTGCGTGATCGACCTGGCCAATATGATGATCCAGGCCTATATCAATTCCTTCGATTCCAGCGCGATGGCCGGCATCGGTGCCAGCTCGAAGCTGGAGGGCTTTATCTTCCTGCCTGTCAATGCGTTTTCCATGGCGCTCTCGACCTTTGTGGCGCAGAACCTCGGGGCCGGGAAAAAGGACCGTATGCGGGAGGGGATCCGCTTCGGTCTTGTGAGTGCGGTCGTGGTGGTCTTTGCGGTCAGTGTCATGAATTATATTTTCAGCCCGACTCTGGTCGGCTTCTTCAATTCCGAACCGGACGTTATTGCCTATGGAACGCTGCGCAGCCGCATCTGCAGCTTCTTCTTCTGTCTGTGCGGCTTCTCTCATGTGGCGAGCGCCGTGATGCGCGGCCTGGGGAGGCCCATCGTGCCTACCATCGTGATGCTGACCTGCTGGTGCGCGGTCCGCGTCGTTACCCTTATGACGATCGGACGGATCTATCACGAGATCCTGCTGGTCATCTGGATCTATCCCATTACCTGGGCCTTGAGCAGCATTGTCTATGTGTTTTATCTGAGGCATTTGAGAAAACTTCAGATCTACTGAAAAACGGAGGTGGCTGAATAAAATGGAAAGTGTCTGGAAAAAACTGGGGAGGTTTCTTGTATGCTATGCCGTAATCCCTGGTGTGGCATCGATTGCCGGAGCGCTTTGCTGGATCCTGATTCAGAACCTGATTCCCGCCATCAGGAGAGCTGATGCGATCCAGGTGGGGCTCACGGTTTTATTTACGGTGCTGCTGTACGTGCTGTTCCGTAAGAAAATGGATCTTTGCGCGATGGCGAAGATGAATGCCGGGATCCTTCTGGTACTTACGGCTGTCTACACCGGTCTTATGATCGCCGTATCCGGAAGCATCGAAGGGAGTGTGTTTCCGTCGGCGGATTGGCTGATTGCCCCTTTTGCTGGGATTCTTGTTCCGCTCCGCCTGATGGGCCGCAGTGTTCTTCTGTATCTGTCTGTATTTCTGACCTATCTTGCAGCGTGGCTCAGCTGTCTTGTTTTAGGGGGCGTGAAACCCAAGGTCGGCCCCGCTCTGGCCGTCGGAAGTTTTCTGCTGCTTTGCCTGGTGACTGATCTCGTCCTTTATACAAACCGGCCGGCTGTGCGCTACGGCGGACACGGCTTTCAGTATATGCACGGCTACTCCAGCACGGATTTTTCCGACTATATGGTTTACAGTGAACCATCCAAACTGGTCACACTGGATCATGCGCCGTCTTTGGTGATTGAAAACGAAGCGGATATGCCGATCCTGAACGGGGCGGAGGCCTGCTATCCGGTCTATGCAGCCGCCGCAAAGGCGGTGTACCGGGATATTGCAGCGATTGAAAAAAATGCGCTGGACCTGGAGGAGTATAAATACCAGAACGGGAGGATCGTGAAGTTTACCAATACCGTGGAAGGCTTTGAGAGTCTGATCCGCGGCGCAGGAACCTACAGAATTCCGAGCGGTACGGATATGCTCTTCGGTGCCAGACCCTCCCGGGATCAGCTGAAGCGTGCAAAAAGTGAAAATATAGCGCTGAAAATTACGCCCATTGGGCGGGAGGCCTTTGTCTTTTTCGTAGAGAAGGATAATCCTGTAGATGGTTTGACAAGTGAGCAGGTAAAGGCGATCTATCACGGCGATATTACCAACTGGAAAGAGGTCGGCGGCAAGGATCAGCCGATCGCCGCGTTCCAGCGGCCGGTAAATTCAGGCTCGCAGACCATGATGGAATATTTTATGGGGGATCTTGCCTTAAAGGAACCGAAAACCTATGAAATGGTTGATGCCATGGCCGGCGTGATCAAACAGGTGGCACAGTATGCGAATGAAGACGGCGCGTTGGGCTATACCTTCCGTTATTTCCTGGAGGGACTGCAGCAGGAGGAGGGCGTGAAGATGCTGACGATCGACGGCGTATCACCGACGCTGGACAATATAGAAAACGGCAGCTATCCGCTGACAACGGATCTCTGCCTGATCACAAGAGAAAACGATCCGAACCCGAACGTGCAGAAAATGATCGATTTTATGCTTTCCGAAGACGGTCAATATATCGTTCATCAGACTGGTTACGGACGTTTGCCCCGGGAAGAAGGAACGGACCCGGAGGCGAGGTACACGCCGGATCAGCTGAAAAGCATGAATCAGCAGGAAGCCCTGGCCTTTTTAAAACAGCTGGGGATCGAAAAACCGGAAGAAGCTGCCGGAGACAGCCAATGGGATGAGATTGTCTATCAGATCTTTCAGGAAAGTCTGGATCCGAGCAGAAAATTCGGGACGTATATGTTATACAGCTCCATGATCGTATTTACCGGTGATGAGATCTGGTCGAAGGTCCGCCACTATGTAGGCTGGGACAGCGCTTCCGAATTCCTGAAGGCCCGCTGGGATACGCTGGGACTGGCGGAAGGGGAAACGCCCGGGATGCTGCAGGAGATGCTGGCGCAGGAAAATGCTGTGGTAGTCCGGGACGGAGAGATCCTGTCCGGCGATGCTGTCTGGTCCCAGTTTTGCCAGCTGACGCAGAGGGGAGCCGAGGATGAGCTGCTTTTGATGAAGATCTTTACGCTGACCGGTCAGCGGCTGACCCCGGAGCTTTTTGAAGAAGAAGACCCGGAATACCCGCAGGCCTATCTGTACCGGATCCGCTTTGACGGGGAACGCTATACGGTTACAGTCCGAAAGAGCGATGCGAAGGAGCCGGAGGAAGATGGAGAACAGTCGTTTCATTTCCTGTACCGCCTGGAGGGAGAAGAGCCTAAGGCAAGTCATAAACGGTATGTGCGTTACGTGCTGACAGACAAAGAGAATGTAAGCTGGGAGGAACTCGCGCACGGCATGTTCAGCTCGCAGCACGATGATTATATTCCGTTCCTGCGGATCTTGTATTCTTCTTATGATGATCTGGAATGGCTGGAGGCAACCTACCCGAATCTTTCTTATCCGGCTTCGGAGGAGCTGCCATACTGGAGAACTTTAAGTGCTTTAGAAAGAGCCGGCTGGCAGTATAAAGCGGCGGATCTGGAAACGGCAGACCGTCAGATGGTCTTTCGCGGCACCGCGCCGGATGTGCGCTCGCTTCTGGGGCTGGGTGATGAGCAGCGGATCTTCTGGCAGGTTCCCCTTCCGTACATTCTGGAAGATTTTGCCGTGTTTCCTGACGGGATCCTGACATGCGGCCCTGTCAGCGATCCGTCTGAATCTGCCGAGACTGGCAAAGTGTATCTGGAACGCTACAGTGCCGGAGGAGAGCGGATCTGGAGCAGGGAATTGTCTGCCGCGCCTATGGACTTGATCTGCGCTGCGGAAAACGGCGGACGGACGCTGGCAGCTTTTCAGTTTTATGACAGGGAAAAGCAGGCGCAGTACCTCCGGATTCTGCATATCAATGAGGCAGGAGAGCTGATTAAGGAAACCAAAATGCTCCTGCCCTCCGGCTATGTGGCTGACGGTGTTTTTGACGGCGAAAAGCTTTTGCTTTGTATCACGCAGCCTTCCGGCAGGAAAGCATCACTCCTTCTGCTGGGGATCGATTCTGAAGGCGAGATAACAGGCCAGATTGTGATGGACGATCCTGAAGGAAGACAGTGGGAGAAACCGTATCTTTTCATTTGGAATGGGAGATTGCTCCTTTCCGCATCAAGGCGAAGCTTTCATCAGAGCTTTGCGGCAGATACCGCGGAAGGCCGCGCGCTTAAGGCGCAGTGGGAGGATATCACGAAGACTTACGGGACTCATATTCCGGGAGACGTGATGACCGAATTTGAGAAAAAAACCGTCCATGGGATTCTTATGGAAGCCAAATTGCCGGCGGAAGGTCTGCCGCCTGCGGAGAGCTTTACGACAGTTCTTGTCCGCCCGGGCTGTATGGGCGGTCCGCTTTCCGTAAACGAAAATGCCGAGCTTTGCTGGGACGTTGAGGAACCGAAAAACCTGCTTTACTCTTCGAAAACGAGCGCATACAACGTTTTCGGCAGCTGCCGCGTCTTGCGGTACATCTTTTTCGGCTTAAGACTCGAAGCCGTGATGCTGACCAGTCAAAGCGCTGCTTACAGACGGTAAATACAAGAAGAGCGATAAAGCGGAAATCGCAAAAGAAAGACAGGGGACGGTTCTCTGTCTTTGAACTGTCCCCTGTTTTTTGTTGCGCTTTTTTGTTGTGGGAGGTATCAAGAAAAAGAAAAGACAGAGAACCGTCCCCTGTCTTTGGGGTCAAGACAGAGAACCGTCCCCTGTCTTTGATGCCAAGACAGAGAACCGTCCCCTGTCTTTTTGTCTTTTGGCTAGGCTTTGCAGGTGCCGCCGGCGGCCTGGATGGCGGCCAGGGCCAGAAGACGCGTCGGATCCGCGAAGCAAAAGCGCGGGTCATCCTCATGAAAGACGAGCGGCAGCTCGGTGCAGGCGAGCAGGAAGACTTCGGCTCCCTGGTTTTTTAATGCCTCCAGTTCCGGCCAAAGCACTTCGGGATGAGCCGGCTTCCCGGCTTTGACTTCGTCGTAGATCAGATGCATCAGCTTTTTGATCCCTTCCGGGGAAGGGGTCAGCAGGCGGATGCCTCTTTCGGCAAAGAAGCGATCGTAGATCCGGCTGCGGATGGTTCCTTCCGTTGCCAGCAGAGCGGCGCAGCGAAGTCCTTTTTCGGCACAGTATTCGGCCGTGATTTCCGGCATGTTGAGAACCGGAAGATGTGTGTGTTGGCAGAGCGGCTCATAGAAATAGTGAGCGGTATTGCAGGGCATGATCAGGAGATCGGCCCCCTGCGCCTCCAGCCTCCGGGCGGCCTCCGCCATGGGCTTTAAGGGCGCATCGCTGCCGATCAGGATATTCGCGGTCCGGTCCGGAATATCCGTATTGTTGTCGATTAAAACGTGCAGGTGCTCCTGATCCGAGGCAGCCTGCGTATTTTCAATGATTTTCATGAACAGATCAGCGGTGGCCATGGGCCCCATCCCGCCGATGATACCGATCACTTTTCTCCCGTTGATCATACTGTTTTCCTTTCGTTTGGTTTATTCAGCCGCCTTCAGCGCTGCCGCCATATCGATCTTTGAAAGTTTGCGCATCATCAGCAGATACACTAACACCGAGAAGAACAGTGTAAAGCCGATCGCCCATAAGAAGCTCGGGAATTTGACGCGGGCTTCAAAATGTACCAGATCCACCTGAATGGCGCTCATGACGTAGCGGTTCAGAAGGATCCCGAGCGGAACGCCGAGCAGGGCGCCGAGGGCCGTGAGCAGGATGTTCTCGCGCAGTACATAAATGGCAGACTCACCCGCATAGAACCCCAGTACCTTGACGGTGGCGATCTCGCGCATGCGCTCTGTGATATTGATATTGATCAGGTTGTAGATGACAATAAAGGCCAGCGCCGCCGCACTGACGATGGTCAGGAGGACGATATAGATCAGATTGTCCATAATACTGCCGATCCGGTCCTTTAAGAGGCTGCCGGCGGTGACATTGATCACGCCTTCCACATTTAACAGACGGGCGGTCGCATCCCCGGATCCTTCCCGCTTTAAAACAAACGCGTCTTTTTTCACGGGCGCGGAGCCGGTCAGGCTTTCGTAGGTCTCGTCCGAAATGATCAGATAGTTGTAAATATAATTATCGAATACCGCCGAGACCGTCAGCTCGTAGCGGGTATCATTCAGCAGGAAGCTGAGGGTATCGCCGACGCCGACACCCAGCTCATTGGCCAGTCCGTTGTTCAGTACGGCCTGGGACTGGCCGGGGAAGGGAATGGCTTCATCTCCCTTGTGCAGGTGGATGTAGCGTGAGAATTCAGCCCCGCCTTCAGCCGAGAGCAGAAAAGCCGTTTTTTCTGTTTTGCCGTGAAAGGCCGTGACGGACTCCATGGAGACGAAGAGGGTATCGCCGCTGTAGCGGCGGGCTGTCTGGCGGAAGGCTTCCTGTACCTCGGGGCTCGGTGCCTCGCCGAACGTGACATCGTACTCGTAGAGCGTGATCTCTCCGTACTGGAACCCGACGACGTCCTGGATCGAGTCACGGATCCCGTAGCCTGTGATCATGAGCGCCGTACAGCCGGCTACGCCGAGCAGCATCATCAGAACGCGGCTCCGGTAGCGGAAGATATTGCGCATGGTGACCTTCCACATGAAATTCAGATGATTCCATATAAGGGGGATCCGTTCCAGCAGGACCCGCTTGCCGAGCTTGGGCGCTTTGGGTCTGAGGATGACGGCCGGCATCTGTTTTAACTGGCCCCGCAGGGAGAACCAGGTCACGAGCATCATGACGGCGACATACAAAGCGGTAATGATCCCGTACAGCGGCCAGTCAAGATGGTAAAGCAGGCGGGGCGAGAAACTGTACATGATCCGGTAGGCCTGCCAGATCAGCTGAGGGAATACAAACGTAAAGAGAGGGACCCCGATCCCGCAGCCTAAAAGCGCTGCGGAGCCGGCGTAGAAGAGGAATTTGTTCATGACCTTCAGCTTGGGATAGCCAAGCGCCAGCAGGATCCCGAGCTGGCCCCGCTGTTCATCTACCATGCGGGCCATGGTGGTTACGCAGATCAGCGCGGCAACGGCAAAGAAGAAGACCGGAAAGACGCGGGCCACGCTGCGCACGATCTCGGAATCGTTGTCCAGGCAGGCATAGCCGATATTGGACCAGCGGCCCAGAACCATAACGGAAGGCGCCTTCAGCTCCTCCAGCTTTTTCCACCCATCGTCCAGCTCGGCGCGGGCATCGGCCAGTTCGGCTTCGGCCTTGGCAAATTCGGCTTCCGCTTCTTCTTTGGCGTTGGCTAAATCCTCCAGGCCCTGATCATACTCGGCCTGCCCTTCTTCCAGCTGGCGGGCTGCGTCAGCCAGCTCGGCTTCAGCCGCCTCGAATTCTTCTTCGGCCTTGGCTTTGGCGTCGCGGAGCGCCTGCTCCCCTGCAAAATATTCATCCCAGCCATCATCCAGCTCTTTGCGGGAAGCGGCCAGTTTGGCCCGGGCCTGATTCAACTGGAGCCGGGAGGCTGCCAGCTGTTTGCGGGCATTTTCCATCTGTGTCCGGATATCGGAAGCCTGGCCGGTAAAATCCTGCATGATCGCGGCAGCGCTGTCATAAAGGGCAAGGCTGCTGTCCAGAAGATCCCGCAAAGAAGTGGCGAAGGATTCATCGTCAAGGGTCTGCTGTATTGCCTCCAGTCTGTCGATTGCCTGCCGGAAAGCCTTTATGGCATCCGTCTCTCCGAACTGTGCGCTTAAGCTGTCTGCCAGGGCATTGGAAGAGGCAATCAAAGTGCCAAGAGAAAGATCCAAAGTGCCTTTCGCACCTTCCCAGAGGAGGCGGACGGCTTCCTCGCGCTCTTCCTGTGTCAGGTCCGGATCCAGACTGATATCGGTATAATCCGTCAGCAGATTCCCCAGACGGGAGCGGACATCCTCGGAAGCAGTCCGGAAATCCATGTATTTATCCACAAGATCCAGGATCCCGGCATAATTCTGCGAAGACGATTCATACTGTGCCAGTCCGGCTGCATAGGAGGCTTCGCCGGCCTGATACTGTGCCAGCCCCTCTCCGTAGGCCTTTTCTCCGTCGGAAAGCTGCTGCAGGGCATCGTCGAGCTCTTTCTGGGCTGCGGCAAATTTTTCTTCGGCCGTAACTTTTCCTTCTGCCAGGGCCGCTGTCCCGTCGTCATATTCTTTCCGACCGTCCGCAAGCTGCTTCGCGGCATCGGCCAGCTCGGCCTCCCCGTCCGCGATCTTTTGCAGGGCATCTTCCTTCTGGCGCTCGTATTCGGCCAGACCGTCGGCATACTCGGCTTCCCCGTCCTCCAACTGCTTCCGGCTGTCGGTCAGGATCTGATCGTAGCGGGCCGAGGCGCCTGCTTCGGCAAGCGGCTTTAAGAGCGGTTCCATCGCATCGGCGGCCTGGTCGTAGGTCTCGGTATAGATCTCGCCCAAATGACCGCCGTTTACATAGAGCGAAGTATAATAATCCAGGGTAAAGCCTTCCGGCAGGATATAGGCAAAGGCGCTGACAGCCCCTGTTCCCAGAGAGGAGTTGCCGCGCTCATAATTCAGATAAAGCGGAGAATGCCCGAAGCCTGTCACGGTATAGCTTTTCCGGGCAAAAGAGGAGAGAGTGTCTTCGGTGTTCAGATCGGATAAAACGACTTCGTCCCCGATGACAAACGCATGGGCGGCAGCGGTGTCGAGCAGGACTTCATCGTCTCTTTCAGGCGCCCGGCCGGAGGTCACGGAGACCAGATTGACCTTTGCGGGCAGGGCGTGGAAGCGTATGACCTGATCATCTTCGGGGTATGAGACCAGGGCGTCCGCCTGCATGGCGCCTTCTGCTTTCAGGATCCCCGCCTGCCCTTCCAGCGTGTCGGCGGCATCCTTTTTAAAGCCAAGCGTGGAGATCAGCTGGAAATCGTAGAAGGAAGAGCGGTCAAGATAATCATCCGCGGTGATGACAATGGCGTCCCTTGTCCCCCGTAAGCCCGCAAAAAAGCCGGCCCCCAGCATAATGATGCCCAGGATAGCCAGATATCGGCCCGGAGATTTAAAGATCTCCCGAAGCGTATTCTTGCGGAGTGCGGATTGATTTTTTACCATTCGATCTCCTCAATGGGAACCGGAGCCGGATTGATCTCCACCGAACTGACGGTTCCGTTCTTCACGCGGACCACCCGGTCAGCCATGGCGGTCAGCGCACTGTTATGGGTAATAATGATCACGGTCATACCGGTCTCTTTTCCGGTATCGGCCAGGAGTTTCAGGATCGCCTTGCCGGTTTCGTAATCCAGCGCACCGGTCGGTTCGTCGCAGAGCAGGAGCTTGGGGTTCTTGGCCAATGCGCGCGCAATGGCGACACGCTGCTGCTCCCCGCCGGAGAGTTGGGAGGGGAAGTTGTTCAGTCGGTGCCCAAGCCCTACTTTTTCCAGGGTCGTCCGGGCATCCAGGGGTTTGTCGCAGACCTGAGCGGCCAGCTCTACATTTTCCAAAGCGGTCAGATTCTCGATCAGATTGTAAAACTGGAAGACAAAGCCGATCTCTTTGCGCCGATAGGTGATGAGGGCACGCGGAGACAGGGCGGAGATATTTTCCCCGTCCAGCAGGACCCGTCCGTCCGTCAGGGTATCCATGCCCCCGAGTATATTGAGCAGCGTCGTTTTGCCGGCTCCGGAAGGCCCCACGATGACACAGAGCTCCCCTTTTTCTACGGTGAAACTGACGTCATGCAGAGCCGGGATCTCGACCTCTCCGGACTTATAGATCTTTTTGACATTTTCAAAACTGATGAAAGAGTACATATACTGCCCTTGCTATTTAGGATAGACCAATATTTTACCAGTTTACGGCCAGTTTGTAAAGGAAAAGAGACCGCAGAGGCAACAAAATAAGGAAAAACCGGGACGGGAAAAGGCTTTGCGGGAAGGGGTTCTCTTTTGGTCCGGACTATGATACAATATATTCGGCGTTGGACGCCCTTTTACATGGAGGAACAAAATGAGAGTACAAACAAGGATTCTTTCACTGCTGTTGGTCCTTCTCCTGGCACTCGCTGCCTGCGGGGAGGAGACTCTGCCGGAAGGGGTTGATGTGGATCTCAGCCGTATGAGCGGAACGGTGGTATACGGAAAAGTGTACGATATGGTCACCAATGGGAAGAACTATCAGGATCAGATCGTACGGATGCACGGAACCATGTCTACGATAGATGTCAAAGAAAAAGGGAAACTGGTCGACACGCTTTATTCCTGCGTGATTTTTGACGCAGCCGGCTGCTGCTCGCAGGGAATTGAATTTGTGCTGCAGGATCAGAATGCGGAATACCCGCCCATCGGGAAGGAGATCACGGTCGAGGGCCGCTGGGACTGGTATCAGCTGTACGGGATCGACCGCTACCGTCTCCTGGACGCGGTCATGGTCAAGTAACAGGCTGCAGCACGGTGCTTCAAAAAGACAGGATAAGGATTGTCTGACCGATCATGATGGATTCTCTGCTCCAATGGTTTATGGATCTGCTGAACGGCATGCCGAATCAGCTGATCGTCTTTATTGTTTCTATGGTTCCCCTGATCGAGCTGCGCGGCGGACTGATTGCGGCAGCTCTGCTTGGCATGCCCTTATGGGAAGGCGTGCTGTTCTGCCTGGCGGGGAATATCGTTCCCATTCCGTTTATTCTGCTATTTATAACGCCCCTGTTCAACTGGCTGAAGAAAACGAAGCTTTTCCGGCCGATGGTGGAGAAGCTGGAAGCCAGATCCATGGGCAAGAGCGAAAAGATCCAGAAATATCAGTTCTGGGGTCTGGTGCTTTTCGTCGGCATCCCGCTGCCCGGGACCGGGGCCTGGACCGGGGCACTCATTGCTTCCCTGCTGAATATTAAGCTGAAGAAAGCGGTGCCGGCTATTTTCCTGGGCCTGCTCCTGGCGACCACCATCATGTGCGTTATTACCTACGGGATCCCCGCAGTAGTGAGATTGTTCTCATAGAAAGGCGTAAGGGAGGAGATACTTTCGTGAGTGTAAGAGAGCGTCTGGAAACCTGCTATCAAATGTGCGACCTGATCACAGCGGCCGAGGTCAGCGATTCCGCTCATCGGAATCTGCGGAGCCTTCTGCGCGTGGACCTGGTCAATTTTTGCGTCTATCTGGCATATGCGGACAATATCATGACCCAGGAAGAAGAAGCGTATATCCGCGAAGTGTTTGCGTATCCGTTAAACTGGGCCAACCGTTCGGATGCCCTGAACGCATTGAATAAGGAAGGCGGCTTCCCGAAAAAGATCCCGACCGCCATCAAGTATTTTATATTGGCCGATGCGGGACGGCGCGTCAAAAACGATCCCTTCCGTCATCAGAAAACGGCCTATCTGATTCAGACCTACGACGAGATCGGACGGGCCATGAGTCTGCTTTCGGACAAGGAAGAAGTGGGAAAAACCGCCGACGCCTACGTCAGGATGCTGGATAAATTCATAGAAGGCTACGGACTGTTCCGCAATAAAAACGTCCGTATCAGCGGCGGGAAAAAAGCGCCCGTTACCCCTGTCAGACCGGGCGGAACCGGCGGCAGCGCGACGGCGGCCGCCACCCCCGGAGAGAAAGTCCCTGCGGGGAACGGAACGCAGCCGGAGGAACAAAAGCCGCAGCCGCTGCCCGAACTGGATCAGGCCAGGATCGACGAAATCATGGGGGAGCTGAATCAGCTCGTCGGATTGAAGACCGTGAAGGAGGAGATCATACGGCTCGTGGATCTTTTGCGGGTCCAGCGGATGCGCAGTGAGGTAGGTCTGCAAAATAAAGGGACTTCACGGCATATGGTCTTTTACGGCAACCCCGGCACGGGCAAGACCACGGTGGCCAGACTGTTGGCGGATATTTACCGCGAGCTGGGTCTGCTGCCGACCGGTCAGTTGGTGGAGGTGGACCGCTCGGGCCTTGTGGGCGGCTACGTGGGACAGACGGCGATCAAGACGAGCGAGGTCATTGATCAGGCCATGGGCGGCGTGCTGTTCATTGATGAAGCCTATACGTTGACGGCCAATAAAGGCCAGAACGATTTCGGGCAGGAGGCCGTGGATACGATCCTCAAAGCCATGGAAGATTACCGGGAGCAGATGATCGTGATCGTGGCCGGCTATACGGAGCTCATGAAGGAGTTCCTGGAGACGAATCCGGGTCTTAAGTCCCGTTTCAATTATTTTATCGAGTTTCCGGATTATACCCCCGAAGAACTGGTGGCGATCCTGGAACTGCAGTGCAAAAAGAATGAATACACCCTGTCTCCGGAAGCAAAAGAGAAAGCGGTGCAGCTCTTTACGGCACGTTGCGAAAACAAACCCGAGAATTTTGCCAATGCCCGGGAAGTCCGGAATTTCCTGGAAAAAGCCATGCTGAACCATGCGGCCCGGGTCACGAAACTGCCGAAAAAGGCCAGGACCAAAAAAGTCCTCAGCCAGCTGGAGGCGGAGGATCTGGGCGAATTATGAAAGTAGCAGTCATTGGCGGCGGAGCCGCCGGCATGATGGCCGCCCTTTCGGCAGCGGAAAGCGGCGCCGAGGTGATCCTTCTTGAAAAAAATGAAAAGCTCGGGAAAAAGCTCTTCATTACCGGGAAGGGACGCTGCAACCTGACCAACGATGCGGAGAAAGAGGCGTTCTTTGCCCATATCCTGCGGAATCCGCGCTTTCTGTATTCCTCCTACGGGCGCTTTGACAACCGGGCCATGATGGACTTGATGGAAGCGGCCGGCCTGCGCCTCAAGGTCGAAAGAGGCGGGCGCGTCTTCCCGGCTTCGGACAAATCCTCCGATGTGATCCGGACGCTTGAAAAGCTCCTTTCACAGCGCGGCGTTACGGTACGCCTCCATACGGAAGTGAAGGAAATCCTGACGGAGAAACAGGATCCGCCTGCTTCCCGGAAAAAGGACGGACCGGCGTTACGGGTAAAAGGCCTTTTGATCCAGAGCAAAGGACAAAAGGAGAAGCTGACGGCGGAGAGGGTCATTGTGGCGACCGGGGGACTCAGTTATCCGTCTACGGGCTCTACCGGCGACGGTTATCGCCTGGCCGAAGCCGCCGGACACAGTGTAACGCCCTTAAGCCCTTCCCTGGTTCCGGTGGAAGCGGTTTTTGCCAAAAAAGAGGTCGCTGCCAGACTGAAACCGGCCGATCTGATGGGGCTGAGCCTCAAAAATGTTTCCCTCAGCGCCTTCGTAAAAGACAAAAAAGTCTTTGAGGAACAGGGCGAAATGCTCTTTACGCACTTCGGCGTCACCGGACCCCTGGTCCTGTCCGCATCGGCTGTGATAGGAGAGGCCGTTGCCGTGAAACAGGAAAGTGCGGAGCTTCGGATCGACCTCAAGCCCGCCCTGACGGAAGAACAGCTGGAGGCGCGGCTGATCCGGGAAAGCGCGGCGGCCGGTGCAAAACAGTTGAGCACGTTCCTGGGCGCCTATCTGCCCCGGGCCATGGTCCCGGTGATCCTGGCGCAGGCAAGCTTAAGCGGAAGCAGCAAGGCGGCAGATCTGGGGAAAAACGAACGCCGCAACCTGATCCGGAGCATGAAGTCACTTCCGATAAAAGTACTGGCGCTGCGGGGGTACCCGGAGGCGGTCGTTACGCGGGGCGGTGTCTCGGTGAAGGAAATCAATCCCCGGACCATGGAATCCAAATATGTCAAAAACCTGTATTTTGCCGGTGAGGTCCTGGACCTTGACGGAACGACAGGCGGCTATAATCTGCAGATCGCCTGGACAACAGGCCGGACAGCCGGAGACGCGGCTGCGAAAGAAGAGGTTATTATGAAAAATACAATTTTGAACCGCAATATTGCCATCGACGGCCCCGCCGGATCCGGAAAGAGCACCATCGCCAAGAAGATCGCGAAAGAGACCGGCCTGATTTATGTGGATACCGGTGCCATGTACCGCGCCAT
Source organism: uncultured Lachnospiraceae bacterium (assembly GCA_902797385.1). Lineage (GTDB taxonomy): Bacteria > Bacillota > Clostridia > Lachnospirales > Lachnospiraceae > UBA6987. The sequence continues at coordinate 16,621 of CADBSR010000045.1, forward strand.
GGCCATCTATTTCCTGCGCCGCGGTCTGACGCCGGACGATGAGGCCGGGATCACGGCTGCCTGCGAAAAAGCCAATGTTTCCATCGGTTACGAAAACGGTCAGCAGCAGGTCTACCTGAACGATGAAAACGTGACGGCCTTCCTGCGGGAGGAAGCGGTGGGACAGATGGCTTCGGCTTCTTCCGTCTATGGACCGGTCCGTGAAAAAATGAAGACGCTGCAGCAACGCCTGGGCCGGGAAAAGAATGTGGTCATGGACGGCCGGGATATCGGGACCGTGATCCTGCCGGATGCGTTCCTGAAGATCTATATGACGGCTTCCGTGGAAGTCCGCGCCAAACGTCGTTTCGAAGAACTGCTTTCCAAGGGACAGGATGCGGATCTGGCCGTGGTGGCCAGGGCGATCGAAGAGCGGGATTACCGGGATACCCACCGGGAAATCGCGCCGCTCAGACAGGCAGAGGATGCCGTTCTGATCGACACCTCCGATCTTTCGATCGAAGAGGTGACAGAGACGGTGCTTCGCTTGTACAAGGAGAAGCTGAAATGATCGTCGAAACATGTGAGCATGCCGGATTCTGCTTTGGCGTGGAACGGGCTGTGACCTTGCTGGAGCAGCGGCTCCGGGAGGGGACGGCACCCCTTTACACCTACGGCCCCATTATCCACAATGAAAGTGTGGTGGAGTCATTCGAGGCAAGGGGCGTCAGGATCATAGACGGGGAGGAAGCGCTGAAAAAGACGGCGCCCGGAACGATCGTGATCCGCTCCCACGGGGTCTCACGCCGGGAGCAGGAGGAGATGGAAGCGCTCGGGTTCCGTATCGAGGATGCGACCTGCCCCTTTGTCAAGGCCATTCACCGCAGAGTGGAAGAGGCTTCCGCCGGCGGCCGCACGGTTTTTATCTGCGGTGATCCCGACCATTCCGAAGTGAAGGCAATCGTCGGCTGGTGCGAAACAAAGCCCTATGTGATCCGTGATGAGGACGATATTCCCCTCCTTCCGGCCGATACACCGGTGACGCTCGTCAGTCAGACAACATTTTATGAAAAGAAGTTTAAAAAACTAGTTGAAATCATTTTAAAAAGATATTATAATACGTTTGTTGTGAATACAATTTGCAATGCCACACAGATCAGACAGCAGGAAACGGAGGAAATGGCGCGGAAAGCGGACGCGATGATCGTCATCGGAGGAAGCAAAAGCTCCAACACACGCAAACTGGTGGAAATCTGTGAGGCCAATTGTGCTAAAACCTACTATGTCCGGACTTTTGAGGACTTATTGCAGCAGGGTTTCCAACCGGTACGTTTCGTGGGCATCACAGCAGGGGCCAGCACCCCAAAGAATATTATCGAGGAGGTTCAAAATTTTGTCAGAGGTGAGTTTTGAACAATTGCTGAATGAAGAAGGTTCTCTGAACCAGATACGTACGGGCGCAGTCGTGACCGGCACCGTGATCGGCGTGAAAGACAACGAGATCAACCTGAATATCGGCTACAAGGCCGACGGTGTCATTACGAAATCAGAGTACACCAACGATGCCGCTCTGGACCTGAAGGAAGCGGTTCATGTCGGGGACGAACTGCGTGTGAAAGTTCTGAAAGTCAATGACGGGGAAGGTCAGGTACTGCTGTCTTACCGTCGTCTGGCCGTGGACCGGGCTTATGAGACCCTGCAGGATTCCTGCGAGAACGGGACCGTTCTGAAGGGGAAAGTCTCTCAGGTCACGACCGGCGGTTTAAGCGTTATGGTCGGCGGCGTACGCGTTTTCATCCCTGCCAGCATGGTATCGGATCATTTTGAACGCGATCTGAGCCACTATCAGGATCAGGAAATCGAATTCGTGATCACTGAATGCGTGCCCCGCAAGCGCCGCGTGATCGGTAACCGGAAGAAAGTTCTGGTCGAGCAGAAGGAAGCGGCCGAACAGGCTCTGCTTTCCTCCATCGAAGAAGGCATGATCCTGGAAGGCACCGTACGGAGCCTGACAGATTTCGGTGCTTTCATCGATCTCGGCGGAGCGGACGGACTGCTGCACATTTCCGAAATGGGCTGGGGCCGTTATGAGCATCCCAAGAAGGTCTTTACTGTCGGCCAGAAGGTTGAAGTTTTTGTCAAGAGCATCAAGGGCAAGAAGATCAGCCTGTCCATGAAGTTCCCGGATCAGAATCCCTGGCTGAACGCGGATGAAAAATATGCGATCGGGAATGTTGTGAAGGGCACGGTTGCCCGTATGCAGGACTTCGGCGCTTTCGTACAGCTGGCTCCGGGCGTAGATGCTCTGCTTCACGTTTCCCAGATCTCTCCGGATCGTATTGAAAAGCCTTCGGACGTTCTGCAGGTTGGTCAGGAGATCGAAGCCAAGGTCGTGGAATACGACAGCGAGAACAAGCGGATCAGCATTTCCATCAAGGCTCTGGAAATGGATCGGGAACGCCCTTCGGCCGCTCCGACCATTGAGATCCCTGAGGAAGTCAGCGCCGCCGTTCAGGAAGGCGAAGAAGCCGTCCAGACGCTGGGCGATGTGCTGAACGAGATCCCGGTCGAAGAATAAAGACCGGTCGTTTACGGAAGAAAAGGCAGGGCGCGGCCCTGCCTTTTTTGGTAAATGACTTGCTTTTCTTTCCGCTTTGCGCTATGATAAGTCCAAACTGTGATTTTAGGGAGGGAGCTAATGCGTTCCTTAAAGAAATACCTAATCCCTGTTCTTCTCATCCTGGCCCTGGTCCTTTCCTTAAGTGCCTGCCAGGGAGATGAACCCATCGAGACAACCCCGGGCCTGACCCTTCCGGTCAGCAGTCCCAATCAGACATATAACCCCGGAACAGAAACACAAAGACCGGATCCGACGGTCTCCACGATCGAAGACCCGTTAGAGGATTATCCTTTTGCTCCCGAGCTGACGGGCATCTACCTGACAAGAGACGGAAAGATCCAGAGCGCGGAAGTGACGGATTTTGACAACAGCCCTTATCCGACAGCCCGTTACAGCCCGGTCGAACTGAAGACCTTCGTTGAAAAGAGAGTAGCCGCGTACAATGAAGACAACGGTCAGGATGCCGTAAAGATCGAACGTCTGGAAGTAAAGGACAAGACGGCTGAGCTCGTTCTGTCCTACAAGACCATGGACGATTTCATGAATTTCCAGGGCGCTGAATTCGGGGTAAAGCACCTGAATCTGCTGTCCCGGGAAGACGCGATCCGCAAGTATGACGTCAAGAACCTGGTCGACACCAAGGGCAACAAGGCCGATCTGCTGACCGCCCTTTCAGCCAGAGATTCAAAAGTTCTGGTCATCGTCGGCAAGACGCATGTGACAGTCAACGGAGATATCGGGTATCTGTCGGAAAACATGATCCTTACGGGAAACAACTCGGCCCACTGTGATTCGGACCAGGGGTATTCCTACATCATCTTCCGCTAAGACCCGTAAAAAGAGTGCATTGAATGTACGGGAATGGGCAACCACTCCCGTCTTTTTGAAAGAAGACTTCAGAAACAGGAGAACAAACATGGAAAAAACAATGGATAAGATCGTGGCATTATGCAAATCGCGGGGCTTCATTTTCCCCGGTTCAGAGATATACGGCGGCCTGGCCAACACCTGGGATTACGGCCCGCTGGGTGTAGAGCTGAAAAACAATATCAAAAAGGCCTGGTGGCAGAAATTTGTTCAGGAGAACAGCTATAACGTAGGTCTGGATGCGGCGATCCTGATGAATCCGCAGACCTGGGTGGCGAGCGGTCACCTGGCCGGTTTCTCGGATCCATTAATGGACTGCCGGGAATGCCATGAGCGCTTCCGGGCGGACAAGCTGATCGAAGACTGGTGCGGCGCTCAGGGCTTCACCCTGCCGAAGCCGATCGATGCCTTCTCACAGGATGAGATGAAAGCGTTCGTGGAAGAGCACAATATCCCCTGCCCGACCTGCGGCAAGCACAACTTTACCGACATCCGTCAGTTCAACCTGATGTTCAAGACCTTCCAGGGTGTGACGGAAAACAGCAAAAACACCCTGTATCTGCGGCCGGAAACCGCACAGGGCATCTTTACGAACTTTGTCAATGTTCAGCGTACGACCCGGCGGAAGCTGCCCTTCGGCATCGGCCAGATCGGAAAATCCTTCCGGAACGAGATCACGCCCGGCAACTTTATCTTCCGTGTCCGTGAGTTTGAGCAGATGGAACTGGAATTCTTCTGCAAGCCCGGAACCGACCTGGAATGGTTTGACTACTGGCGCGCCTTCTGCAAAAACTGGCTGCTGAGCATCGGCTTAAAGGAAGAAGATATCCGGCTGCGTGACCATGATCCGGAAGAGCTGGTGTTCTATTCCAAGGCAACCACGGACTTTGAGTATCTGTTCCCCTTCGGCTGGGGTGAACTCTGGGGCGTGGCGGACCGCACGGATTACGACCTGACCCAGCATATGAACACCTCCGGACAGGATCTGACCTATTTTGATCCGGATACAAATGAGCGCTATGTGCCTTATGTCATTGAGCCTTCGTTGGGGGTCGAGCGCAGCGTGCTGGCGGTCCTGTGCGGCGCATACGATGAAGAAGTTCTGGATGAGGCGAAGGGCGATGTCAGAACCGTCCTGCACTTCCATCCGGCCATCGCTCCGGTCAAGGTGGCGGTCCTGCCGCTTTCCAAGAAACTGAGCGAAGGCGCGGAAAAGGTTTTTGCGGATCTTTGCCGCTACTACAACTGCGAATTTGACGTGACCGGCAATATCGGAAAGCGTTACCGCCGTCAGGATGAAATCGGGACGCCGTACTGCGTGACCTATGACTTCGACTCCGAAACGGACGGTGCCGTAACCATCCGTGAAAGAGATACCATGAGCCAGGTCCGGGTCCCGATCGCAGAATTAAAGAACTGGTTTGAGGATAAATTCCGTCTGTAAGGACGGCTCCGGAAAGGAGACGTATGAAACGATTCGTGTACAGTCTCTGTCTCTGCATTCTGATGGGCATCTGTGCCTGGTCAGCTTCCATCCGCGCCGATGAAGTCGCGGAAAAGGAAAGCGAAGTGCAGGAGATAGAGGATGACATCAAAAAACAACAGGAACAGCAAAAGAAAGCAGAGGAAAACGCCAACTGGATCAAATATCTGCGCGGCAAGCTCCAGGAAGAGCTGGATGTGGCGCAGGTGGAACTGAATGCCATCCTGGATGAACTGATTGAACTGAACAAGCAGGTCGAGGATACCAGTTCGTTTGTTGACTACTATCTGGAGCAGAGAGTGGAGTCCGAACAGAAACTGGCCGAACAGAAGGCCGCCATGGCGCTCCGGATCCAGTATACCTATGAGACCGGGAGCACATCCTTCTGGGAGATCCTGTTCGGGGCCAAGTCTCTGGGGCAGATCCTCAACAGCGCGGAATATATCAGCTCCATGTCGACCTATGACAAGACCATGCGGGACGAATATGAAGCAACGCTGGCGGAATGCTCAGAAAATCTGGATCTGATGATGGAAGAAGAGAGCCGTCTGATGGATCTTCTGGATCAGTCTGCTCAAAAAGAAGCTGAATATACCGCCAAAACGAATGAGATGCTCGCGAAGATCGAGGAATACAATGCCCGTGCCGCGGCTTATTCGGAACAGGCGGCCGCATATCAGGAAGAAGTCCTGAGACAGCAGGAAAACCTGATCCAGGCACGGGAAGCGGCCAGGAAGGCGGCGGAAGAGGCCGCTCGCCGCAAGGCTGAGGAAGAGGCGGCCAGAAAGCGCGCGGAAGAGGAAGCTGCCAGACAGAAAGCGGAAGCCGATGCCAGACGGGCCGCCGAGGAAGCCGCCAAACGGGCGGCCGAGGAAGCAGCCCGGATAAAAGCGGAGGAGGAAGCCGCTGCAGCGGCAGCCAAAGCCGAGCAGGAGCAGATCGAACGCGAAAGACAGGAACTTCTGGAGAGGACCGCAGAAGAAAAGCGGGCAGCGCAGGAAGCGGCCCTCATCGCCTCTGACAGACGTGCAGTGGGATCCATTATCATCGATCCGGACCTGATCAATCCCAGCGGCTATACCAATCTGGAACTGCTGGCGGCGATCATTGACTGTGAAGCCGGCGGCCAGACTTATGAAGGCCGGGTCGCGGTCGGGAACGTCATCATGAACCGGATCCTGGATCCGCGTTTCCAGACGACCATTTATGACGTCGTATACGGCCCGGGACAGTTCTCCCCGGTGAAGAACGGCTTTTTAGCGCGGAAGCTGGCGCAGGGCGCCAGACCGGAGTGCGTCGCGGCTGCGAAGGATGTTCTGGCCGGCGTCTGGGTCATTCCAAAGGAATATCTGTATTTCTGCACGCCGGAAGCGTTTGAAAAACGGCCGCCGAGACACTATACCTCCAAGATCACCGTCTGCTGGCATGTGTTCTATTACTGACATGAAATAAAGATTTGCGGATAAAGGAAACCCTATGAAGATCTTTAATACATTATCCAGAACCAAGGAAGAGTTTGTCCCTCTTGAAGCCGGAAAGGTCCGCATGTATGTGTGCGGCCCTACGGTCTACAACCTGATCCATATCGGCAATGCCCGCCCCATGATCTTTTTTGATACGGTGCGGCGTTACCTGGAATATAAAGGCTATGAGGTCAATTACGTCTCCAACTTTACGGACGTCGATGACAAGATCATCAAGCGGGCCATGGAAGAGGCGGTGGATGCCTCTGTCATTTCCGAGCGTTATATTGAAGAATGCAAAAAGGACATGGCGGGCATGGACGTCCGTCCTGCCACCACGCATCCCAAGGCGACCGAGGAAATTGACGGGATGATCGACATGATCCGGACCCTGATCGAAAAAGGCTACGCTTATGAGGTGAACGGAACGGTTTATTACCGCGTGCGCCGCTTCCGTACCTACGGCAGACTTTCCGGCAAAAACCTGGACGATCTGATCAGCGGGAACCGCACCCTTCTGGTAACGGGAGAGGAAGAAAAGGAAAATCCCGGGGACTTTGTCCTGTGGAAACCCAAGAAAGAAGGCGAGCCTTACTGGGAATCTCCCTGGGGACAGGGCCGGCCCGGCTGGCATATCGAATGCTCGGTCATGTCCAAAAAATACCTGGGTGAGCAGATCGATATCCACGGCGGCGGAGAAGACCTGATCTTCCCGCATCATGAAAACGAGATCGCGCAGAGCGAAGCCGTTTCCGGCAAGACTTTTGCGCGTTACTGGATGCACAATGCCTTTTTGAACATTGACAACCGCAAGATGTCCAAGTCGCTGGGCAATTTCTTTACGGTGCGGGAGATCGCTGCAAAATACGATCTGAAAGTGCTGCGCTTCTTTATGCTGAGCGCGCATTACCGCAGTCCATTAAACTTCAGTGCCGAGCTGATGGAAGCGGCCAAGAACGGTCTGGAAAGGATCGAAACGGCGCTCCTGCGCCTGTCGGAGGAAGCCGGCAAGTGCCCGGAACAGGCTCCGGCCGATGCGGCGGAAAAGCCTCTGGAGATGCTTCAGCAGTTAAAAACGCGCTTTGAGGAAGCCATGGACGACGACTTCAATACGGCTGATGCCATTTCCGTATTGTTTGAACTGGTCAAGTTTGCCAATACGCTGGAACCGTCCCGGGTCAGCCGTGCCGACTGGGACGCCGTGCGGGAAACGGCGCTCCTCCTGTCGGACGTTCTGGGCATCCGGGAACCGGTCAAGGAACTGCTGGATGCCGATATAGAGGCACTGATCGAAGAACGTCAGGCCGCCCGTAAGGCAAAGAACTACGGCCGTGCGGATGAGATCCGGAAGCTCCTGTCCGAAAAAGGGATCCTTCTGGAGGATACCCGGGATGGCGTCAAATGGAAGAGAGCATAAGAAAAGCCTTTGAACTGTCTGCTCCCTCCGTCCGTCAGGTCCCCGCTTTGTCGCTGGCGTACCTGGGCGATGCAGTTTATGAGCTAGTGGTCCGGACGGTGCTTCTGGAACAGGAAGGCGGAAAAAACGGAGCCCTGCATCATCGGACGCTGCCGTATGTTTCAGCGGTCGGACAGGCCAGAATGGCCCAAGGGCTTCTGCCGGAGTTGACGGAAGAAGAACAGGCCGTATACCGGCGTGGAAAAAATGCAAAACCCGAGCACGGTGCCAAAAGCGCCAGTGCACAGGAATATCATATGGCGACGGGTCTGGAGGCCCTGATAGGGTCATTGTACCTGGAAGGAAAAACAGACCGGATCCTGGAACTCATCAGAAAGGGGATGGCGTATGCCGCAGGAAAGGATTGAAGGCCGCAATGCCGTTCGCGAAGCGTTAAAAGCCGGCCGGCCGCTGGAAAAGCTGATCCTTCAGAAAGGATTGACAGATCCGGCTCTGCGCCAGATCACCGACCTGGCCAGGGAACAGGGGATCCGGCCTCTTTTATTGGAAAAAGAGCGGCTGGATGAGCTTTCCCCGACCGGGCATCATCAGGGGGTCATGGCCGAGATGGCAGCCTATTCCTATGCGTCCGTGGAAGAGATCCTTGCCGCTGCGAGAGCAAAAAAGGAAGACCCTTTCCTGCTCCTTCTGGACGGGATCGAGGATCCGCACAATTTGGGCGCTATCCTGCGCTCTGCCCACCAGGCAGGAGCTCATGGCGTTATAATCCCCAAAAACCGCGCGGTCGGACTGAATGCAACGGTTGCAAGAGTTTCGGCAGGCGCCATCAATTATATTCCGGTCGCCCGGGTCACCAATATCTCCCGGACCATGGAAGAACTGAAGAAAGAAGGCCTGTGGTTTGTCTGCGCAGACATGGACGGGGAAGTGATGTACCGCCAGGATCTGACAGGGCCGATCGGCCTCGTGATCGGCAGCGAAGGTGACGGTGTCTCCGCACTGGTCAAAAAACACTGTGATCATATCACCTCGATCCCCATGAGCGGGCAGATCGACTCGTTAAATGCTTCGGTCGCCGCAGGGATCCTGGCGTTTGAGATCGTAAGACAAAGAAAGTTCAGGAATTGATATTGATTGTAGAAGGAGACGAAACAATTTATGTCAGTTTGTGTTCGAAGTGAGATCGGCCGGTTGAAACGGGTCCTGCTGCAGACCCCCGGCCAGGAGCTGGAACATCTGGTGCCGGAGACAATGGGAACCCTGCTTTTTGACGATATCCCGTATCTGCGCCGGGCCAGGGAAGAGCATAACGAATTTGCCACACTACTGCGAAGTCAGGGAGTTGAAGTCCTTTTCCTGGACGAGCTGACTGCGCAGACTCTGAAGGCTGTGCCCGGGCTTCGTGACCAGTTTATTCGGGACGCGGTGGAGCAGGCCGGCAGCATTGCCCGGGGATACCGGGACGCTGCCGTAGAGTATCTGCGAAGCATTCCGGACGATCTGGACATGATCCGCCGTATCATGGCCGGGATCCCGCGCCAGGAAATCTTTCCCCGGAATTCAGGCCATCTGATCGATCAGTTGGGAGAGCGTTCCGATTTCATTATTCCCCCCATGCCGAATTTGTATTTTACCCGCGATCCGTTTGCCATTATCGGCACCGGGGTCAGTCTGCATCATATGCACACGAAGACCCGCAAGCGGGAAGTCATTTTCGGCCAGTATATTTTCAATTATCATCCGGACTACCGGGACAGCGTGCCGCAGTATTATAAGCGGGAAGCGTATTTCAGCATCGAGGGCGGCGATATCCTGAACCTCAGCGCGAAGGTGCTGGCGGTGGGGATCTCCGAGAGAACGCAGGCGGAAGCCGTGGAGGAACTGGCTCGGAACATCTTCGCGGATGAGAACGGGCAGATCGAAACGGTCCTGGCGTTTGCCATTCCGCATTCGCGGGCCTTTATGCACCTGGATACGGTTTTCACCCAGGTCGATACCGACAAGTTTACCGTTCATCCCGGCATCCTTCCCTTCCTTAGGATCTTTGAGATCAGAGGAAAAGGGGAAAAGACACTCTCGATTCGGGAGCTGGAGGAGAGTCCGGAAACAATTCTGGCCAGATATCTGGAACTGGACAAAGTTCAGTTGATCCGCTGCGGCGGCGGCGACAGGATCGCGGCCGACCGGGAGCAGTGGAATGACGGGTCCAATACCCTGTGCATCAGTCCGGGCAAGGTCCTGGTCTATGACAGGAACTATGTGACGAACCGTCTTCTGGAAGAAAGCGGGATTGAGGTCCTGGCTTTCAACGGATCGGAACTGTCCCGGGGACGGGGCGGCCCGAGATGTATGAGCATGCCTTTTGACAGAGAGCAGATCTGAAGATAACTCATGAAAGGAAACAGTTGCCATGATCACACGTGAACTGTGCGAAAAAGTCCTGGCCGCGGCGGCTTCCACTGGCGCCGATTATGCCGAACTTTTCGCCGAAAAAACCTTCAATCGTTCTGTCAACATGCTGGACAGCCGTGTACAGCAGATGAATGACAATGTGGTAGCCGGTGTGGGCATTCGGGTCTTTAAAGGACTTCGAAGTGTGGCTGCCTCAACCGTGGATACTTCAGAGGAGGGCTTGATCCGCTGTGCGAAACAGGCTGCCTCCGCCCTGGGAGAAGGAAATGCCCAGATCTCTATTGTCCTGAAGGAGCGCCGGTTTGGAGATATCCATCCCATCCGTATCGTTCCCGGCAGTGCCAAGGCGAAAGAGAAGGTCGATATCCTGAAAACCGCGTATTTTGCTGCGAAAGAAGCAGATCCGGCTATCGTTCAGGTCTCAGGCAGTCTGCTGGATGTGGATCACAATATCCTGGTGGCAAACTCGGAAGGGATCTATGCCGAAGACCGGCAGATCCGTGTTCGTCTGGCCATCAGCGCGATTGCCGATAAGGGCATGGGAACACAGACAGGCAGCGCCGGTCCCGGGGGAAGAAAGGGACTGGAATTCTTTACGGAAGACGTGGATCTTGCGGCTGTCGGAAAAGAAGCGGCCCGCCAGGCACTGGTCATGGCCGGCGCCGGTTATTGCCCGGCCGGTGTCATGCCGGTCGTCATTGACAATGGCTTCGGCGGTGTCATTTTCCATGAAGCCTGCGGACATTCTCTGGAAGCCAGCAGCGTGGCCTACGGCACCAGCCAGATGGCCGGCAAGCTGGGACAGAAGATCGCCAACGAAAAGGTAACCGCCGTAGATGACGGTACGATTCCGAATGCCTGGGGCTCCGTCAACTTTGACGATGAGGGAACGCCTTCCCGCCGGAATGTTCTGATCGAGAACGGGATCTTAAAGAGCTATATGATCGATAAATTCGGCGGCCGCCGCATGGGAATGGCTCCCACCGGAAATGCCCGCCGCCAGAGCTATGCGTATGTTACGACCTCCCGCATGACCAACACCTTTATCTGTGCCGGAGAAGATAAGAACGAGGATATCATCGGCTCCGTGGAATATGGCCTGTATGCCAAGGATATGGGCGGCGGTTCCGTCAATCCTGCCACGGGCAGCTTCAACTTTGCCGTCAAGGAAGGCTATCTGATCCGGAACGGAAAGATCTGTGAGCCGGTCCGAGGCGCTTCTTTGGTCGGCACCGGTTCCGATATCCTGATGAAGATCGATATGGTCGGCCAGAATCTGGCCCGGGCGCAGGGCATGTGCGGTTCCAGCTCGGGCTCCATCCCGACGGATGTCGGTCAGCCCATGATCCGTGTTTCTTCCATTACGGTAGGCGGAAGATAAGGAGGCAGACATGAAATACGAAGATTTTAAAAACCGGGTCATTGCCGAAGCGAAGGCACAGGGACTGACGGATTATGAACTGTATTATACGGCTTCCGAAAGTGTCAGTGTGGATACTTTCCGCCATGAGATCAATGAATTTTCGGCCTCCAACGAAGGCGGTGTCTGCTTCCGGGCCCTGGTCGGCGATCAGATGGGCTATGCCTCCACGGAGGATCTGAGTGAGGAGGAAGCGGTCGCCATTGTCAGACGAGCTGCAGAAAATGCGACTGTTCTGGAATCGGCGGAAAAGGTGTTTCTGGGCGAAGCCGGCGGTCAGTATGAACAAACAAGTGCCAAGCCCTATCCCCTGCCGGCACCGGAGGAACTGGTAAAGGCAGCTCTGGCTGGTCAGGAGATCGCTTATCAGGCAGATCCCCTCGTTATCGACGGAACGGCTACCAATCTGATCAATGCCCGGGACAGCGTTGCCATTTACAACTCGAGAGGTCTGGACCTGCACTGTGAAAATTCGGCGACGATGCTTGTCAGCTCTGCCGTTGTCAGCAACGGGAAGGAGATGAACAACGCCTATGAAATGAAATCCGGCGCACTCTCCGAACTGAACATGAAGGAGATCATTGAAAAAGCGGTAAAGGATGCCAAAATGAAGCTTGGCGCAGGTGTTGCACCGACCGGCGCTTATCCGGTCGTTTTCGCGCCGAAGGCCATGGCGACACTGCTGGCTACCTTTTCCTCTGCTTTTTCCGCAGAAGCAGCGCAGAAGGGCCTTTCTCCGCTTCAGGGGAAAGAGGGCAGTGTGATCGCGGCGCCTTGTGTGACCCTGATCGATGATCCTTTCTACCCGGAGAATCCGATGCAGCGGCCGTTTGACGCCGAAGGCATGCCGAGCTGCCGCAAGGAAGTGATCTGCAAGGGCGAACTGACCACGCTTCTTCATAACCTGAAGACGGCGGCGGTGGCCGGTGTCAAAACCACAGGGAATGCTTCCAAGCGCGGTTACGCAGCGACTGTCGGTGTCAGCCCCTTCACCTTCGTGCTGGAGCCGGGATCCCTGACGGAAGAAGAGCTTCTGGCTAAGGCGGACCATGGCGTTTACATCGATTCGCTGCAGGGCACGCATGCCGGCGCCAATCCGATTTCCGGCGATTTCTCTCTTCAAAGCGGCGGTTTTATGATCGAAAACGGTGCCAAGACCGAAGCGGTCAAGGCTTTTACGGTGGCAGGCAACTTCTATGAGATGCTGAAACATGTGGAAGCCCTCAGCAAGGAGGCAAAACTGAGCGGGATGGGCGGTGTGACAGCCTTTGCAGCCCCCGCCGTTCTGGTAAGCGGTCTGAGCATCGCTGGCAAATAAGCGAACCGGAAGAGAAACGTATATCATCAAAAAAGGGATCCCTCGGGGCGCACTCCGTAAGGATGTTGCCCCGAGACGGCCGTTGTATCTGAATTAATTGTTTTTCGTTGAGATATCGGTGTAACGCGCATGGTTACACCGATTTTTTGCTTCTTGACATGCTTGTAAAGCGGTGCTCCCTTATGATCGACCGATCCACAGGTCGGAGGCCGTGGATCGGGATTTTGTGGGGCAAAATCCGATGCTCGCTATTTCTTAGGACAATTCTTATGGAATGTCTTTCTGTGTATGTTTCCTGTTGCATTATTCCTATCACCTCAATCAAACTTGGCTATCATCAACACAATACATGAAGATATACACTCTGCCTCAGCGCTGTTATGCTATGAAAATATGTTGACAAGCATATGATAGAACACATGTTCGATTGATGTCAAGAGGGTTTCCATTAATTTTGTGGAAACACTCGAATGCAAAACCAACTTGTTGAAAATGATTTGATTATTTTGAAGATTAATTCTGATGGCTCAACGGTCACCTATTTATTAATTATCATCCCTGCTGAAAGACTGCTTGATTTAAACTAAACGATAAGAAAACCTTTTTTTATCAAATATCCGTTCGAAAAGGAAAAATGTATTGACTAAATAGAGGAGGTTCCATATAATATACTATACAGACAGCCGTAAGGAACAGCTGCGCTCAGAAATTAGCAAAGCTATGTCTTTTACGAGCCGTGTCTGTAATAAAAGACTGGAGGAATCTGCAAATGAAACAATTTAGAAAAACAGCAGCCGTTTTCCTGTGTCTGTCTGTGCTTATCTTTTCTGTCTACGTACCTGTACGCGCAGAGAATGAGACACCTTATTTCTATTCCGGCGCAGCAACAGCCGGGTATTGGAAAACAGAAGGGTCACACACCGTGAGCAGTTTGACGCTGCCGAGCCTTTATGGCGGAGATGTTGGCATAAATTTCTTTTACAATGCCGTCGGGCTACAGTCCTCGTTTGTTTACACGTCAAGCCGAACAGTCGATATTACATTCTATAACGAGGATCTAATCTGCGCACATCATTATCGTGGGTATTTTGGACTGACAAATAATTATTATCGCCCGATAAGCTATAGTACGGTACATGCCTATTCCAGCCTTATATCCAGTACGTCTTCAGCTGATATGCACCTTGTATTCCAGGTTGGTACAATTAGCGGGGACTTATCGGCTTCGGTCAAAATCGGCCTTCTAAAATATAAATTCTGGGCCTATTAAAAGTATTCGTTATGACAAATGGGGCAGAAGCGCATTCTGCCCCATTCAGACTTATGAAAGGAGGTCTGTTCGATGACGCAAAAAACGGGATATACCGGCAGATTTTTGGCCTTTATGCTCAGCCTTTGTCTTCTTTGTACATCATGTCAGTCTCATACAGAGTTGGATGGTTCAGACAGTCCTTCTTCAGGAACAGGCAGTCCTTCTTCACAAACAAGCGTTGCCTCCTCGCAGGAGAGCAAGCCTGTTGTTGTTGCCTTTCAGCGGAAAATTGCCCATATAATGTGTGATGACGGATGGTGTTTCCAATTTGTGGAGGAAAAAAATAAACCAGGTCTTATGGAGGACCATAGAGCATGCGTGTTCCTTGGGTTCAACCTTCGCTACCGCTATGATGAAGACTACGCCATTACGGAAGAGCTGATGGATGGCAACAAACTGATTGCTATTGAAACCTATCTCCCCAGCGGTATGATCTGGCAGGAAGGCCCGGAATCTCATAAGCGAGATTCTGCTATTATTCATGATTTTTTTGAACTTTCTGAAGAAGAAATGCTTCAGGCAGACCCGAAGGACTATAGCTTCGAAGCTTTGGATAAGGATATGTTCTTCGAGCTGGTGCATACGGCCCTTGAGGGCGATCCGGAGGAGGTAGGCTCTTTTGAATATCTTACCACGCTTCCTTCTTTTGCGATGACAGCAGAGCCTGAATATCTGGATGGTTATAAGATTCAGATCGGATACATAGAGCCGATGGGAAACATCGATGAATTGTTTATTGATATCTGCTATCAAACGGGCGATGCCTATCACGATTATGTCCAGCTTTCCGATATGGTTGAGGATGGCTCTGCGAGTCCTGAACAGGCGGAAGCCTACCGAAAACTGAAGGAGATCGAGCGCGCGATCGTCGAACATAACCAGTTGAACTATGGAGCAGAATCATACCGGACGCTTGAACTGGGCGGCATCCAGTTTGAACGACTTGCCACTTATTTGGAAAACCTTCATCAGGGGAAGTATGAAGGATATCTTGGCGAAATGATCGAGCTGAGTCTTGAGTGGATGATTCCGCGGTAAAAACATCAATATGATCGAATTCAGCCACGTCACAAAACATTACGGCAGTGAGTGCGTTCTGCGGGAGAGAAACGACCATTTCGGTGATCACGGCTTTTTTCTCCTTCTGGGAGAAAGCGGCAGCGGGAAAACCACCTTTTTGAATGTTCTTTTTGGCCTGCTTCCTTTCGATGCCGGCACCATTACGGTAGACGGTGTGACTTACAACGGACAGGTGGACCGGGAGACGATCTCGCAGAAGGCGGATTATATCACGCAGGATCCGTTCTTTGTGGACTTTCTTACAGCAGAGGACAATCTTCGCATGGTTTGTGATGACCGGGAAGCGATCCGTGCAGAAGCCAGACGATTCGGCCTGGAGCCCTGCCTTGATCAGCTTCCCGCAACGCTTTCCGGAGGGGAGCAGCAGCGTCTGGCGGTGATACGCTCTCTGCTGCGCGGGAAAAAGATCCTGCTTCTGGATGAACCAACCGCTGCATTGGATGCGGAAAATAAGAAAAAACTGTTCGGGTTCCTGGCATCGCTGAAGGATCAGGCCTTGATCCTCTGTGCGTCGCATGACCAGGTCGCATCAGACTATGCGGATGCGGTCGTATCCTTTGATAAAGGAGGGAACCGGGATGAGGAGGCTGAAGCAGGAACCGAAAACGGTACCTGTGCCGGTGAGCTCCCGGCAGAGACTTTGGCTTCGGAACTGCCCCGGAAGGAGGCGGCAAATTCCCGTGGTGTTGCTGAGAAGGATCCCCGGCCGTGGCTGAGGCGCTGGTTCCGCAGTACCGGACTCGGAGGCATGCTGGGCAAAGCTGTTCTGATCCTTTTTCTCCTTACAGCATCTATCCTGTATATTTATGCGGATACGCCGAAGCACAAAATGGACAGTGTCAATGCATATGTTTATCATTTGACATTCGTTGAAGTCATAACGGATAATTACCATGACTGGGATGAGTTGTGCCCCTCCTGGGAAGACGTGCGGAAGGTGGTTCTGGATTACCGGCAGACCTGCCCGGATGGCAACGAGAACACGGGGTTTGAGGTTGGAGTGCCGGGTACAGGCCCGGATTATGAATTGGATTTTGCCCTGACCGTTCCTTTTGAGGCGGAATACTTCCCCCTTGCGAAGCGGATTGTATACGGAACCTATTTTACCGGAGAGAATCAAATCATCCTGACATGGGAAGCCGCGAAGCTCCTGCGGCCGTACAAGCCTGAAAGGCTGATCGGAGAGACGCTTCAGAAGACATTTTACGGACTGGGAACACTGGATATGGAGGTCGTAGGGATCCTGGGAGAGCTAAGTGAAGAAGAAAAATGGACTCTGGATCAGTTTGGAACAAGCAGGGGCATCTATGATCACTATTATTTTATCAATTCGAAGCTGACGGATCGTTTGGCGGCAGATCCGAGCTTTTATTATAGGACAAGAGCCAACGGAAGACGGCATTATAACATATATTTCGATTCCTACTTTGATGCGCAGCGCTATTATAAGCGTTATCTGCCGGAAGCGGGAACCGGGGCGGACTATACGCTTCAATTTGTATCCAGTCCGAATTTAGAGCTCTATCAGGACTTTCAGGGGACCTTCCCGGTTCTGATGCCGCTGTCGATTCTGGTCAGTGTCCTTGCATTGCTTTTCTATCTGCAACTCAGGAAAATGGAATATGATCACCGACATCGCTTTATTTCTGCCTTCGAATACGACGGTTACAATAAAAAGCGCGTCATACGGGATTTCCTACTGCTGAATATCCGCAGCCTTTTGCGATGCATTCTGGCTGCCGCAGGCAGCGCGCTGCTGATAACGGCAGCGGTGAATAGGCTCAACGCGCAGCACCATTGGGTGCCGTATCTTATCTTCAGCTATAATCTTCCCTTGCTGCTTGCCTATTTTATAGGAATGCTGTTGTTCGGGGCTCTATTTACCTGGCTTTTCTACCGAAAAGTCCGTGTAATGTCCTGGTATGAGGATCTGATTGATACCAGAGATCTGCTCTGAAAAGGGAGGCCGCGTATGGAATTTCGTGCAGTTCATATTGGTAAGTCGTACGGAGACAGGATGGTCCTGAAGGATGTTTCCTACCACTTTTGCGAGGGACGGCTCTATGTAATCAAGGGCGTATCCGGCTGTGGAAAAACAACGTTCCTCAATATTCTCGGAGGGATCGAAAAGGAGCATGAGGGCGAGGTCGTCTTTGATCAGCCGGAGGCGAGCGGCCAGATCCGCATCGGGTATCTGTTTCAAAAAAGTCTGCTGCTTTCTTCCCTGACAGTGGAAGAGAATCTGAGGCTGATTTGCTCAGACGCGGAGAAGATTTATGCCCTCTGCGACATGTGCGGCGTGAGCAGGCTGCTTGCCCGCAGGCCGGAACAGCTGTCTGGCGGGGAGAGACAGCGTATTTCTGTTGTACGCGCCCTGCTGACGGATCCTCAGCTGCTGCTTTGTGATGAGCCGACAGCTTCACTGGACGGGGTGAATTCGGAGAAGATTGCAGCTCTGATTGCGGAGCAGAAACAGGCAGGGCGCATCATCATTGTGGCAACGCACGATCACTGTTTCGATGCGCTTGCCGATGAAATCCTGCAGCTGGACTATGGCACACTACTGCCTGCGAAAGAGAATGATCATGCATTGCAGGAACTGTTGCCGGAGCCGCAAAAGAGCGGAGATACGTTTCCTCCGGAAGAGCCTGCGGCTGCAGAAGGTGCGAAGGCTCCAGGGGGCAGGATGAATAAACCGTATGGCCTGAATCCTTTCCGCTATGTGCTTCGGCGCCGTCCCGGACTTTTTTCGTTCGGATCTCTTTTTGCCCTTGTATTCGGTTTATTGCTTGTTATTCTGACCAGTACAGTTCGCACGAACTTCAGCCGGGAATACCAACGTATCCTTTTGCGCGGATATCCGACAGATTTGGTGATTTACTATAGATTTAATCTGGCTACTTTCCCTGAACAGTACCGCAGTATCATTACTTTTTATAAGGACCTTCATGCCTCAGAGGACAATGTGGAAGCGATGTACCTGCCAGTGCGAAAAGCAAGCGTCCTGATCATAGAGGGGATGATTCCCTATGGAAGATTCCCGAATCGGGCGGATGAGGTCCTGGCAAGTCCGGAATACGCAGAGGCTAAATTCCCTGGAATGGATTTCAATGAGGTGGTTGGACAGAAGATCCGCTTCTGCGGGCTGGATCTAACGATTTCCGGTGTGATGGTGCCGGATACGGACAAAGAGCTCCAAATCAATTACCATAATGATGTTTATTATCATACCTGGTACCGTCATCGGACGACTCGCGAGATCCTACTGATCCCCTATGAGACTTTGGAAAAGATCGGGACAGATGAGGATAATAGTTTTCAGGTTGCCTATGTCCCCAACCTGGCGGAAGATGCGGTTATGCTGCAGGCGTTTATGGATTTTCTCAAATCAAACCCGAATCAGTACTATTCCGAAATGCGGAAGGCGGAGCGGCAGGTGGAGCGGGTCAGCGGGAATATCACAAAGCTTATGACCATGACGGTCGGAATCATCTGCGCGTTCATGATTGCGGTGGTTTCGGCAGATCTTTCTTACCGGCGGCGCGAACTCGGTTATCTGCAGATCTTCGGCGTTCCGAAAAAAACGGTGGTGAAACTGGTCTTTACGGAATATCTGATGAGAGTGCTGGCCTCCCTGATTCTGGCTGTAGTGATCGGGCTGCTTCTTATTACTGCCTATCGTCTGATTTTCGGAGCCTGGCTCTTCCCGGAAGCACGGTATACAACAAGAATGTGTCTGGGGATCGTTGCGGCTTTTCTGCTGACAGTCTTCGCCGCGATCAGGCTGTTTTTACGCCGTAGTATCATGCGCCTGATCCACTGAAAATGAGTTACTTTTCCCGAGTTACCCACCTTCAGGAAGCGGAATCGCCGGAGCCTCCTTTCTGGTCTTGTATGGTTCTGGGTAGTTCAGTTCATGTCAAATGAGATCTGCGATCTCCAAAAACTATCGAACGCACGTTTGACTTCGATCCCCCTATGCTCCACGAAATAAAAGGTCAGCCGTATTGCTGGCCTTTTTGTTACTTAATTGCGAAACTAACGTCCGGTTTGCAGAAGTAAAACTCATATGGGAGGCTTTCATCTATGTCTTCTCCAAAGGTTCGTGATAGATGGGCAGAAAGAGATAGGCCTATTATACCGTCGGTCACATTCATGGTCTTTACGTTAAAAATGAGATATATTTTTATAAATATTACGTAAATTATGTTGACAGAACAAAGGCCGTTTGATAAACTAAATTCAGAAACCTCGTGTAAGTTACTTATCTGTTCCCATCTTAAAAGGAGGATCGTTTTATGTCTAAGAACCATCTTTTCAAGAGTATAGCGATAATTCTTTGCGCTGTTCTATGTGTTAACCTGATTTCCCCTGCTGCAAATGCGGAGGATATTCCGGAGCCGACTACTGAAGCAGAAAGCGATTCCCCTGAGACAGATGCCAATCCGGAGTATCCGGAAACTCTGTTGCCGGCGTTAAACGCGCCAACCGGGGAGAATCGGAGTGCAAATGTTTTTTCGGATATCCCGATTGAACTGAATGATGATACGATCCTGGACGAACTACCCGAAAAACGTGAGATTGGTGCAAAACATTTCCGCCTTTCTGACGGGAGCCGGGCAGCTGTCGCTTATGGCTATCCGGTGCATGAAGCGGATGAAAACGGTCAGTTGATCGAAATTGATAACACGCTTCAGCAAACGGAAGCTGGCGGTCATATAAACTACGTACAAAAAAGCATATCCAGGCAGACGACCTTCTTCGGCAATCCGGAGGACGGTCGTCTGTTTCGTTATGATCTGAAAGACGGTTCCATGGAGTGGGGGCTTGTATCTGAATCCCTTCAGGTGCCGCAGATCAGCTATGAACCATCCCATGCTGAGAAAGGCAAAGAAAAGCTGGCGACCAAAGCCCTGAGCGGTCTTCTGACCTATCATGAAATCCTTCCTGCCCTGAACCTGGAATACGGCTTAGTCGGTCATGACTTAAAGGAAAACCTGGTCCTGTTTTCTCCCGAAGCAGCTGCCGCTAATCCGCAGGGCTTTACCTTCCGCCTGTATCTGGAAAACCGCCGCGCGGAGCAGGCGGATGAAAAGACAATCCGGATCCTGAATGCTTCCGGCGAGGAAGAGTATATCATTTCCGCTCCTTACATGATGGATGACGCGGGAGAAATCAGCAGTAAGCTACAGCTGCTCCTTGCGGAAACCGAGGAAGCAGGAACATACACAGTCAGCCTGATTCCGGATCAGTCCTGGCTGCTTGATGAAGAACGCGCATACCCTGTCAGAATCGATCCCTCCATTGCCCTCGCTTACAGCGGGTACCATACGCTCCAGAATGCGACGCTTGCGTCTGTGGATCCCAATGCCAACCTGTATAACTATGGCAGCATGTATGTAGGCCGTCAGGGCAGTATGCAAAACGTACGCGGGGCCTATAAGATCCAAAATCTGCCGGTCTTAAGCGAATCGGACATGATCATCCAGGCTTCGGTCAGCTTTAAGGTGATGTCCTACAGCCAGATGGGATCTTCTCACAGCGGAACCATGGTTTTAAACATGTTCCCTCTGACCACGGATGTCGCCATATCGGCTCTCAACTGGGGAAATCTTGCCGGCTATACCGGCGATTATGTCATTGATTCCCAGCGGGTCGAACCAAATGAAGCGGCGAATATCAAGCCGCGCATCACCTGGGATATCACCAGGGCTGTCAAGACCTGGTATAACGACGGAACCAACTACGGCATGGTCATTGCTTCAGAAAATGAGTCTCCGACAACGATACGTTTTGTGCAGCTGACAACTGCCACCAATTCTCAGTATATCAATGAAAACAGCCCGATCTTTACCCTTACCTATCTGAATCAGGAAGGGCTGGAAAGTTATCTCTCCTATCACAGTTCCGGCTCCGGAACCATGGGTTCTATCCATGTGGGCGACTTTAACGGAAACCTGGTGTATACCTACTCTGATCTGGATATGAGCGGAGCGTATCTGCCCATCAGCATTTCTCATGTATACAATCACAGCCGAAGAGGCACGTCTGCCCTGGTTGGCAGCGGCATGTATTACGGCAACGGCATGCGCTTAAATCTGTCCATGCGGATCGAAAGCTGTTCTGTCCAAGGTTACCCTTATCAGTTGACGGATGCGGATGGAACGGTTCACTATTTCTCCTTAAAGAGCGGCACATCCGGCGCAACAGGCTCCGTTTATGAAAAAGAGTTTGAGACGACTACGACCTTAAGCAAGACCTCCTCCGGTTATACGCTGGATGATGGAGGAACGATCCTGTATTACTTTAATACCAGCGGCTACCTGACGCAGATTTCAGATATCACTAACAGCAAAACACAGACATTAACATACACCAGCGGCCTCCTGACAAAGGTGACGGACGGCGCGGGCCGATACGCGGCTCTTACGTATAACAGCAGCGGATATCTGACTGGGATCACCGACCCGGCCGGCAGAATGACGTCTTACAGCTATGCAAACGGAAACCTGACGACGATCACAAGACCGGATGGATTGACGGTTACTCTTACATACACGTTAACAAACAGTACCTACATGCTGACAAAGGTGAAGGACGTCGATAACCGCAGCATAGGGATCACTTACGATACCCACGCGCCTTACCGCGTTAAGCAGCTATTGGAATACGGGGCGGATAACAGTCAGGGCCAGCGGCTGCAGTGGACCTACTCAGAAGGGGAAACAACGATCATCGACCGTCAGGGAAGAAGCGAAACCATGCTCTTTGACAACAGCGGCCACACCGTAGTGACCCGTGACGGAGAAGGACATGCGGTCTACGGCGGCTACGGTGAAACGGCAGACAACCTAAAGCACTCCCTGCTGTACCTGTCCAAGATGAGGGGGAGCATAAGGAACCTGGCGGTCAATCATGATTTTGAAGCGAGTGCAACCAGTCCGTGGACGGCCTTTGCTAATGGGGAAGGTAGTATCACTTTAGACACTGCAACAGTCAGGGAAGGACAAAAGAGTTTAAAAATCATCAGCACTAACAGCAACTCTCTTACATATGGTACGTGCCAGCAGATTTCAATTCCGGGTGTGGCCGGAAAGACCTATACTCTTTCCGGCTATGTGTACTTCAGCAATTATAATCCAACATCTACGGTAGGGTTTAAACTGGGCTTCAGTTATCTCAATACATCCAACAGCTGGCAGAATATCTATGGTCCTATTGTCCCGGCCCAAAATGGATGGACCCGATTCTCCATGACGTATACAGTCCCGACAAGCATCGGTCAGGAGAAGCTCCGTGTCTTTTTCCTGATGGGAGGAACAGGAACCTGCTATCTGGATTCCGTTCAATTGGTTGAGGGCTCCGTCTCCGAATCCTACAACATGCTGGAAAACGGACATTTCAGCGATGCCACCGGAACTACCTCTCCCAGCAAGTGGACAGTCATTTCTTCCGGGACGGGTGATGGCGTAACGACCGGTCGTGGTGGAAACGGCTACGGCTTAAACGGAGAGGCACTGGTAGAAAAAGGAATCTATCAGGTCATTCCGGTGAAGAACGGCCTGGCCGGCGATAACTATGTCTTCGGTGCCTGGGCAAAGGCAGAGTCTATTCCACGGATCGGCCTTTTTAAGAATGACAGCCGCGACTTTGCCGTACGGATCCGCTTTATCAAGAGCAACAACACGTATGAAGAGAGCGTCTTTAATTTCGAGGCAAAAACACCGAACTGGCAGTATCTGTCCGGCTCGGTGGCAGCGCCATGTGCCTACGTCAGTATCCAGTATGCTCTCATTTACAACAATCAAAAGAACCCGGTCGTCTTTGATGATGCGGAACTTTACCGGGAACGTTTCGGCGACCGGCTGGAGTATGATACATATGGGCGGATCACCTCCCGCACGGATCCGGATGGTCTTACAACGACATACGAGTATCAGTGGGCCGGCCGGCCGGAGATCAAAAAAGTCACTTTCCCGGACGGTACCAGCACGACTTACAGTTACAACAGTAGCAACCGCCGGCTTCTGACGGTCACCGACGCCAGCGGAAAGGTACTGACCTACAGTTATGATACGAACGGCAACGCTACCTCCGTCAGCACTACCGTGGGTGGCCAGACCTTAAGCAGCGGAACAACCGCTTACAGCGGCAGCTACGTCAGCAGCGTAACAGATCCCTTCGGAAACGTTACGAGCTTTGCTTACACGCAGAACAAAGGCCTTCTGACAACGGTCACGAATGCCAAGAGCGTAGCGACCAGCTATACCTACAACGCGAACAATGACCAGCTGACACAGGTGCAGACCGGCTCCAGCCAGGTGCAGTACGGGTATACGAATACCCGTCTGGTCTCGCTGACGCACAACACGTCCACGTCCACTTCCTGCAACGTCGTTTATAACCTCAGCTATAACACCTTCGGCACGCAGACAGCCATTAAGGTCGGAACGCAAAACCTGGCTTCCTATACCTATGCCGCAAACAACGGAGAACTCACCCGGACCACCTACGGCAACGGACAGTATTCC
>CADBSR010000046.1 GCA_902797385.1 uncultured Lachnospiraceae bacterium
CTGGAACTGGACCGGAAACTGGAACCGGTGCTGCGCGAGACCCTTTCGGGCTGGGACAATATCACCCTTCTTTGGGGTGATGTGATGAAACAGGATCTGCCGGCTTTGCTGGCGGAAAACGGGGTGAGCGGGCCCGTCAGGGTCGCGGCGAATCTCCCGTATTATATTACGACCCCGATCCTGATGCGGCTGTTCGAACACCGAAACCTGTTTTCGGATATGACGGTCATGGTGCAGCAGGAGGTGGGAGAACGGATGGCGGCCGTCCCGGGCGGCAAGGAGTACGGCATGCTTTCCCTCTCGGTACAGTATTATACGGATCCGAAGATCGCCCTCACGGTGCCGCCGTCTTCCTTCCTGCCGCAGCCGAAGGTTTCTTCCGTCGTGATGCGCCTTCAGGAAAAGAAAAAGATGGAATGGACCGTAGAGGATGAAGCGTTGTTCTTTTCCGTTATCCGGGCTGCCTTTTTGCAGCGGCGGAAAACGCTGGCCAATGCGCTGGCAGCGAATCCCGCTCTCGGCACGGACCGGGAAACGATAGGACGGATCCTTTCCGGCATGGGACTGGATCCCATGATCCGGGGCGAACGCCTGGGTCTGGAGCAATACGCCGCCCTGGCCAACCGCCTGTTTGAAGAAAAATCAAAGGACAGGACCCCCAAAGGAGCTGAACGTGGATAAAGAAGAAAGAAGCGTGGAAGAAGAACTGAGACGTCACAGATTGTACCGTTTTCTGGTCCCGGTCGTTTTGCTCATCCTGGTGCTGACGGCTGCGGCGATATATTGGTTTTTCGTTCTGCGGAACGGATTTTCCCGCGCGGACCTGGTGGGAAAATACGAAGCATCCGAAAAGGGACCGGCGTCCTACAGCAGCTTCGCCGGCGGCTTCCTCCGCTATAGCCGTGACGGCGTGAGTTTTCTGGATGTTGACGGCCAGGAAAAGTGGAATACGAGCTTCAGCATGGAACAGCCCCGGCTGGTCCTTCACGGCGATTACGGCGCCATAGCGGATATTTCGGGCCGCCGGGTCGTGGTCTTTTCCGGGAACGGCCTGAGCGGGACCTACTCCACGAATGCGGATATCCTGGGGATCGCCGTTTCTGCGGGCGGCCTGACAGCCATCGCCCTGGACAAGGATCTGACCAGCCTGATCCAGCTGTACGATGCGACAGGGAAGCGGCTGGATATTGAAATGAGTTTTGAGATGTCCATGAGCGGATACCCGCTTGCCATGGCGCTGTCTCCGGACGGAGCGGGACTCGTGATCTCGTTTGTCAATTCGAGCATCGGGTCTCTGAATTCTCAGATCGCTTTCTATAATTTCTCCGTCGGAAAGAGCGAGCCGGACAGACTGATAGGCTTCTTCCGCTACGAAGGTCAGCTGCTGCCGCAGGTGGATTATCTGGGGGCGGGCCGTGTGGTCGCCGTGGGGGACTCGAGCCTGGAGTTCTTCTCTCTGGCGCAGGAAAACAAGCCGGTCCTCATCAAGAGCATTCCGCTTCCTTCGGAAATATCGGTGTATGAAGCCGGAAACGGTCACGCGGCTTTCCTGTATTCCGATCCGTCCACCGGCAAGATGACCCTGAATGTGTACGATACCGAAGGGGAACTGAACTTCATGGCCGAGACTTCCGGCAGCTTCCGCTCTCTGGTGCTGGCGGAAAAGGGCGTGCTGTTCTTGAGCGATACGGGCTTAAGCTACCGGGATTATAAGGGCAGGGTCCGCTACAGCGGCAGTCCGGCCCAGACGGGCAGCGTCATGTTTATGGACGGCGCCAGAAAGATCATACAGTTTGACGGGTCATACATGTACCATTACCGCCTGAGATGACGCGGAAGGAGACGAAATGCGGCTGAGCACGAAACTGGTTGTCGTAACATTGGGACTGGTGATCATTCCCCTTGTTTTGCTGACGGCATCGCTGTTTTTGCTCCGCGTCTACCGCCCGCGGTCCCTGCGTCTGGGGTATGGCCAGGAAGACACCAATATCATGAATATCAACGTGATCCGGCGCTTTGACAGCCTGATGAGTCAGCTGGATCAGCAGATGCTGGATACACCGGCGGAAAAGCTTCTGGACCCGGCCGTGCTTTCGCTCATGAACGAAAGCTTTCGGAAGGACGGAGCGTATCTTTTGGGCTATACGGAGACCTGCTATTTCAACGGGGACAGCTCGGATTCGAATGAGGACGTGCTGTACTACATTGCGGATCCGGACGCCTTTGCGGACCGCGATAAACTGTATTTTGCAGGCCTTTCTCATCCGTATCTGATCGGCTGCCGGCGTTTTGCGGCGGCATCCGGGCCGGCCAGTTTATACCTGGTCTGCGATGTTTCCGGCTCCCTGCCCTCCGTGACAAGACTCATTTTCCTGATCGGCATCAGTGTGCTGGCGTTGGTCGGCGGGAGCATTGTGATGCTCGGCTGGCTGCGATTGAAATTTGCCAGACCCATGAAGGAACTGCAGGAGGCAGCGCGCTCGATCGCCGAGGGCAATCTGGATTACGAGCTGGTGCCGGAATCGGACGATGAGTTCGGGGAACTGATGGGGACCTTTGAGGAAATGCGCCGGCGCCTGAAAAGCAGCGCGGAGGAGCAGCTCCGCTACGAGCAGGACAGCAAGCTCCTGCTGGGCAATATCTCCCATGACCTGAAAACACCCATAACCGCCATCAAGGGCTATGTGGAGGGGATCCGGGACGGCGTCGCCTCATCGCCCGAAAAACAGGCGAAATACCTGGCGACCATCTACAACAAAGCCGATGATATGGACAAGCTGGTGGATCAGCTGGCGTTTTATTCGTTGGTGGATACGAACCGGATGCCGTATCATTTTGTCAAGATCCCGGTGCGGGCCTACTTTGACGACTGCCGGGACGAGCTGACAACGGAGCTGGAGGCGCAGGAATTTGACCTGATCTACGACAATTCCGTTCCCGAGGAGACAAAAATGATCGGCGATCCGGAACAGCTGCACCGGGTCATCAGCAATATCGTCTCCAATTCCGTGAAGTACCGCAGCCGGAACCGGCGGGGGCAGATCGGCCTTCGGATCAGGCAGGAAGAGGAACGCCTGCTGATCGAACTGAGTGACAACGGGATCGGGATCGAAAAGAAGGATCTGGAACATATCTTTGACCGGTTCTACCGTTCGGATACGTCGCGCAGCGCAGCGACCGGCGGCAACGGGATCGGTTTATCCATCGTCAAGAAGATCGTGGAAGACCACGGCGGACGGATCTGGGCGGAAAGCCGGCCCGGGGAAGGAACGAAGCTCACCATGGAGCTTCGGACCTACGAGGAGAAAAATCATGAGCAGAATACTGATCGTTGAAGATGACGTAAGCATTGCGGAGCTGGAAAAGGATTACCTGGAGCTCAGCGATTTTGAAGTGGAACTGGCCGGGGACGGAGAAACCGCGTGGTCAATGGCCAAAGAAGGCGGGTACGATTTGTATCTGCTGGATGTCATGCTGCCGGGCATCGACGGCTTTGAGCTCTGCAGCCGGATCCGGCGGACCCAGGACGTTCCGATCCTGCTTGTCACGGCCAAAAAGGACGATATTGACAAGATCCGGGGCCTGGGCCTGGGGGCAGATGACTATATCACTAAGCCGTTCAGCCCGGGAGAACTTTTGGCCCGCGTCAAGGCACATTTATCCCGCTTTGACCGGCTGACCGGGGTGCAGGAGAGCCGGAACGAGGTGATCGAGATCCGAGGCCTCAAGATTGACCGCTCGGCACACCGGGTCTGGGTCAACGGAGAAGAGGTCTTCCTGACCGGCCGGGAATATGAACTGCTGTGCTTCCTGGCCATGAATCCGAACAGAGTCTTTTCGAAGCAGGAACTGTTTAAAAATATCTGGGGCATGGAGTCAATGGGCGATGTGGCGACCGTCACGGTCCATATCAAAAAGATCCGCGAAAAGATCGAGTTAAATATCTCCCGGCCGCAGTATATCGAGACCATCTGGGGCGTCGGCTACCGCTTCCGGGTATAGAAGCGCAACTGCGAAAAAGTCCGGACAGGGAAAGGGGAAACGATGGACAAAGAGACAAAAAAACCCGTTCTGCTGACAGAAACCAAACTGAAAAAGATCGCCCGCTGGGAAGACAGCTTCCGGAAGATTGCCGGCAAGGCGGCCCTGGAAGGCCCCATCGCCGTCAAAACACCGTATGAGCTGCAGCCGGAAGATCTGCTTGCCGTGATAGAAAAAATGAAGAGCGCCCCGGAGGGCGCGCTGGAAGAAGAGTGGGCAGGCCCGCTGCTGGACCGGGCGGATCAGCTCTTCCAGACAGACAGACGGCTCTGGCAGGACCGTCCGACAGACGGGTATCACGGCCTGCCCTGCGAAGCGGACGAGACATTGACGATATTTGAAAAGCTGCTGGCGGCGGTCGCGGTCGGTGAACCCGACACGGCTCCTCTGGAGGCGGCGTTAAAGCAGCTGATCCTGGACCGGGAACAGCCGGTCCCGCTGCGAATGTTCAGTGACGAAGCCAAAGAACACTATATCCGCTATTATGACAACAAAAATGTCCTGGACCGGGCCAGTGAGGCGGAGATCCTCCTGTATGTGCTCTTTGTGGATGAGCTGTGCACGAAGAAAAATGTTCTGGCGCTGCAGGCGAAAGCCTACGCCTGCTACGGCGGAAACCGGGCGTATGCCTGCAGCTGGACCAAGGCAAGAGAACTGCTTCTGGAGCTGATGAATCTGGACGAATCGCCCGGCTATGCCAATTCCCTGGGCTATATCTATTTTTACGGCCGGACCAACAACGGGAAGCCGGAATATGCCAAGGCGTTCTATTACTTCAGTATCGGGGCGGCCGGCGGCGTTTATGAATCCCGCTACAAGCTGGCGGATATGTTCCGGAGCGGCCTGGGGGTCCCCCGGAACAAGTGGATCTGCGCAAAGCTGATCAACGAGCTGTACGTGGAACTGCTGCCGTTCCTTCTGGACGGCGTTTATGACAGCAAGTTCGCGGACGTAGCCCTCAGGATGGGAGACCTTCAGCGGGAAGGACTCGTGGGAGAAAAGAACCCGGCCGCGGCCCTGCTTTTCTACCTGCAGGCGCGGTTTGCGATCAAAAAACGCAGAGAGACAGACGAACAGTACGGCGATGAAACGGTGGAAAAGAAGATCGACCAGCTGATCGAAACCGTATGGCCGCAGCTGGGGATCCCGAAACCGGTGAAGGTCCTGGAGGCGGTCAGCCCCGGGATGATGACCCGGGCGATCCCGCTTCGCAAGGAAGACTACTTTGAGCTGAAAATACGCCCGAATGAGAAGGGGAGCTGGGCCGTCACGCTCTTCCGAAAGAGCCAAAAGGACGCCAGGCGGCATCTGCCGATGCTGATCACGGTCCCGGAGGCGCAGTTCTGCGGACAGGTGGAAAAGCTTGCCTTTGAACTGCATGAACCCCTCTGGCGGCTGCCGAAAGAGGCCGAAGACAAGAAGGGCGGGTGGACGATCCACTTTGACGGCGGAGAAAACGACGTCTACACACTGGGACAGGAAGAAACAGGCAGGATCAGCGGGAGCTGGACGCTCCGCCTGCCGAAAGAATAAAGGGGATAAGCTTGATCAGCAACCATTCAAAAAACAGCAGACAAAAGAAAGGAAAAACGGGCTGGCCCGTCCTGCTTTATGCGGGAGGCGGACTTCTCGTCCTTTTCCTTGTGCTTGGAATCGCCTCTGCCGCCAGCGGACGGGGCTTTGACCCCTTCGGACTGTTCCAGCGGGAGACAAGGGACCAGGGGGAGGAAGCTTCTCTGACGCTTCCGGCCGGACCGTTTGAGTTCGGGACCGTGGAAACAAGTGAAACGGGGAAGGAAACGACGGCGGAAGAGACGACGGAGGCTTTGACCGAACCGCCAACCGAAGAACCTACCGAACCGACAGCCGAACCGACCACCGAAGCGCCGACCGAGGCACCCACTGAGCCTCCGACAGAGCCGCCTACGCAGCCTCCGACGGAGCCACCCACAGAGCCGCCGACGGAACCACCCACAGAGCCGCCCACGGAGTCGCCGACAGAACCTCCGACGGAGCCACCCACAGAGCCGCCTACGCAGCCGCCGACAGAACCGCCTACACAGCCTCCCACGGAACCGCCGACCGAGCCGCCCACAGAGCCGGCCCCGGCCGTCAAAACCGTACCGGACGATCTGGCAGCGCATCTTCAGGCAGCCGGTATGACGGCGGATGCGTTAAAAGGAACGCAGCTGGTCGTGGTCCAGTCGATCGGAGCGCCGGATTGTCTGATCTATGCCTATGAAAAACAGGGCGATACCTGGGTGGCAAAGGAAGAAGTGGCAGGCGTGCGCGGAAAGACCGGCAAGAAGGGCGTCATGCCGAATTCCGGATGGTGGTCCTGGTATACGCCGGCCGGTTATTTCGGCCTGGGTCCCGCGATGGGCGCAGCCGAGCATGAAGACACCCGCCTGGATTACCGGCAGATCAAGCAGGGAGACCACTGGGTCGACGATCAGAACTCAAAGTATTACAACAAGTTTTATCAGGAATCCTGGAACGATAAGGACTGGTACGGTTCGGAAGATCTGTATGCCCTGCTCTTTGTCTATTATTACTGCATCGTGATCCAGTACAACATGGATCCGATCGATCCGGCCCTTGACTGCGCCATCTTCTTCCATGTGAAGAAGCCTTCGGAGGAAGGTTCCGGCGGCTGTGTCACGGCCGAAGAGTGGGTCCTGAAATTTATGTTCCGCTGGCTGGACAAGGCGGAGGATCCGCACATGCTGATCTACTGACAGCAGAAGGAAAAAGAAAGAGACTGCGAAAACAGCTTTCGGGCGTTTTCACAGTCTCTTTTTCAGGGGACGTTTTTCTTACAGGCCGGCCATCCAGACGTTGTGGTAGCGGTGGTCGTGCGTGACCTCCGGTCCGAACCAGGCCGGCGGGATGAATTCCAGAGCGGCTTCCACGCTGGGAAATTCCACCTCTGCCATCCAGACGCCTTCGTGCTGACCTTCAAAAACATCCAGCTCAATGGTATAGGGATCCAGGGGGATGCGGTACCGGGTCTTCTCAATGGGGATTCCGTCGATCTTTTCGGCCAGATGCTGGAAAGACCGGGGCGTTAAGGGCAGATTGGTCTCTTCCCTGGCCATCATGCCCTTACCTTTATAGGTCAGAATATACATTTCACCTTCCTTCCGGATCCGGATGGTCGGCCTTGCGCACAGGTAGCCCTGCCAGATATGGGTATGCGGGTAATCCTCCAGATGCTCCGGCAGTTTCGGTATCAGAAATTTCCGCTCGATCTCCATGGTAAAAAGCCCCTTTCTGTGGTAAAATAGCGGTGTTTTCAGTTATTTTCATCATAGCATGCGGCAGACGGGCCGTCAAGAAAAATGCGGAAGTGAGAAGGAATCATGAAAGAGTCAGAACGGATCGCCGGGATCCTGCAGCGGCTGGACGGTGTTTACGGAACGGATACGAGGACCTATCTTGTGCATGAAAATGCGTGGCAGCTGCTCTTTGCCACCATCTTAAGCGCCCAGTGTACGGATGCCCGGGTGAATCTGGTTACAAAGGATCTGTTCCGCAAGTATGACAGCCTGGAAAAGTTCGCGGCGGCAGATCTGAAGGAGCTGGAGCAGGATATTTTCACGACCGGTTTTTATCATAACAAAGCCAAAAACATCATTGCCTGTGCCAAAATGCTGCTGGAAAAACATGGCGGAGAGGTACCGTCGGACATTGAGAGCTTAACCGCGCTGCCCGGGGTCGGCCGGAAGACGGCGAACGTTGTGCGGGGCAATATTTACGGGATCCCAAGCATTGTGGTGGACACGCACGTGGGACGGATCGCCAGACACCTGGGCCTGACAACGAATACGGATCCGGTCAAAGTCGAGTATGATCTGATGGAAAAGATCCCGGAGGATCACTGGATCCTGATCAATCTGGATCTGATCAGCCTGGGACGGACGAAATGTCCGGCCAGAAAGCCGCAGTGTGCGGAATGCTTCCTGCGGGATCTGTGCCCGGATGGCGCGGCCGAAGCGAAGCGGAAATGATCGCATTTTTCAGCCGGAACCCTGCCGGAGCAAAAAAAGCTGGCTTTTTTGGCCAAAACATCGTATAGTATACATTCGGCCCGTGAAGGGTCAAAAGAAGGAGAATCATCATGTTTGATTTCAGCAATA
Source organism: uncultured Lachnospiraceae bacterium (assembly GCA_902797385.1). Classification (GTDB taxonomy): domain Bacteria; phylum Bacillota; class Clostridia; order Lachnospirales; family Lachnospiraceae; genus UBA6987. The sequence continues at coordinate 8,181 of CADBSR010000046.1, forward strand.
AAAAGACCCGCAGAGTGTTTATCTGGGTCATTGTCGTGATTCTGATCATCGCGATGGTCGTGCCGACCGCTTACTCGCTGATCGCCGCCCTTTTGGGTTAAGGAGCCGGACCGTGGCATTCAATATCGTCCTGCTGGAACCGGAGATCCCTGCCAATACCGGCAATATAGGCCGCAGCTGCGTTTCCACCGGAGCGCATCTGCATCTGATAGAGCCGCTCGGCTTTTCCCTGGAGGAAAAGCAGTTAAAGCGGGCGGGCCTGGATTACTGGCCGCAGCTGCAATGGTCTCTGTATAAAAACTTTGAAGAGTTTCTGGAAAAAAATCCGGCCGGCCATAAATATTATCTGACCACCAAGGCGCACAAGCGCTATACGGATGCAGCCTTCCGGGACGGGGATTACCTGATCTTCGGGAAGGAGACGGCCGGACTGCCGGAGGAGCTGCTCGTGCAGCATGAGGAGGATTGCCTGCGGATCCCCATGGTGAAGGACAACCGTTCCCTGAACCTGTCCAACTCGGCGGCCATTGTCCTGTATGAAGCGTTGCGTCAGCAGGATTTCGCCGGCCTGGAGTGGAGCGGCGCTTTGCACCGTCTGCAGTGGAAAAAACAGTAAATCAGCTGAAAAAGTACGGGAATCTGCGAAAAAAGCTTGCATTTTCCTTCCTTCTCCGCTAAAATACCATAGCGTCCGCATGTCGGACTGTTAAGGAGGGCACTATGAGCCAGGCAAAAGTAGATAAATATAAAGAGTATAAGAAGAACCGCAAGGAAGAACTGGAAAAGGAAAAGAAGGCTCAGCGCCGCACCTCCCTTCTCTGGCGCTGCGCTGCCATCGTTTTGGGGCTTGGCCTTCTGGTAGCCATCGGCATTACGGCTTTCAACGGGATCAAAGACCGCAACCAGGCACGCCCGGACTATGAGCGGGAAGAACTGGTCCTGCAGGACGTAGCCGGAATTTTTGAAACGACCGAAGAAGCAACGACGGCGCCGGAGACGACGGCCGCTGAGGATGCTTCCGAGCCTGCGCCATCCGAGGCGGAGACTACGGCTGAAGCTGCGTCAAAATAAGCCTGTAGATACGCTTTTCAAAACCGGGACGCAACGCCCCGGTTTTTGTTTTCCCGTAAGGCGGGTCAGGCAGACTCGGCCCGTTAAACCCTGCGAGGGACCTGGAAAACCCTCAAAAACAAGGAGAATCATATGGCAGACAAGAAAAAGTTAGTGGAAGCGATCACCTCCCGGGAGGAAGATTTTGCCCAGTGGTACACCGACGTCGTGACAAAAGCCGGACTGGTAGCCTATTCGACCGTGAAGGGCTGTACCATTTTGAAACCCGCAGGCTATGCGATCTGGGAAAATATCATGCATGAACTGGACGCCCGCTTCAAGGCGACCGGCGTTGAAAATGTTGCCATGCCGCTCTTTATTCCGGAAAGTTTACTGCAGAAGGAGAAGGATCATGTGGAAGGCTTTGCACCCGAGGTGGCCTGGGTCACCATGGGCGGCGGCGAAGTCCTGCCGGAGCGCCTCTGCGTGCGTCCGACCTCTGAAACGCTGTTCTGCGAATTATATAAGGATATTGTGGAATCTTACCGCGATCTGCCCAAGTGCTACAATCAGTGGTGCTCGGTCGTGCGCTGGGAAAAGACCACCCGTCCCTTCCTCAGGACCACGGAATTCTGGTAGCAGGAAGGCCATACCGTCCATGCGACGGCAGAGGAAGCCGAAGCCCGCACCGTCCAGATGCTGAATCTCTATGCGGATTTCTGCGAGCAGGTCCTCGCGATCCCGGTCATCAAAGGCCAGAAAACGGATAAGGAAAAGTTCGCGGGTGCGGAACAGACCTACACCATTGAATCCATGATGCATGACGGAAAAGCCCTGCAGTCCGGGACCAGCCACAATTTCGGCGACGGCTTTGCCAAAGCCTTCGGCATCCAGTATTCGGATAAGGACAATCAGTTAAAGTATGTGCATCAGACCTCCTGGGGCATGAGCACGCGCATCATCGGTGCCATCATTATGGTGCATGGCGACGATTCCGGCCTGGTGCTGCCGCCCCGCATCGCCCCGACACAGGTCATGGTCATGCCCATCGCGCAGCATAAGCCGGGCGTATTGGAAAAAGCGGCCGAGTTAAAGGAAACCCTGGCGGCGGCCGGCCTTCGGGTGAAAGTCGATGATTCGGAAAAGAACCCGGGCTGGAAATTCAGCGAGCAGGAAATGCGCGGCATCCCGCTGCGGGTGGAGATCGGCCCGAAGGATATCGAGGCAGGTCAGGCCGTGATCGTGCGGCGTGATACCCGTGAAAAGCAGATCGTAGCGCTTTCTGAGCTGACCGAAGCTGTGAAGGCGGCGCTCGAAGCAGAGCAGACGGCTCTGTATGAGAAGGCCAAGGCCCATCTGGAAAGCCATATCTACGAAGCCAGAACCTACGATGAGTTCAAAGATACGGTCGCGAACAAGCCGGGCTTTGTAAAGGCGGAGTGGTGCGGCGACGTTGCCTGCGAGTTAAAGATCAAAGAAGACACGACGGCAACTTCACGCTGCATGCCTTTCCACCAGGAGCATATCTCCGACAAATGCGTCTGCTGCGGCCGGCCGGCGAAGAAGCTGGTTATCTGGGGCAAGGCCTATTAAAAAACGAATGAGCGCAGAGCGGATCATTCGAATTCTTTCATCATTAAGATCTTATTTCAGATCGCTGTCCGGACCGGGCAGCGATTTTTTCGATCTCTGCCAATGCCCCGGATCCGGTTCATGCCGGGAGGCTTGTTCATGGGGCCGGGACTGTCACAATTTTTTCATATTCTTTCTTTAAAGATTTTACGAAGACCCCATTGATTTGACATTTCCCTCTGGTATCATACAGCCAGACGGTAAGTTTTTTCATAATTGCAGCTGCGATAGGCAGCACCCCTCCTTCTTCATTATATCTTCACCGGGCGGCAGATTGCTGGGATCTGCCGCCCACCCTTTTGTTTGGGAAAAGGGGAAAGAAGGACGGTGGGTCTGCCTTCCTCTACAGCATCCCGCCGAGCATCCACAGCCAGAAGGGCGGGATGAAAGGCCGGGCGGCTGAAAGAGCGGGGGCCAGGAGGGTAAGATCCAGGTAGACCGGACAAAGGGCGAGCGAGAAGAGCGCCAGGAAGAAGATCAGCGTATCCTTCCAGTTTTTGCCCGGAAGAAGGGCTAACAGCAGGCTGAAGAGTGACAGCAGCAGCAGATACAAAAGAGAAGGCAGCAGGAAGCGGGAACGGTTTACCAGCAGGCAGCTGATGGATGCGGCAGCAAAAAGCCCCAGCATCCGCAGCAGAAGACCGGGCAGATACAGGGAGGCGAAAGCCTTCCTTTTTTGAATGCGCGGGGTAAGCTGATGAACGGATTCCATGAGCGGGGACGCGATGCAGAACCAGGAAGCCAGGAAAAAGAGAAGAGACAGCCCGAACAGGAAGAAGCGCTCGCTCCGGTCTTCGGAAAGGGACAGGGCTCCGTCCTGCGTCGTCAGCTGAAAGGTAAAGAGCTTGCCCTTGTCCATGCGGGTCCAGTAGGCTTCAAAGAGGCGCTCCCGGGGGATGCCGGCCTCTTCCAGAATGGCAGCGGAAATATAGGGCGCACAGACCGCATACAGGGCTGAGACTGCGTGCTCTTTCCAGAGATCCGGGTAGGCGGAAGTAGGCGCACTGATGAATGTCAGAGATTTCTGATAGGCCCCCTCTGCCAGGCGGGTCCCAAGATCGGCAGGGATCACGACGCCGGCATCCAGTACACCGGTTGCCACGTCTTCCTGCAGCGATTCGCGCTGATCATAGGGGAGGAAACCGGATTCCCGCAGATAATTCGCTGTGCGGTCCGCTTCCTTGTCGGCACCGTTTTCCACATAATATCCGGCAGGCGGTGTCTTGGTCTGCCGGCCCAGAGCAAAAAAGAGGGCAGGGACCAGCAAAATGGCGGCCGCAAAGATCCAGTAGACCGGCGTTTTCACCATTTTCTTAAAAGCAAACAGCAGGATCTTCATGCTTCCTCTCCTTTCCCGGGCATTCTTTTCAGATGCTGGACAGCAGCAAAGAGGGCGGCCCCCGCATACAGGAGCCCGATCAGAGCGGACTGCCAGAGGCAGGAGGGATCCTGACTGCCGAAAAGCGGATGCAGACAGCCGCAGACCGCGCCGAGCGGGGTGAAATCGCCGGCCGTGCTGAGCCATGCAGGCAGAAAGCTGCGGGGCACCAGACCGCCGCACAGGAAAAGGCAGACGGCGGCGATCCCCATGAGC
>CADBSR010000047.1 GCA_902797385.1 uncultured Lachnospiraceae bacterium
AGGGACCCGGGCGCTGGCCCGGTATACCGGAAACCTGCTGTCTGTTCTCGGTCCTTTGGGGAACGGTTTTTCCCTGCCGGAGCCCGGGAAGGACCTCCTCCTGATAGGCGGCGGCATCGGAACGGCCCCGCTTCTCGGCCTGGCCAAGGCGGCCCTTCGGCAGGGCTGTCATGTCACGGCGGTCTTCGGCTTCCGCTCTCCGGAGCGCACGCTTTTTCAAAATGAGCTGGCCGCCCTGGACGTAAAGACGCATTTTTGCTATGATTCCCAGGGAGAAAACGTCGTCTCCGCCGTATTGAAAGAAGATCTGACCCGGCAGCCCTTTGCCGCCTGCGGCCCCTTCGCCATGATGCGGGCCCTCGACAAGGTCATGCAAGGACCCGGTGCGTTTTCCCTGGAGTGCCGCATGGGCTGCGGCTTCGGCGCCTGCATGGGCTGCAGCGCTCTTATGCGTTCCGGCTTAAAGCAGATCTGCAAGGACGGGCCCGTCTTTGACAGGAAGGAGGTGCTATGGGAGAACTTACGGTAAATCTCTCCGGTCTGGAACTGGACAATCCCCTGATCCCGGCCAGCGGCACCTTCGGCTACGGCCTGGAGTATCTGGATTTTTTCGATGTCAATGAAGTCGGCAGCTTTGCCATAAAAGGGACCACGCTTCATCCCCGGAACGGGAACCCGCTCCCGCGCATTGCCGAATACGGCGGAGGCCTGCTGAACGCGGTCGGCCTGCAAAACCCCGGCGTGCACGCGGTGATCCGCGATATCCTGCCCGCGCTTGCACGCGTGTACCATAAAAAAGTCCTGGCCAATGTGAGCGGCTTTTCCGTGGAGGAATATGCCGAATGCGCCAGGCTCCTGGATCAGGAAGAGATCGTGGGGCTGATCGAGCTAAACATCTCCTGCCCCAACGTCCACGGCGGCGGCATGAGCTTCGGGAAGGACCCGAAACTGGCGGCCTCGGTTCTGGAAGCCGTCAAGCGCGTCACCAAAAAGCCGGTCTACGTCAAATGCACCCCGCAGTGCCCGGATCTTGTGGAAATGGCCCGGACCCTGGAGGCAGCCGGCGCGGACGGCCTGGTGCTGCTCAATACTTTTTTAGGCCTGCGACTGGATTTTACCAGCGGAAAGCCACTTTTGGGAGGCGGAACAGGCGGCGTCAGCGGACCGGGGATCTTTCCCCTTGTCCTGCAAAAGATCTACGAGATATACCCCCAGGTGAACATCCCCATCATCGGATGCGGCGGCGTCACCTCGGCCAAAGATGTAATTGAAATGATGTCAGCCGGCGCCACGGCGGTGGAGATCGGGACCCAGAATCTGATCGATCCCATGACCCTTGTCCGGATCAAGCAGGATCTGCCCGCTCTGCTGAAGGAGCTCGGCATAGACGAAGTGAAAAAACTAACAGGGAGAGCGTTTCATTGAAAAGAGAAGTCATTATTGCATGTGATTTTCAGGATCAGGGCGAGGTCCTGAGATTTCTTGACCGGTTTACGGATGACAAGCCCTTCGTCAAGATCGGCATGGAAGTCTTTTACGGCAGCGGGCCGGACTTCGTGCGGGAGATAAAAGCGCGGGGGCACAAGATCTTTCTCGATCTGAAACTTCACGATATTCCCAATACCGTGTACCGTTCCATGGCCAAACTGGCCGATCTGGACGTGGACATGGTCAACGTGCACGCCGCCGGCTCCATGGAAATGATGCGCGCCGCCCGCCGTGCGTTGGATGAAAAAGGGTCCAGCGCCTTGCTTCTCGCGGTCACGCAGCTCACCAGCACCAGCGAAGAAGTCATGCAGCGCGAGCTCTGGATCCCGCACAGCATGCCGGACACCGTGTGCCATTACGCCTTGAACGCCAAAGAAGCCGGCTGCGACGGCGTGGTCTGCTCTCCGCTTGAGGCCAGTCTCGTTGCCGGGACCTGCGGCAGCGATTTCGTGACCGTAACGCCCGGGATCCGTTTTGAAAACGATGCCAAGGGCGACCAGAAGCGCGTCACGACGCCTGCCATGGCCTACGAGCTCGGTTCCACGTTTATTGTAGTCGGCCGCTCCATCACGGCAGCGGAGGATCCCGTCGCGGCTTATCACCGGGCGGTCCGGGAATTTGCGGAGGTGAAAAAATGAAGCGAAGAATTGCTGCCGATCTGTTAA
>CADBSR010000048.1 GCA_902797385.1 uncultured Lachnospiraceae bacterium
AAGCCACAGAGAGCCGGAGAAGCTGAGAACCGGTGCCGGTAGCCCCCGCGCGAAAGTCACTCCGGAGTCGCCGCCCGAACCCGCCCCGCGCGGCAGTAGGCCCGGCCGGGATCCGCCCGTCAGCGCGGGGTGTCTGTTTTTGCAGACGGCAAATGGGTGGTACAGCGAGGTCTCTCGTCCCGTTTGGGGCGGGATTTTTTTGTAAGAAGGAGAAGAGCATGTACAAAAAGGTCTCTACAGATCAGAACTTCGTGGGCCGCGAAAAAGAGGTCCTGCAGTTCTGGAAGGAAAACCACATCTTTGAGAAATCCGAGAGAGAACGGCAGGGACGGCCCTGCTATACCTTCTATGACGGCCCGCCTACTGCCAATGGCAAGCCGCATATCGGGCACGTGGAAACGCGGGCCATTAAAGATCTGATTCCCCGCTACCGGACCATGAAGGGCTATTATGTGCCCCGCAAAGCCGGCTGGGATACCCACGGCCTGCCCGTGGAGCTGGAAGTCGAAAAGGCACTCGGTCTTAACGGGAAGGACCAGATCGAAGCCTACGGTGTGGAGCCTTTCATTAAAAAGTGCAAGGAATCCGTCTGGAAATATGAAAAGATGTGGGAGGATTTCTCCGGCAGTGTCGGTTTCTGGGCCGATATGGAGAATCCGTATGTGACCTATCATGATGAATATATCGAGTCCGAATGGTGGGCTCTTTCCGAACTGTGGAAGAAAGGGCTGCTGTATAAGGGCTTTAAGATCGTGCCTTACTGCCCCCGCTGCGGGACGCCGCTGTCTTCCGCTGAAGTTTCACAGGGGTACAAAACGGTTAAGGAACGCTCGGCCATTGCCCGTTTCCGGGTGAAGGGAGAGGAGAATACCTTCTTCCTGGTCTGGACCACCACACCCTGGACCCTGCCGTCCAACGTGGGTCTGTGCGTGAACCCGGACGATGCCTATATCAAGGCCTATGTGCCGGCGGAAGGCAGGACGTATATCCTGGCGGAAGCCCTGGCGCAGAGCGTACTGGGACCGGCTGAACCGGAAGGAAATCCGGAAGCGCCTTTGAACTGGCAGATTCAGGAGCGCTTTACAGGCCGTGATCTGGAATATAAAGAATATGAGCCGCTCTTTGCCTTTACCGGTGAATTCATGACGAAGAACCGGACGGAAAAAGCCTTCTATGTGACCTGCGACAATTACGTCACCATGACGGACGGTACCGGGATCGTTCATATCGCGCCGGCCTTCGGTGAAGATGACGCGAACGTGGGCAAAAAGTACGGCCTGCCTTTCGTACAGTTCGTGGACGGGAAAGGGGAAATGACCCCGGAGACCCCGTATGCGGGCCTGTTTGTCAAGAAGGCGGATCCGGTCATCCTGGAAGACTTAAAAAAGGCCGGCCTGCTGTTCAGCGCACCGAAATTTGAGCACGAATATCCTCATTGCTGGCGCTGCGATACACCGCTCATCTACTATGCCCGCGATTCCTGGTATATCCGGGAGAGCAGCTATAAGGATGATCTCGTTGCCAACAATAATACGGTCAACTGGCTGCCGGATGCCATCGGCAAGGGCCGCTTTGGCAACTGGCTGGAAAATATCCAGGACTGGGCTATTTCGAGAAACCGTTACTGGGGCACACCCTTAAATATCTGGGAATGCAGCTGCGGCCACCGGGAATGCATCGGGAGCCGCGAAGAGCTAGCCAAGCGAAGCGGTGATCCGGCGGCAGCTTCGGTGGAACTGCACCGCCCTTATGTGGATGCCATCACCATGCCCTGCCCGGACTGCGGCGGCACCATGCACCGTGTGCCGGAGGTCCTGGACTGCTGGTTCGACTCCGGCGCCATGCCGTTCGCCCAGCATCATTATCCGTTTGAAAACAAAGAAAAGTTTGAGCAGCAGTTCCCGGCTGCGTTCATCTCCGAAGCGGTCGACCAGACAAGAGGCTGGTTCCACTCCCTGATGGCGGAAGGAACCCTGCTGTTTGGCCGCTCCCCGTATGAAAACGTCATTGTCCTGGGCCTGGTCCAGGATAAAAACGGCCAGAAGATGAGTAAGTCCAAGGGCAACGCCGTGGATCCCTTCGAAGCGCTGGAAAAATTCGGCGCCGATGCCATCCGCTGGTATTTCTACAACAGCTCCGCCCCGTGGCTGCCCAAGCGTTTCTACGAGGAAGCCGTGCTGGAAGGCCGTTCCAAATTCATGAGCACCCTGTGGAATACCTACGCGTTCTACACCCTGTATGCGGAGATCGACCAATTCGATCCTTCCAGGTACATGACGAACGGCAAGTGGGAGCCCAAGGATCTGCCGGTCATGGACCGCTGGCTGCTTTCCAAACTGAATACCCTGATCAAGACGGTGGATCACGACCTGGACACCTATCATATTACCGAAGCGGCCCGGGCTCTGGGCGCTTTTGTGGAAGATCTGTCCAACTGGTACGTGCGCCGCTGCCGTGACCGCTACTGGGGCGGCGGGATGGAGCCGGACAAGATCAATGCCTATATGACCCTGTTTGAGGCTCTGTACACCGTCAGTCTGCTGGCGGCGCCCATGGTGCCGTTCATGACGGAAGCCATCTACCAGAATATCGTCCGTCCTGTCCTGAAGGACGTACCGGAGAGCATCCACCTGTGCGATTATCCCGTCGCCGATGAAAGCCGGATCGATCCGGCCCTGGAGGCAGACATGGATCACGCGGTCAAGCTCGTGGAAATGGGCCGTGCCGCCCGCAATGCGGCGGCCATCAAAAACCGCCAGCCCTTATCCCGCATGATGGTCAAGGCTCCGTTCACCTTGAGTGAGTATTACGACGCCATCATCACCGAGGAGCTGAATGTAAAGAAGCTGGAGTTCACGGCGGATGCGCAGGGCTTCATCAGCTACTCCTTCAAGCCGCAGATGCGCACGCTGGGTCCGCGCTTCGGCAAACAGCTCGGCGAGATCCGCACGCTCCTGCAGAACCTGGACGGCAGCGCTGCCATGCAGGAACTGAAGGAAAGCGGCTTCCTGACGTTGACACTTTCCACCGGACAGGCCCAGCTGGCAGCGGAGGACCTGCTGATCGATACCGCTCAGAAAGAAGGCTTTGCCGCCCAGCAGGACGGTGAGATCACCGTGGTTCTGGATACGGCCCTTACGCCGGAGCTGATCGAAGAAGGCTTCGTAAGGGAGATCGTTTCCAAGGTACAGACCATGCGCAAGGAGGCAGGCTTCGAGGTCATGGACCGCATCCGCCTGACCCATGCAGGCAGCAGCGCCCTGGAGAAGGTCTTTGCGGACCGGAAAGAGGAGATCGCGGCGGAGGTCCTGGCCCGCGAGGTCGTGGGCGGCGAACCGGCCGGCTATGTCAAGGAATGGAACATCAACGGCGAAAAAATCACGCTCGGCGTGGAGAAGCTCTGATACGGGCTTGACGCTCAGAAAGGAAAACAACAGAGTTAAAGTATGGCAGAACTGACGATCAATAAAGATATTTTACGAAGAAGAATCAATGAGATCCTCGAAATGCATATGATCGGCGGCGTGAATGAGGCTTCGCCCGAGCAGGTTTATCGCGCGGTCTCTGTGGCCTTAAAGGAACAGTTTATGGCCGCCTGGACCGAAACGCAGAAGCGGGTCAAACGCGAAGACCGCAAGATGGTCTACTACATGTCCATGGAATTCCTGATGGGCCGCGCCCTGGGCAACAACCTTATCAACCTCGGGGCACAGCAGGAGGTGAAGGAGATCCTGGAGGAATACGGGATCGACCTGAATACCGTGGAAGAGCAGGAGCGCGACTGGGCGCTCGGCAACGGCGGTCTGGGACGACTGGCTGCCTGCTTCCTGGATTCCCTGGCTTCCCTGGGATATCCGGCCTACGGCTGCGGCATCCGCTATCAGTACGGCATGTTCCGGCAGGTGATTGAGGACGGCTACCAGAAGGAGGTCCCCGACAACTGGCTAAAGAACGGCAATCCTTTTGAGGTGCGCCGCGACTCTCACACCAAGGAGATCCATTTCGGCGGCTACACCCGCGGGGAATATGACGATTCCGGCCGTGTCCGCTTTATTCATGAGGGGTATTATTCCGTGCTGGCCGTACCGTACGATATGCCGGTAATCGGCTATAAGAACGGGATCATCGATACCCTGCGCATCTGGAGCGCAGAGCCTGTGGAGCAGCTGGAGCTGTCCTCCTTCGATGCGGGCGACTACGCCGGCGCCGATGCCGCCAAAAACACGGCGGAGACCATCTGCAAGGTCCTTTACCCGAACGATAACCACTACACCGGCAAGGAACTGCGCTTAAAACAGCAGTATTTCTTCGTGTCCGCCACCCTGCAGCGCGCAGTGGAACGGTACATGGAAACGCATGACGATATCCACGGCCTGCCGGAGAAGGTTTGCATTCAGATGAACGACACGCATCCTTCGGTCTCTGTGGCCGAGCTGATGCGTATCCTGCTGGACGATTACGATCTGGAATGGGATGAGGCCTGGGACATCACGACCCGGACCTGCGCCTATACGAACCACACCATTATGGCGGAAGCCTCGGAGAAGTGGCCCATTGACCTGTTCTCGAGACTGCTGCCGCGGGTCTATCAGATTGTGGATGAAATCAACCGCCGCTTTGTAAGCGAGATCCGCCGCCGCTATCCCGGCGATGAAAACAAGATCCGCTCCATGGCGATCCTGTACGAGGGTCAGGTCCGGATGGCGCCGCTCGCGATCGTGGGCAGCTTTTCTGTCAACGGCGTGGCAAAACTGCATACGGAAATTCTGGAGAAGCGCGAGTTCAAGGATTTCTTTGAGCTGATGCCGCAGAAATTCTCCAACAAGACAAACGGCATTACCCAGCGCCGCTTCCTGCTGCACGGCAATCCCCTGCTGGCGGAGTGGATCACGGCGCATATCGGCGACGGCTGGATCACCGACTTAAGCCAGTTAAAGCTCTTAAAGCCGCTCGCGGCCAGCCGGCAGGCCCGGGATGAATTTATGGCCATCAAGCGGCAGAACAAGCTGCGCCTGGCGGATTATATCCGTGAAAACAACGGTATTGAGGTGAACCCGGACTCCATTTTTGACGTCCAGGTCAAGCGCCTGCATGAGTACAAGCGGCAGCTTCTCAATATCCTGCACGTGATGGACCTGTACAATAAGCTGGACGATTTCCCGGATCTGCCCATGGTCCCGCGCACCTTTATCTTTGGCGCCAAGGCTTCCTCCGGCTACAAGCTGGCGAAGCTGACCATTAAGCTGATCAACAATGTAGCGAAGCGCATCAACAGCGACGAACGCATTCAGGGCAAGCTGAAGGTGGTCTTTATTGAGGATTACCGTGTCTCGAACGCGGAGATCATTTTCGCAGCCAGCGATGTCAGCGAGCAGATCTCCACGGCCTCGAAGGAGGCCAGCGGCACCGGCAACATGAAATTCATGCTGAACGGCGCGGTCACGCTCGGCACCATGGACGGCGCGAATGTGGAGATCGTGGAAGAGGTCGGCCGGGAGAATGCCTTCATCTTCGGTATGAGTGCCGAGGAAGTCATGAATCATGAAAAGTGGCACGACTACGATCCCATGCAGATCTTCCGTGAAAACAGCGATATCCGCCGCGTGGTCATGCAGCTGGTGAACGGCTTCTACTCGCCGGAGGATCCGGAACTGTTCAGACCCATCTATGATTCGCTGCTGACAGACCGCGTGAACGGCCGGGCCGATACCTATTTTACCTTAAAGGATTTCGCTTCCTACGCCCAGGCACAGGAACGGGTGGAAGAGGCATACCGTGACAAGGATCGCTGGGCTGCCATGGC
>CADBSR010000049.1 GCA_902797385.1 uncultured Lachnospiraceae bacterium
TCAAATCGCACGGAATCCGTCCAGAAGTAGCGATAGCCGCGCTGGCAGACGTGGAGCATCTCGTGTACCATGGTGACCAGGAAGGTGTCCCGGGCTGCCTGTCCGCCTTTCTGGACGGCTCCAAGATTGATCTCCACCCAAGGGGTCTTGACCTTTCGCGACATGGCGGTGGCGAGATTTCCGCCGGCCGAAGTGGAGGTGATCTCGACCACGTTCGTGGGGATCTTCATGTATTCCTCTTCCTTCAGATATTTGTAGGCCATGTCGATACAGCCGATGGCATAGTCCACGGTGTCGGGAAGGTTGATCTCCTTCTGGAGCTTCTGGTATTCCGGATCCTTCTGAATGGCTTCCAGGACCACTTCATCCACAGTCTTGTTGCGGGAGAAGATATTCAGGATGTTGGAGGCGCTAAAGAGCTTGTCCTCTTCGTACTGCTTATAGAGTTCCTGCGCCCGGGCCCGGTATTTCGCACTGATCTCCTCCATCTTTTTCATGTTGGCTTCTTCGTCGATGCCCAGATCGGCAGGCGCCCAGCGCAGGGTGTAGGAGCCGTACTTGTTCGAGCAGGTCAGCTCGGACATCTTCTTTCCGGCGTCGTAAAAGTACTTCATGGGAGCCGTAAACTCCGCGTTGTACCAGTTCTTGACAATGGGATATCCGTAGTAGATGATGCCGGTCACGATGATGCCGCGCAGGATCCAGTCGCCGACCACCAGCAGCGTAATACTGTTCTGGTCCGCGCTGTAGATGAGCTTCCCGTTTTCCACGCGGGAGGCGTATTGATAATAACTGCCGTCGTCCGCCACGCGATATACGCACAGATAGTCGTTGAACACTTCGCTGATGCCGAGCGCCTTCAGGTCAAGACTTACGCTGTACGTGCCGGGGATGACCTCATCGTCCTCCAGGCCGGCGTCCACCTCCCAGCCGGCAATGGCCATGCAGCCCTCTTTTTCCAGCGCTGCAACGGTGTTCAGAAGGGTTCCGTCAGCTTCGGTCAGCGGCGTCATTTTGACTTCGGTATCTTTCCAGAAAGCGTTCTTCGGCGCAGTGACCGTAACGCCCGGACAGGGGGAAGCGTTCACCGCTTTGCTGTTTCCGAGAACGATCGTATCGCCGGGATCGGGTTTTACGGAGGGATCAGTCACCGGTGTTGTAGGATCAATGACCACGGCTCCGGTGCCGGGGCCCGGATCGCCGCCGTTTCCGCGGATCCATTTCAGGATGAAGCCGGGATCGGCAAAACCTGTGTAAAGGAGGGCAATGATCAGAACGAAAGACAGCAGGGGTTTCAGGCATCCGCCTTTCTTTTTGGGCGCGCGAACAGCCCCGGACGGCTCCCGGGCCGCTTTCTGTTCGTTCCACTGCTGTGCGGCCTGCTGCGGCGAGGAGGCACGCGTCCGGACCTGCCCGGAGGCAGGCGGGGCTGTCTGCTGCGTTTGCTTCGTAGAAGATGCCTGCACGGAAGGTTGGGGTCTTCCGCACTTCGTACAGAAGACGGCCTCGTCAGGCAGGGGGGTACCACATTGGATGCAGAATTTACTCATAACAGGCTCCTTGTCTGATCTCCTCAGGCGAGGGGGTATTTATCTGCCCGCGATCTCGGCTCTTTCGCAGTGGGCTTTGATATAGTTCCAGACGAAATCGAAATCGGCATCCTCGCACCAGACGCGGTTGTTGCTCAGACCTTCGCGAAGGACGATCGTATTCTTCCTGCGGATGCCGGTCAGCTTTTTGGTTCCGCTGAAGGCCGTGTACATGGCGTTCCGGTTCCCATGCGTCATGCCGATGCCAAGCGTGGTGAGGTTCCCGGTAACTGCGCCGGCAAGGACCAGCAGATCGCCGATGAGGGAGGCCTTCTTCGCCTGCTTTGCCTGCTGCTCGTGCAGGACGCCCTTCTCGTCCATCGTGAAGATGACGCAGTACTTGCCGCCCATCATGGCGGCATAGAGGAGATATCCCAGGATCGAAAGCCCCAGGAAGATGGCCGCCATAATGCCGCCCATCTTCAAGACGTCCGCGTAATGGTGGTCCCCGAAGAGTTCGACGATCAGGAAAATAGCCATGCCGGCCAGGATGATGCCGCCGAAGATCTTGAGAATGGTCCCGAAGACCCACAGATCCTTGAAGAGATTCATCTCGTAGACCCAGCGATACTTGCCGTCCGTGCACAGAAGGACGTTCTTGCTGACGTAGGGATTGGAGCCGTCCGTGCCGGCGATCGTTTCGCGGAGGGGGGTGTATGGCACCGCCTGTACCTGGGGAGCAGGCTGTACCGGCGCTTCGTTTACGGGCTGTTCTGCGCCGCATTTACTGCAGAACACGGCTTCGTCGGGCA
>CADBSR010000050.1 GCA_902797385.1 uncultured Lachnospiraceae bacterium
GAACGGTCTGTACGGTCAGATGGGTATCCTGTACAACAAGACCATCTGGTCGGCATTCGGCGGCACCATGCTTGTTTCGGTGGCCTGTGCCCTGATCGCCGGTACGTTAGGGACCCTGATCGGATATGCGGTCTCCAAGAATCGCCGCGGAAAGCTGGCCTCCTATGTGAACTCGGTCGCGTTCCTGCCGTATCTGATGCCGTCCGTCGCGGTCGGTATTGCCTTCTTCATCCTGCTGACGGGAGAGAAGTTAAACCTTTACAATACGTACTGGATCCTGATCATCGTCGGTACCGTAAAGTATATTCCCTTTGCCAGCCGTGCGTCCCTGAACTCCATGCTGCAAATCAGCGGCGAGATCGAAGAAGCGGCTGTCATCCAGGATGTACCGTGGATCAAGCGGATGCTGCGGATCATTATCCCGATCCAGAAATCGTCCATCATCAGCGGATACCTGCTGCCGTTCATGACCTGTCTGCGTGAACTGTCCCTGTTTATGCTGCTGTGTGTGCAGGGCTTCATTTTGTCCACAACGCTGGATTATTTCGATGAGATGGGCCTGTACGCCTTCTCAAGCGGCATCAACCTGATCCTGGTCGTTACGATCCTGATCTCGAACGCAGTAGTCAACAAGCTTACGGGCGCCAGCCTGGACGAAGGCATCGGCGGCTGACAGGAAGGAGAAAATCACTATGCCTAAAATCGTTTTAACCGATATTACCAAGCGCTGGGATACCTTTTACGCGGTGGATCACCTGGATCTGGTGATCGAAGACCAGGCTTTTGTTACCCTACTGGGCCCCTCCGGCTGCGGCAAGACCACAACGCTGCGCATGATCGCCGGCCTGGAAACACCGACCTCCGGCCGGATCACGATCGGCGATCAGGTCGTATTTGACAGTGAGAAGGGGATCAATATTCCGGCGAACAAGAGAAAGGTGGGATTCCTGTTCCAGAACTACGCGCTCTGGCCGAACATGACAGTTTATCAGAATATCAGTTTCGGTCTGACGAACGTAAAAGAAGAGATGCCGACGAAGCGGCTGGATATCCAGGCGCTGGAAAAAGCGGCGGCGATCCTGGAAAATCCCGAGAATTTCCTGAATGTGGTGGAAGACAGCCGCGATAAAAAAGGAAAACTGGATGACAAACGCTTCCAGGTCCGGCTGATCGATACCTTTACGATCTCCGGCTTTACGGCGAAGGAACTGATGGGCTTGGGCGTTCACAAGGCGGCGGACCCCGCAGCCGAAGCCACGAAGCAGGCGGCCCTGTACCGGGAAAAGGCCAGGAAAGAACGGGAAGCCTTAAAGAGTCAGGGACTGGAGCTGAACGAAAAGTACGAAGTCGTAAAAGGCGGAAAGGTCCAGACCTCTGTCCGGAAGTACACCAAGGAGGAGATCGACCTGACGGTCCGCCGGGTGTCCCGGATCGTGAAGATCGGCATGTTTATGGACCGGTATCCGTCGGAGCTGTCCGGCGGTCAGCAGCAGCGTGTCGCCATTGCGAGAACGCTGGCACCGGAACCCTCCGTCCTGTTCATGGATGAGCCGCTTTCCAACCTGGATGCCAAGCTTCGCCTGGAGATGCGTTCGGAACTGCAGCGTCTGCACCTGACCACGGGTTCGACCTTCGTGTATGTAACACATGACCAGATGGAAGCCATGACGTTAGCTACCAGGATCTGCCTGATCGAGAACGGTCTGCTTCAGCAGTATGATGCTCCGCTGACGGTCTACAACTTCCCGAAGAATACCTTCGTGGCTGACTTTGTGGGCAGTCCGTCCATCAATTTTGTGGAAGCGAAGGGCAGCCAGCAGGCGGATGCGTCCATGGATCTGGAGATCCTGGATTCGCATAAACTGAACTTTGCGTTTAAAGAAGCCGTCGACATGAAGGCCTGGCGCAAGGCGCTGGAGGGCCGCCGGGCTGCCAAAGCGGCGCTGGAAGCGGAACGCAAAAAAGACAAGAAGAACGTGGAAAAAGGCAATAAGGACACGCTCTTCAAGTATCCCATCGCACGGGTCGAGGACGTTCTGGATGAAGAAGCCGAGATCACGGATCAGGATTACGTGCTGGGGATCCGGCCGGAATTCGTGGAAATCGTGGAAGGCGAGGGTCTGGAAGCCGAGATCTACAGTGCTATGCCGACCGGTATGGAAACGACCGTACGTGTCCGCGTGGGCAATTATCTGCTGACCGGCGTGACCTTCGGCGGCGTGACCTATGAGATCGGCCAGAAGGTACAGATCCGCCTGAAAGGAGACGGTATCATGCTCTTTGACCGCGGGTCGGGTGAGCTTGTCGGTACCGGCAGCGCGAAGATCTGGTAATATCACGATAAAAAGCAGCCGACGGACAGGTTCGGATTTGAACGCGCCGCCGGCTGCTTTTTGATTGTTTTTGTCTTAAGGCCGACGCCTCTTACGAAAGAAGCTGCCGGAAGAAATTTTCCACACCGTTTTCACGGCAATCCGGAACCACACAGGTAACGGCCGCTTTGACAGCCGGCAGTGCGTTTTCCGGGGCCACAGAGATGCCGACGCCTGTCAGCATGGACATATCATTCATGTTGTCCCCGGCGCAGAGCATGTTTTCAGGACCGAATCCGAGCTCTTTCGCCAGCCACAGAGCGGCATCGCCTTTGGATGCGCCGGCAGCATTGATCTCAATATTCCAGTCGCCGGAGGTGGAGATCAGGAGCTTGTCGTAGAAATCTTCTTTCCGGATATCGGCGCGGATGGCATCGAAGACTTTCGGATCGGGACTGGCAAAGCCGAATTTGTCCACGGTGGCACTTTCTTCTTCTTTCAGGAATTCCAGAAAATCGACTTTGTGTACGCTTTCCATCCAGGCGACCAGAGACTTGTTGGAACGGTCATAGGGTTTGTGACCGAAGGCGATATCCAGGTAGTGCTCGCCGTGACGGTACAGATAGGAATTGCCGTAGTAGTGCCGCAGGAAGCGGGTGAGCGGTTCGGCGACTGCCCGGGGGACCGTCTTGTCCCAGATGACCCGGCCGTCTGAAAGATCGGTGATCAGAGCGCCGTTGGCAGTAATGGCGTAGCGAAGTCCGGGCAGACGCATGATCTCGGGGGGGATGTTTCCCGTTCCCCGGCCTGTACACGGAACAAAAAGATAGCCCGCCTCCATAAGCTCGTGAAGAAGAGCGGCCGTCGGCGCCAGGTCCTTGCCCGTGAAGGGAAGGAGAGTGCCGTCGATATCACTGAATATGATTTTGATTTTTGATAAATCCTGCATGGTAAACCTCTGTTTCCGAAATACGAAGAGATGATAGCACGAAGCGATACAGCCTGCAAGCGCACAAAAAGAGATTTTTCGGTAAAAAAAGAGGGCTTTGCCTTATGAGGGGACCGGTCCTTCCTTCCGCTTCTCTGCAAAAGTCTGAAAAATCGGCCGGTATCTCTGGCAAAGCCCGTTTTGTACTGGCGTTTATTACAGCTTGGTCACATTCACAGCCTGGGGGCCCTTTTCGCCCTCGGCGATCTCAAACTCGACAGCAGCACCTTCTTCGATCGTTTTGAAGCCTTCCATATTCAGGCCGCTATAATGAACGAAAACGTCTTTGCCGCTTTCATCGGTAATAAAGCCATAGCCTTTCTGGTTGTTGAACCACTTAACAGTACCCTTCATAATATCCTCCCTCGTTGGATTGAACCAACACCTTGCGATTATATGGTTTATTTTTGGGATAGTCAAGAGGCGGCAACAGAATTGGGGATATTCTTTGGAATCTTAAGAAAAAACTGCCTTTGACGAATGTAAGAAAATATGTTACACTAATAAAAAAAGAAAGAAATGTACAGAATCATGAAAAATGTTGCTGTAATTGCCGAATATAATCCTTTTCATAAGGGACACCAGGGACATATCGAAAAAATCAAAAGAGAATTTGACGCCGAAAATGTCCTTGTGATCCTGAGCGGAGACTTTGTGCAGCGGGGGGAACCGGCGTTGATCGACAAGATGCGAAGGACGCAGATGGCCCTGGAGGGCGGAGCCGATCTGGTCGTGGAGCTTCCGCCTGCTTTTGCGACAGCGTCCGCGGAAGTCTTTGCCAGAGGCGCGGTTGCGCTGGCAAACGCAGCAGGCTGTATTGACGGACTGGCTTTCGGAGCAGAATGTGACGACCTTTCCACGTTGGAGCGTCTGGCCGATCTTTCGGAAGACATGAAAGATCAGGAAGATGTGAAGGACGGCCTTAAACAGGGGCTTTCCTATCCGGCCGCCCTGGCAGCGGCGATCCGGCGGCAGGATCCGGAGGCGGCGGATCTTTTGCGCCAGCCGAACAATGTTCTGGCGGTGGAATATATAAAAGCCCTGAGGCGATCCGGCAGCGGGATCCTTCCGGCGGCCATGAAAAGAGAGGGCGGTCTGCACCGTGACGGCGACCTGCCGGCCGAAGGTCCGGCCTCGGCGGGAGCGATCCGCAGAGCGCTTCAAAACGGAGCTGCCCCCGAGGCGCTGCGGGCTTATCTGCCGGACTCTACGATTTCGCTCCTGGAATACAGCATTTTCCCGGATGATCTTTCCTCGGCCCTTTCTGCCGAACTGTTAAGACTCTCCGGGCAGGGTCCGAAGGCCTTCCTTCCTTTTGCGGACAGCGCGCCGGAACTGGCGGAGCGTCTGTATAATCTGTCACCGTATCTTATGAACTTCTCCGAGCTGACGGAACGGCTGCGGACAAAAGCCTTTACGGAGGCGAGAGTACGCCGCTTTCTGATCCATATCCTGCTGGGAATCCGGAAAGAAGCGCAAAGCGTTCCGCCGGCGGCGCTGCGTATCCTGGGGCTGAAGGAAGAGTCATCCCTGCCGGGCCGGCTCAGAAAAAGTGCGGCCCTTCCCCTGATCACCAAAGTGGCGGATGCTGATCCGGCGCTTCTGGAAGGGGTTGCGTCGGCCCATGAACGCTATGCGCAGCTGGTATACTTTGCGACGGGGCGGAGGCTGCCCGACTTCTATCGTCAAAGTCCGGTGATTCTTCGGAAAAAGTCTTGAAAGAAAACTGTAAATATGGTAAAATACCGTATTTCCAGAGATTAATCCGAACTTCAAGGAGTTCTTATGCGAAACCTGACAAAATCGCTTACAAAATGGCCGTGGATCTGGTTCGCCTTCGTGCTGGCGGGGGCGGCGGCCTTTTTTATTCTTCTGTGGCAGGCGCCTTCTGTGGTGTGGATCCCGGTCCTGTGTATCGTGGTCGGAACGTTTTTGTTTGTCCTCAGCTGGCATCTGCGCATCCGCAACCGCCTGCAGCAGTCCGTTGTTCAGCTCTCTACCGAGCTGAGCGATGAGCTCTCCGGACGGCTTTCCGCGCTGGAGCTTCCCTACGCGTTGGTCAACAAGAGAGGAAAACTGCTCTGGACCAATGCGGCTTTTACGGAGATGCTGCAGGCTTACGGAACCGAGACTCAGAAACGGGCGCCTTATATTCAGGATATCTTCCCCCAGATCAATTATACGGACGAAAGAGCGTTTTTCTCCGCCCAAAAAAGCCGTCAGTATGTGGCGCTGGGTGACAGGATCTTTATGATGCAGCAGCGTCAGACCATAAAGAAGCAGCACCTTTCCGCCATCCTTCTGAGTGATGAGACCGAGCACCTGCGGACGACACAGACGCTGGAGAAAGAACGGGCTGCGGCCGGCTTCCTGTATATCGATAACTATGAAGAACTGCTCAAGCATGCCGAAGCCGGCGGACATACCCTGCTGGGCGCTATGATCGAGCAGGAGATCCAGAAATATTTTCAGGACAAAGGCGGGATCGTCTGCAAAACGGAGAAAGACCGCTTTACCATCTTCATGAATCATGAGATCCTCGAAATGTGCCGGGCAGACCGTTTCAGCCTGCTGAATTCGGTCAAAGAAATCAAAACCGGCAGTACCATGGCTGTGACGGTCAGTATCGCCTTCGGGGAAGGCGGCACCGTCTTCCGGGACAATCTGGAACTGGCGCAGGTCGCCATGGATCTGGCCCTGGGACGCGGCGGCGATCAGGCGGTCATCAAGAAACCGAACGGTGTCGAGTACTTTGGCGGCAAGGCCCAGGGAGAGACGGGGCAGACCCGTGTCAGAGCCCGTGTCAAGGCGCAGGCGCTGCGGGAACTGATGGCGCTTCACCCGATCGTCTATATCATGGGGCATGCGTCCGGAGACAATGACTCCTTCGGCGCTTCCGTCGCCATGTATCGCGCGGCTGTCTCCATGTCCAGGCAGGCGCATATCGTTCTGGATACCGTCTCCTTCAGCGTGCGTCCTTTCTGGGAACGTTTCCAGGCTTCGGCGGACTATCCCCGCGACATGTTCCTGACTGGAGAAGAAGCCATCCGGCTTTTTGAGGACAACGCGATGCTCGTGGTCGTGGATACCAATCAGCAGTCGTTAGTGGAATGCCCCGAGCTGCTCGAAAAGACCAAGCAGATCGTGGTGTTTGATCACCACCGTCAGGCCGCAGGCGCCATTCCGGCGCTCCTTAGCTATGTGGAACCGTATGCTTCGTCCGCCTGCGAAATGGTGACGGAGATCCTGCAGTATTTCAATGAAGGCGTCGAACCCAGACCGTTGGAAGCGGAGGCCATCTACAGCGGGATCCTGATCGATACGGACGGATTTGAGAACCGGACCAGCTCCCGGACCTTTGAGGCAGCCGCTTACCTGAAACGCAGTGGGGCGGATCTGATCCAGGTCAAGAAGATGCTTCGCGAGGACTATCAGGAATACCGGATCAAAGCCGCGGCTATGCAGGCCAGTGAGCTTTCCGAAGACGGATTTGCCTTTGCCGTCTGCGAGTCGGAGGAATCGGAGGAACTGCAGATCATTGCAGCGCAGGTCGCCAACGATCTGTTAAATATTTCGGGTGTCAAGGCCAGTTTTGTATTTGCCACCGTGGATGAGGTAACATACATCAGTGCCCGTTCCATTGACGAAGTCAATGTTCAGCTGATCATGGAACGTCTGGGCGGCGGCGGACATCTGGGCGCCGCCGGCGCACAGCTCAAGAATGTGTCTGCGGAGGAAGCCAAGCAGCTGGTCCGGCAGACGATTGACAAGATGAAAGAGGAGGATGCGATATAAATGGAAGTCGTTTTATTACAGGATGTGAAAGCACTCGGGAAGAAAAATGCGATCGTCAGTGTCAATGACGGTTATGCACGGAATTTCCTGTTCCCCAAAAAGCTGGCGGTGGAAGCAACCAAAGCCAATCTGAATACACTTAAGCAGCAGCTGGCGGCCGCAGAGCGTCTGGCCCAGCAGCAGCTGGAGGAGGCCAAAGAGCTGGCCGGGCGGCTGGAACAGGTCCGGACCCGGATCCCGGTCAAAATGGGAGCCAACGGCAAGCTGTTCGGCGCTGTTTCCTCCAAGGAAATCGCAGAAGCGCTGAAAAAACAGTGGGGCATTGAAGTGGACAAGAAGAAGATCCAGCTGGATGAAGCCATCAAAACGGCCGGAGAGCAGCAGGTTGACGTGCGTCTGCATAAGGATGTGACGGCGAAACTGACCATTTTAATTGAGGAAGAGTAAGTTACAGCTCCATGGATGAGAGAGAAAGTCAAATCAAACGGATCCAGCCGCAGAATATAGAGGCGGAGCAGACGGTGATCGGCTCCATGATCCTGGACAATGAGATCATCCCTGCCCTGGATGCGATCCTGAAAGGGGAGGATTTCTACAACCGCCAGTACGGTGTCGTTTTTGATGCCATCACGGAGCTTTACAATGAAGGGACTCCGGTGGACCCCCTGACCTTGCAGAACCGGCTGGTGTCCAAAAATGTGCCGCCCGAAGTCAGCAATCTGGAATATATCGGTGATCTGGTCGCGGCGGTTCCGCTGTCGGCCAACGCGAAGTATTATGCGGAGATCGTAGCTGACAAGGCCCTGCTGCGGCGGATGATCCATGTGAACGAAGATGTAGCCAATGACTGCTATGCCGGCAAGGACCGGGTGGACGTCATTATGGAGGAGGCTGAAAAAAAGTTCTTCGAGGTCTTAAGCCGTAAAAAATCCCTGGATTACACGCCGATCCAGGAGATCACCCTGGCCGCTCTGGAGAAGATCAATGAAGCCGCCCGCAGCAAGAACCCCATTACCGGTCTGCCGACCGGTTTCAAGGATCTGGATGAGCTGCTGACCGGCCTCCACGCTTCGGAACTGATCCTGGTCGCCGCCCGTCCCTCCATGGGCAAGACGGCGCTGGTACTGAATATTCTGCAGAATGTAGTCCTGGGGCAGGGCGAGTGCGCCGTTATGTTCTCGCTGGAAATGTCCAACGAGATGATCATGAACCGTCTGCTTTCACAGGAATCCCACGTGGATGCCCAGCGGATCCGCTCGGGCGATCTGACAGACAATGACTGGGATATGCTGATCGAGAGCGCCGAGAAGATCGGCCGCTCCAAGCTGATCATTGACGATACACCCGGTATTTCGATCGCGGAGATGCGGTCCAAATGCCGGAAGATCAAGCTGGAAAACGACCTGAAGCTGATCGTGATCGACTATCTGCAGCTTATGAGTGCCTCCGGCCGCCGCAGTGAAAACCGCCAGCAGGAGATCACGGAGATCTCCCGTGGCTTAAAGGCGCTGGCCCGCGAAATGAACGTCCCTGTCATCGCACTTTCTCAGCTTTCCCGTGCCCCGGACAGCCGTGCGGACCACCGCCCCATGCTTTCCGACCTGCGTGAATCCGGCTCCATTGAACAGGACGCGGACGTGGTCATGTTCATCTACCGGGATGAGTACTACAACAAAGAGGAAAGCAAGTCCAAAGGGATCACAGAGCTGATCGTGGCCAAGCAGAGAAACGGCCCCATTGACAAAGTGGAACTGGTCTGGCTGCCGCAGTACACCAAATTTGCCAACATGTCCCGTCAGTATCAGAATCGGGACGACGAATAAAAAAAGAGGCCTCGGGGCGCACTCCGTAAGGAAGGTGTCCCGAGGCCTTTGTATCTGAATTGATTGTTATCGTTGAGTTATCGGTGTAACGCGCATGGTTATACCGATTATTTGTTTCTTGACATGCTTGTAAAGCGGTGTTCCCTTAAGATCGACCGATCCACAGGTCGAAGCAGATTCAGCATGATTGAATACTAAAACATGTTGACAGAATGAAGATCAATTTGATACAGTAAAAACCAGAAGATGCGTTGTATTATAATGAAGACCAAGAGGCGTGATCTCTGC
>CADBSR010000051.1 GCA_902797385.1 uncultured Lachnospiraceae bacterium
ATAAACGGACAGGTTCTGTTCGCTCATGATCCTGACTTCGCTGACCTTCACCTTCCCCCAGCCGGAGCTGACGCAGGCGGCCAGGATGCTGGAGATCAGGACGACGACCAGAGAAACAACAGCGATGATGCGGGGTTTTCTGCTTGCTTTCATAACACTACCCTCTCACAGGATAAAGAGAGCGCCCCGGACCCCGGAGCGCTCCCGGAACGGATCTTATTTCTGCTTGCTGCAGCTGTAGATCCAGCCGTTGGTCGTATCGGTGATCAGCAGGCTGCCGTCCTCCTGCAGCGCCAGGTTCCAGGTGACGACGTTGGCCGTGTCCGCCTTGCTGGTCACGGTCAGATTGTACTCATCCGCAAAAACGTACGTGTTGTCGTTGATCGGAACGCCCGCGATCACGTACTGAACGGAATCCTCGGTAAAGACGAAGGTCTGTCCCTGTCCGGCCAGAGGGGTCTCCACGCCGGCCACGGTCATGCTGTTTAAGTCCCAGACGCCGACCAGATCGGCTGCCGCGATGGCTTCGCCGCTGTTTTCCTGCTGCTGGCTGGGCTTGTAGGCCAGAGGATCGGTATCGTCCGGACGCTTTTCGCAGAAGTAGACCACGCCGTACTCCGCGTAGGTGATGACTAGCGTGCCGTCGTCCTTCAGCTCATAGGCCCAGTCGCCCACGTAGCTGGGATCCGCCTTATACCAGAAATGCATGGTCACTTCGTCTTTCCACTCGTAACCCTCTTCGTTGATCAGTTCGCCGTCCTGGTAAAACCAGATGGTGTCGTCCGTGTACTTTAAGAACCAGCTGTCCACGACGTTGACGTATCCGCCGGTGACAAGGTCCCAGGCCGTGATCTGCCAGATGCCGGGGATCGCTTCCTTCAGGATCTCATTGACGCTTTTGGTGACAGGCTCGGTCACGGGCGGCTGGGTTTCCGGGGCCTTCGTCGTCGGCGCCGCCGTTTCCGGGGCTTTGGTCTCCGGAGCCTGGGTGGCGGCCGTGCTCTGAGCGGGTGCCGGCTCGGCCGTGGTTTCCTTGCCGCTGCCGCCGCAGGCAGCCAGACTCAGGATCAGGATAAGCGCTAAAAGGGCTAAGCTGAGTTTTTTCATGGTTTTCTCCTTTTTCGTCATGTATTTTCGTCACAGTCATCTGTGTTTCAGAACAGTTCCATCCGGTCCGCCTGCTCGCGGAGCCAGGCGCGGAAATCCGGGTGCGCGATTCGGATCAGCTCTTCCACGCGCCCTTTGACGTCCAGACCGCGCAGCCACGCCACGCCGTATTCGGTCACCACGTAGTCCACGTCGTTGCGGGAAGTCGTCACGACGGATCCCGGCGCCAGCATGGGCACGATCTTGGAATGCAGGACTTCCTTTCCCTCCGCCTCCCGGGTCGAATAGGTGGAATGCATGGCCAGGATCGATTTGCCGCCCGGCGAGAGCTGCGAGCCGATCACGGTATCCGCCTGTCCGCCGCTGCCGGAATACTGACGGTATCCGACCGATTCGGAAGCGCACTGGCCGGTCAGGTCCACCTCCAGCGTCGCGTTAATGGAGACGAACTTGTTGACCTTGGCGATCTCTCCGGGATTATTGGTCACCAGGCAGGACTTGAACAGAACGGCCGGATTGTCGTCCAGGAATTCATAAAGCCGCTTGCTGCCCATGGTGAAGGAGCAGAGCGATACGCCGTCGTAATACCCCTTTTGGGAGTTGTCGACCGCGCCGCATTCGATCAGGTCCATCATGGTTTCGGTAAACATTTCCGTCTGGATGCCCAGATGCTTCTTGTTCCGGAGCTCATGCGCCACCGCGTTCGGAATATAGCCGATCCCCAGCTGGATCGTGGAGCCGTCTTCGACCAGATCGGCAATATATTTCCCGATCACCGCGTCCTTCTCCGTATACGGCTGGATCTTTGCTTCGGGGATCGGGCGGTCGGATTCCACGAGCGCCGTCACCTGCGAGATATGGACCATCGTATCGCCGAAAGTCCGCGGATAGTTCGGATTGACCTCCAGCAAAACGACAGCGCCTTTGCGGATGAGATCCATCTCGTAGATCGCGCTGATCGATAAGGACAGATAGCCGTGCTTGTCCATGGGAGAAACGGTTGCGAAAAGAACGGGCCGCCGGCCTTCATAAGCCGCCCGGTCCAGCGCCTTGCCCAGGCAGAACTGGGAGCGCTGCGGCACGACGGTCACGAGGCCTTCTTTATGCGCCTGCCGCAGTCCGGCCGAAAGAAACCAGCCGGTATGATTCACGATCCCCTTCATTTCGGGATCGTGGAAAAAAGAATAATCCTGTGCGGGAACACAGGACGCGAACTGAACGTCTTTTACGCCGGTGGTCTTCAGATATTCCATCTTTTTAAGCAGCGCCGCCGGCTCCGCCGCCGCCTGTGCGCAGACAATAAAATCCCTGCTCTGAATATGATCCAGAACCTGTTCAGCAGACATTTTCTTCTCCTGATACAGTTCCCGAGCCGTTTTCATAGGCTATTCCCCCTTGCTCCTCTTACAAATAATCTCGCGGTTCCTTTACAGGCACTGTAGCATTTCCGGGAGCAAAAGGGAAATATTCCTTTTTCATCGCTTATGAATTTATTTCATCATTCCTGCCCGCGCAGACAGATTTCGAGAAATTTTTTCATCGGTTCCGTCAGAAGACGGTTCCGGGAATAGCACAGCGAGAGGATCCAGGGCATTTGCGGCTCTGCCACCGAAAGCATCCTGACGCCGGATCTGCCCCACTTTTCGACCAGCCAGCGGGGCAGGAAGGTTATGCCGAAATTAGCCGCCACCATGTCGTAAAGCATGTCCCACTGCGAGCTCTCAAAGACGGTTTTCGGCTGAAAGCCCGCCTTCCGGCAGTACCCGTCCACGATCCCCCGGAACATATAGTCCGGCGTCAGCATCAGGAAAGCTTCGTCGCGCAGCTCCGCCAGCCGTACGTTTTCCTTTCCCGCCAGCGGATGATTCTGCGAAACGCAGACCACGATCTGCGAGCGGTACACCGGCTTCACGATATAGTTTTCATTCTCAAACGGCTCCAGAATGATGCCCATGTCGATCTGGCCGACGTCCAGCTTTTCGATCAGCGTGTTGGAAGGCGTTTCCTCGATGCTCAGCTTCACGTTCGGATATTCCTGCCGGAAGGCATACAGGCGCGAATAAAAGTAGGCCGGCCCCGCCGTCGGCGGGATCCCGACGCTTAAAGATCCGCCCAGTCCCTGAAAATGCTGCCGCAGCGCTTCGGTCTCCGACGCGAAATAATTCAGGACCCGCTGGGCATAGGCGAGGGTCAGTTCGCCTTCTTCCGTTAATGCGAACGCCTTGCTTTTCCTGTCGACGATCTCCACGCCCAGCTCCGTCTCCAGCGCCTTGATCGATTTGCTCAGCGTCGACTGGCTTAAAAACAGCTTTTCGGCCGCGCGCGTAAAGCTCTTCTGATTCGCAATCTCCACCAGGTAGACCAACTGATTATGCGTAACCATCCGGACCGCTCCTTCCCTGCTTTTCCGTTCCGAAATCTATACGGATTGTAGCACGGAAAGCACCGGCCGTCAATCACGCGGCCGGTGCCTTACCCAAAAGACCGGCCGTAGTACCTGCAACGCCCCGGCGGCGAGTTTAAACATCTGTCTTGACAGGACTTCTCAAGCCTGCTATGATAATGCATTATGCAAGCCTTAAGGAGAGGCTTTCCAAGGAGGTTTCGTCCGTAATGGACACAGACAGTATTCCACGATCTATCATCTTTATTCTGATCCTTTTGCTTGTCGGCGCCTTTTTCTCGGGCACAGAGACAGCTTACACCAACTGCAGCCGTGTCAGGCTCATGGCCTGGGCTGACGACGGGAAGAAAAGCGCACGCCGGGCTCTCAAAATCCTGGACAAATTCGACAAGACCCTGATCACGCTGTTGATCGGCAACAACGTCGCGCACGTTGTGATGACCGCATTGGCAACGGTTCTTGCTATTTCTCTGGCCGGTGAAATATCCGGTCCTATTCTGGCGACCGTTATCATGACGCTGGTGGTCTTTATTTTCGCGGAAACGCTCCCGAAAAACATTGCCAAAGTGCAGGCCGACAACTGGGCCTGCGGCGTGAGCGGTATTCTGCAGCTTCTCATCTGGATCCTGACGCCCATCGACTGGATCTTCATGGGTTTCAGCTTTGTCATAAAGAAACTGGTCAAGGCTGACGACGACGGCCCCACCATGACAGAGGATGAGTTCCACACCATGGTGGAGACCATTGAAAGCGAAGGCGGTCTGGAGGCGGAAGAAAGCGAACTGATCCAGTCTGCGGTGGAGTTTACGGAGCGCACCGTCCGTGAGGTCATGACACCCCGGGTCCATATGGTCGGACTGGATGTGACAGACAGCCCGCAGGCCCAGTACCAGGTGATCATGGACGAAAAATACAGCCGTCTTCCCGTCTACGAAGGCGATCTGGACCATATCGTCGGGATCCTGAACACCAAAGTGTACCTGCAGTTAAAGCTGAGTGCACCGGATCAATACCCCGATGTAAGGGAGATCATGGCGGATCCCTACTATATTCAGCCGACCATGGGCCTGCACGCCCTGGTGGACGAAATGCGCCGCCGACAGATGCATATGGCCATCATTCAGGATGAATGGGGCGGCACCGAAGGCATGGTCACGCTGGAAGACCTCCTGGAAGAGCTTGTCGGCGACATCTGGGATGAAGATGAAAAGCGGGAGGTGAACCAATGAGTCCTTCCCTGATCATTGTTTTGGTTGTTTTCCTGATCTGCCTCTCCGCCTTCTTCTCCGGCTCGGAGATCACCTATGCGACGGCCAGCAAGCCGCGTATCAGCCACGAAGCGGAGGAAGGCGACAAGCGGGCGAAGCGCGCCCAGCGCATCATGGACGACTACCTGCACGCCATCTCCACCATTTTAGTGGGCAACAACCTGGTCAATATTGCGACTTCCTCGCTGGTGACCCTGCTGTGCGTCAGTCATTTATTTAGAGATAATGCCCGCGCCGAGCTCTATGCGGAGATCATCGCCACGCTCCTCCTGCTGATCTTCGGCGAGATCCTGCCCAAGATCCTCTGCGCGGAGCATGCCAACAAGCTGGCTCTCTCCTTCTCGAGACCGCTCACGCACGCCATGATCATCTTCAAGCCAATCGTCTGGGCGGTCAGCAAGCTCATTGCCGCCATCAGCCCGCTCTGGACCCCCAAGGACGGGGAACAGAGTATGACGGATGAAGAGCTGGCCATGGTCGTGGACAGCATTCAGGAAGAAGGGGTCTTTACGGAAGCGGAAGGCGAGCTGATCAAGTCCGCCATCGAATTCAGCGACGTTACCGCGCACGATATCCTGATCCCGCGCGTGGACGTAGCGGCCTACGATATCGAAACACCCCTCTCCGACCTCCTGGCCGATCCGGAGATCATGACCTACTCGAGACTCCCGGTCTACCGGGAAAGCATAGACCATATCATCGGCATCCTGCCCATGAAGCAGCTGGTGAAGGCGGTCCTGACGCAGGGGATCGACAAGGTGGACGTGGAAGGCATGCTCGTACAGCCGCTCTTCGTACACATGACCAAGAACATCAATGAGATCCTGAAGGATTTCCGCGCGCAGCAGATCAACATGGCGATCGTCCTGGACGAATACGGCGGCACCATGGGCATCCTGACGACGGAGGATATTCTGGAGGAGATCGTCGGCGAGATCTACGATGAGACCGACGAGCCCGAAGAGGAGGACGTTCAGGAAGTTTCCGACGGCACCTTCCTTCTGGACGGCAGTATGAATCTCTACGATGCTTTCGACGAGATCGGCTATGAGCCGAAGGATTTCGAGAGTGAATATACGACGTTAAGCGGCTGGATCACCGGCCTTCTGGATCACTTCCCCGCCGTGGGCGATACCTTCTCCTACGAGCGCATCTCGGGCACGGTCGTGTCCGTGGACGGCAAGCTGGTGGAGCAGGCCGAGATCCGCATCGCACCGGCAGAGGAAGAAGAATAAGGCCTGCCTCGGGACACTGCCCACCGGCGGTGTCCTTTTCCTTTGAGGCGGCTCCGGAAAGGATATGTCATGGAAGATGCTCTGACCAGAACCAGGCTGCTCTTCGGAGAGGAAGCGCTGGAAAAACTGAAAAACAGCCGCGTGGCCCTTTTCGGCCTCGGCGGTGTGGGCGGCTATGCCCTGGAAGCCCTGGTCCGTTCCGGGATCGGGGCCATAGAAGTCGTAGACAATGACGTTTTTTCCGTTACCAATTTAAACCGTCAGCTGCTGGCCACCCAGGA
>CADBSR010000052.1 GCA_902797385.1 uncultured Lachnospiraceae bacterium
ATGTTGACAGAATGAAGATCAATTTGATACAGTAAAAACCAGAAGATGCGTTGTATTATAATGAAGACCAAGAGGCGTGATCTCTGCCTCCATAATGCAGACTGTAAGGAGCAGCAGCGGCAGTACGCTTGACAGCGTCACGTACAACTATACCTACGATGCGATCGGCAATCCCTTAAGCTACTATAACGGCTACAGCTTCACCTGGACACAGGGCAGACGGCTCACGACGGTAAGTGGCAACAGCAAGAGCATCAGTTATGCCTACAATTCGGCCGGGATCCGCATCAAAAAGACGGTAAACGGCACGGTCACGAATTATATGGGGGACGGGACAAACAATGCTTAAATGCTCAGAAGATGTTTATGATACTATTATGATTGAAAAGAATATACTCTGGCAAATGTTTTTAGAACGCCATACACTTTTTTTAAAAAAATCTTTTAGTGAACTTGAGTCATTTATGCTGGGCTTGGGCTATTCACTTGTGCCATTGCTATCATATAATTTGGCGTGGCATGGAGCATTTCGCACTTATGTTTGTAAGAAATTAAAGGTTTTTAACTGGGACAACATTGATGATAAGGTGTTGGAAGCAACTGCTCGTCCCAAAGACTTGGAGAATATGCTGAAATATCAGAAGATTATTTCTGCTGAGGAAAAGACCGCTAAATATATTGTTGTCAATTGGTTGGATGCCATTGCAGACGGAAAAACAGATCAAGAGGCTTTTGATTGTTTTTTTGAATTGTTACGTGAGTTTTCCATAGATGCCCAGTTGAATAATGCAAGAATGAAGTTTCGAAGAACTAGCGATGATAGAGCAATCGAATTGCAAGCGCTTCTGATAAAACATAAAAGGAATCTGTGGATGCTTATTGGAACTGTGAATTCGCTGCGCCTTTATTATTTTATACGAGGCTTTCTTTGGGGCGATTCGTTTTTTGAAATGACAGATGATGAGAAAAAGAAAAACGACCATTTTTTGCAAAAAGCAGCCAACACACTTCATAGAAGGGAAAAGGGAGGAGAAGAGGCAGATATGATAAAAAATCTTACGTTTTTAGAATTGACAGAGGATGAGTCATAAAGATCAGGGGTGACACGGGTGGTGACACGGGGACGTACCCTTTTGTCATCCAGCTGGGTGACACGGGGACGGGTGACACGGGGACGTACCCTTTTGTCATCGGGATTAGGTATACTAAGCTGCGTACATTCCGTCGTTAGAAAAACACCTACAAGCGAATCATTCTGACTGCTTCAAAAACCGAGGGAGGTAACTTCCTTACGAAGTGCCTCCCTCGGCCTCTTTTTTATTTTTTTTCCGTTCAGCTTTCAAGCTCCACGATCATTTCGACTTCACAGGCTGCGTCGCCCGGCAGGGAAGCCATGCCGACAGCAGCACGCGCATGGGCGCCGGCTTCTCCGAACACCTCTTTGATGAAGTCGGAGGCCCCGTCCACGACCTTGGGCTGTGCCGTAAAGGACGGATCGGAATTGACAAAGCCGGTCAGCTTGACCACTCGCTTGACCCGGTCCAGACTGCCGGCCAGATCCCGAATGATGGCCAGACAGCTTAAGGCACAGAGCCTTGCAGCATCTTTCCCTTCTTCCACGGTCAGATCCTTCCCGAGTTTCCCGGTGTATTTTAAAGCATTTCCTTCTTTCGGCGTCTGGCCGGAAGTGAAAATCAGATTCCCGCTCCTCACACCCGGCACATAGCTGCCGATGGGAGTATTGGCCGGCGGAAGCGTGATCCCCAGTTCTTTTAAACGCATCTCGGGCGGGGTAGGGACGATATAAGCGCTGCCGCGCACTCTGGTCCGAGTGATCTCACCGTTCTCCACAAAGCAGTCTGCCCCGATCACACTCGGCTTGCCCATGGCTTCCCCCTGCTTGACGGTGATGGCGTTCCAGCCTTCGCTCACGGGGATCAGGCGATGCGCCGTCAGATAAGCGGATAGAGCCGAAGCGGCTACGCCGGTCGCGGGATCCTCCGGATAGCCGGCCCGTTGTGGGAACTGGCGGGCATAGAAGACGGGACTGCCGTTTTCTTCCTGAACTGCATAGGGATAGAAACCGCTTACGTCATATTTGTCGCAGACTTCCCAGAGGTACTCATAATCCGGCTCCAGAGAGTAGATGACTTCCTTGGATGCCAGCGGAATGATCAGTTTGAAGCGCGAGGTGGCGACTGTTTCAATGGGGCCGTCCAGGATCTGCTCTGCAGGGATCCGCAGGGCCTTGGCGATCTCTTCCCGGGTCGGAACATCCGTCCGGAACTTCGGAAGGAACTGAGAAACAGCGGCTTCGATCACACCGTTTTTTCGCTCCCATTCCACCGGAACAGGTCCAAAAGGCGTCTCGAAAACGATGGGAGATTTTTTTACGAGGCCTTTTTCCGCGAGGACCATGGCACTGCCAACGGTCGCGTGCACACACATGCCCATTTCATGTTCCGGCACATAATAGCGGGAGCGGACATCACAGTCCTCGCGGGTGGGAGAGGAGAGAAACGCCGATTCCTGACCGAAGCGTTTCGTCATTTCCTGCATATCGGCAGGGCTTAAATCATCTGCGTGGATCGTCACAGGGCAGGGGTTGCCGCCGCCTTTTTTTTCTTCAAAAACAATGGTATGAATCGTTTCGTGCATGCAAGTTTCCCCTTTCGTTATGAAAAAGGAAAGAGCAGGGCGCTCAGGCGTCCTGCTCTTCCTTCTTGGCTTCAAAATACTCTTTTAAAACAGCAACCATCTGATCGGTATCCATACCGTGAACCATGCAGGCTTCTTCGATCGTTTCCATCTGGGATGCGGGGCAGCCCACACAGTGCATTCCGGCGCCCATCAGAACGGCGGCGCAGCCGTAATCTTCCTGAAGCAGTTCACCGATCATGGTATCTTTTGTCAGTTCCATATCAGTACCTCCGATGAATCATTTTTGATCGCTGATCCGGTCATCAGCATGACCAGTATATCATATCAGAAAAAAATAACAAGAATGTTTTTGGCGGGATATGGAAAAAATGACGGAAAGGTGATAAGATACTGCCGATATTAAACCACCTGAAAAGGAGAAAACCATGGCGAAGATCGTAGTTACGGAAGAAATGAATCCGATCGGCCCGTCCCTGCTGAAGCAGGCCGGTCATCAGGTCATTGAAGGATGGACGATTTCGAGAGAAGAAATGCTGAAGGAAATGGAGGATGCCGACGCTCTTATGGTCCGCATCATGCCGATTCCCAAGGAGTGGATGGACCGCTGCAAAAAGCTGAAGATGATGAGCAAGCACGGTGTCGGAATCGACAACTTTGATCTGGAAGAATCCAAAAAACGGGGGATCATTATTACCGTGACGCCCGGCGCCAATGCGCAGTCCGTAGCCGAGCATGCCCTGATGATGATGCTGGCTCTGGCCAAAAACGTGATCCCGATCCATACCGGCTATAAGACCATTGGCTGGAAGGTCAAAAATTCCATGGAAGGTGTGGAGCTCTTCGGAAAGACTCTGGGAATCATCGGCTGCGGCCAGATCGGTTCCCGCGTTGCCCATATGGCTCACGACGGACTGGATATGCGTGTTCTGGTCTATGACCCCTATATTGCTGCAGCACCCGCCGGCTGTGAGTTGGTAAAGGATATGAATGAGCTGCTCGAACGGTCCGACTTTGTGACGGTGCACAGCTTCCTGTCCAAGGAGACAACCCATATGATCGACGCGGCCGCGTTTGAGCGCATGAAGCCCACGGCCTTCTTCATTAACTGTGCCCGCGGCCCCATCATGGACGAAAATGCCCTTGTGAAGGCGCTGGAGGAAAAGAAGATCGCCGGTGCCGGCCTGGACGTGACTGAGCAGGAACCGCTGCCGGCGGATCATCCGCTCTTCAAGATGTCCAACGTGATCCTGACACCGCATTACGCCCCTACAACGAAGGAAGCAGCGGTCGGCGTGGCAAAGATGGCAGCCGAAAACCTGATCCATTACTTTGCGGGAGAAGAAGACCAGATGAAGGGAAAAGTCTGCCCTTAACGCCTGATCCATAGACGGAAAAAATGAACGGACGGCTGTCCTTTGCGGGGAAAACGCGGGAGGGCCGTTCGTTTCATGTATTGACTTGAAAGCGCGAAAAAACTATAATACTGGCATAAGAAAGAATCCTGTTTCTGCCTGAGAGGTCTGATATAGTATGAAAAGAAAGAATCTGAAAGAAAAGTCCTGGTATCCGATGACGATCGCCGCCTGCATCGCGGTATTGCTGTATGTTTTTCTGATCCGCTTTGATGACGTGCGGGGCGCGGTCCATCACTTTTTCGGCTTCTTTACACCAGTCATCCAGGCAATCATCATCGCCTATCTGGTCAGTCCGTTAGCCCGTCTGTACCGAAACACCTTCTTCAAGCGGGTCAAAAAGGAGAAGATCCAGAACATCCTGTCCGTGCTGCTGGCTTTCCTTTCGGTCCTCTTTTTACTGACCTTCCTTTTGGCAACACTGATCCCGCAGCTGTTTGAAAGTATCATGACATTTGCCGGCAATCTGGACGGCTATATGGATACCCTCAATGAGATGCTGCACAATCTGAAGATCAACACGGAAAACCTGCATATAGATGAATTCATCAGTTCTTCGGAAGCGCTTCTGACAACGCTTACGAAACTGATCTCCGACAATATCGAAAAGATCATTGCCGCTTCGGCCAATACAGGCCGTCAGGTCATTGGATGGGGCATTTCCTTCCTGCTTTCCATCTATCTGCTGGCCGCGAAGGATAAGTTGGCGGGCGGCCTGTCCCGTCTGATGCAGGCAATCTTCGGAAAAGACCGAAGCGAGAGAACGAAGGTCTTCTTAAGCCGCTGCAATGCCATCCTGAACCGGTATATTGTTTATAACCTCCTGGACAGTCTGATCGTGGGCGTTGCCAATGCGATCTTCATGGCGATCGTTGGGCTGCCGTATCTGGGCCTGGTTTCCTTCGTGGTTGCGATCTTCAACCTGATCCCGACCTTCGGCCCCATCATCGGCGCCGTGATCGGCGGCTTTATCCTGTTAATGGTCAAGCCCTGGTATGCCCTGGCCTTCCTGATCTTCACCGTGATCCTGCAGACGATAGACGGGTATTACATCAAGCCCAAGATGTTCGGAGACACCCTCGGGATTTCCGGCCTCTGGATCCTGATCGGCGTGATCGTCGGCGGCAGGATGTTTGGTATGATCGGCATCCTTCTGGCTATCCCGGCGGTAGCGATCTTCGACTTTATTTATCAGGAGAATCTTCTTCCCTGGCTGGAACGCCGGCAGCAGAAGAAGGAGGCGGTCCGGGCGGCGGTGAAGATGGAGGAAGCCGGACCTGCCACGGAAGTCGCATCTGCCCTGGAAGCAGACCTGCAGCCGGAAAACAGGCCGGAAGATCCGGAAGAAAAGGCGTAAAACAGCCGGAATCCTTTCTTGCAATTTACGAAGGGCCGTGCTATTCTTTAGCAGGAAAATCTGACCCGGCTTAAAACCGGGCCACGGAAAGGACAGTTATGGCAGAACTGACAAGCAAACAGCGCAGTTATTTAATGAAATTGGCAGCAGCGGAGAACCCGCTCTTTCAGA
>CADBSR010000053.1 GCA_902797385.1 uncultured Lachnospiraceae bacterium
CCTCTTCGCGACGGGCAGGCAGCTCTTCCATGGAACGGCGGTAGACGATCGAAACTTCATCTGCCCCCAGGCGCAGCGCGGTACGGGCTGCATCCATCGCAACGTTACCGCCGCCGACCACGATCACCTTGCCGCCCTTCATGATAGGCGTGCGGGGATCCTTCTCGTAGGCTTTCATAAGATTGCTGCGGGTCAGGAATTCATTGGCGGAGTAAACGCCCTTCAAGGACTCGCCGGGGATATTCATGAAGTTGGGCAGGCCGGCGCCGGAGCCAATGAAGACGGCTTCGAAGCCCTGCTCAAACAGTTCGTCAATGGTGAGCGTGCGGCCGATAACGACGTTCGTTTCCACATCCACGCCCAGTTCCTTCAAGGTTTCCACTTCCTTGGCTACGATAGCCTTCGGCAGACGGCATTCGGGGATGCCGTAGACCAGCACGCCGCCGGCCTTGTGCAGCGCTTCAAATACGCTGACCTTGTAGCCCTTCTTGGCCAGGTCGCCGGCGCAGGTAAGGCCAGAAGGACCGGAACCGACGATCGCCACGCGGTGACCGTTGGAGGCCGGTGCCTTGGCGGCTTCGGTCGCATTGGCGTTGTGCCAGTCGGCCACGAAACGCTCCAGACGGCCGATCCCGACCGGCTCGAAACGCACGCCCATGGTGCACTTGGATTCGCACTGGGTCTCCTGCGGACACACACGACCGCAGACGGCGGGCAGTGACGAGGTCTTGTTAATGACCTGATACGCGCCCTCCAGATCCCCTTCCTTGATCTTCGTAATGAAGCCGGGGATATCGATATTGACCGGGCAGCCGGCCACGCAGGGTTTATTCTTGCAGTTTAAGCAGCGGGCCGCTTCTTCGTCCGCCAGCTGACGGGTATAGCCTAACGCCACTTCATTAAAGTTGTGAGCCCGGACCTCGGGGGCCTGGGTCGGCATTTCATGCTTCTTCGGATTCAGTGCCATGATTCTCCCTCCTTACGCCTGTTTGAACAGATTGCAGGCCTCATCATAGGCATGCCGTTCGTAGTCAAAATACATGCGGCCGCGGGACATGGCCTCATCGAAGTCCACTTCATAGCCATCAAATTCCGGACCATCCACACAGGCGAACTTGGTCACGCGCTTGCCATCCTGATTTAAGGTCAGGCGGCAGCCGCCGCACATGCCGGTCCCGTCGATCATGATCGGGTTCATGGAAACGCGGCAGGGAACGCCAAACGGCTTGCAGGTCAGAACCGTAAATTTCATCATAACGCCCGGCCCGATCGCCAGGACCAGATCGAACTTCTCGCCGGCCTCCAGCATTTCCTTTAAGGGCACGGTCACATTGCCGTGGCGGGCATAGGAGCCATCGTCGGTCATCACGATCAGTCGGTCGGAAACGGCCTTGAATTCATCTTCCAGAATCAGCAGATCCACACTGCGGAAGCCGATGATGCTGGTCACTTCCGCGCCCAGGCGATGGAATTCCTCTGCGACCGGCAGGGCAATGGCGCAGCCCACGCCGCCGCCGACGATGCAGACCTTCTTTATGCCTTCGGTTTCGGTGGCACGGCCAAGCGGGCCGACAAAGTCCGCGATAGATTCGCCCGCCTCCTTCTTGTTCAGGCGGAAGGTCGTCTCCCCAACGATCTGGAAGATGATCTTCACACTGCCTGTTTCCTTGTTGACACCCGCTACGGTTAACGGGATGCGCTCTCCGTCCTCATCGACGCGCAGGATGATAAACTGACCCGGCTTGGCCTTGTTGGCCACCAGCGGGGCCTGGATCTCCATCTGCGTTACGGTAGGATTCAGTTCCTTTTTGCTTAGGATCTTGTACATACCTTCTGTCTGGAATTTCAAAGATTGAAACCCATGTCCCTTTCTTTATAATATCCAGTATGTGTATAATACTGGGGTTTTTTATTTCTCAATACATCCTTTTTTCTTTGTGATTGATGCATCAGATTCATCTGGCATTTTTATCTATCCTGTCTGTTTCCCAGCAAAGCACTAAGAATCGGGTTCTCTTCCACATCATTTTCCGAAAACACCGCATTGTCTTTTGCCGTCAAAGTATAAACGTATGAGTCCGGAGCCGTGTGGACTAAACACAGCAAATACTTGCTTCCTACTTCAACAGAATCATTAAACAAGGTTACGATAATATCGTTTCCGTTAAGCTGTGTATGCTTAATAACCTGCTCTATCTCGACCTGATACACTGTCACAGGATAATAACGGCTATGATCAATTATCTCGTTAATCGTTACCCAAAAAATGTCGGAAGAAGAATCAATAACAGTATGTATATCAGTCTCTGTCGTGTAGGGGTTTCCGTAGCTGGCAGTTACATTATCACCTCCTGTCTCCTGAGCTATTCCACTTGCTTTTTGATGATACAGGTCCCAATTATCATCATCTTCTGATGGCTGAAAAGCGCCCCGCTGTACATATTCATTGTATTCATAAAAGACCAGGCGATACATGTCAAGGCATAGCATGTATATTTTACCACAAACAAAATATTTGTCTACATCCTCTTTGCTGGAAACGGGGTTGCCCGGTGAAAGAAAGACATGAATCATATGCTGATCCTCTTCTGCCAGACTCCCTTTTATTACATTTTGAGGAACAAAGCGCAAATCAATCCTGCCATGATTATCTGAACAGCCGATATATTCTGCATCCAGAATATAACCGCAGTCTTGCATTGTTTCCTCTACCGACAAAAATCTGACTGAGAAAGCAGTTCTTCCACTATCTGCAGAATCAAAATTAACCGCCGAATCTGCCCTATCTTTCAGGATTTCTGATGATGCTTCCCTCGAAACATTCTGGTCCTTTCCCTGTGCTGCATTTATACCTTCATCCAAAGATTGTTGCGGCAAAGACCCACAGCTTCCCAAAAGGATGACTATTCCGAACAGAAACAATATAGTTTTCAGGCAGTTTATTCCAAGCTGTTTCACGTGATATTTCCTCTCTTCTAATAAACCTGTGCCAGATGCTGCACTTCTTCTGGCGCAAGCTCCAGAACGCTTGATAAGCCTTGTTGCATGATCCATGTTGAATGAAATGTAGCCGGGTGATCCCACCAACCAAGTGCATGCCCCAATTCATGCGTACATGTTTTAAAATACTGACTGTAGCTTAATCCCGGCATTGCTACAATATAACCTTTTATTTCATTAAAACGATAAAGATATTTCGATTCACCATTGTAACAATAAACACTCTGTAAAGAGTCTGAAACTCTGATAGTAGTGCCAAAAACGTCATTCGAAACACTACCAAAGAGGCCCAGTGCTGTTAATTCTTCCGCTGTACCTCCATAATATTTTATGGAGCCTGCTTGCACTGATGACACATCTATGCTCAGATCCAGAGCCTCGTTCCATTGATTTTTTGCATGTAACAGGCCTTGTAAAAAGTAAAATGATCCGGATGAGTTCAACTTATTATATTTTTACAATTAAGGAGAGCTCATTTTGCCTTATCGATTTTTACCGGATTCTCTCCGGGAAGCCGACCTTCTTCTGCACCTTGCGGAGCGTCTTCGTCGCAAAATACTCCGCCTTCTCCGCGCCGGCCTTGATCACGCCGTCCACATAAGCCTTATCCTTGCTCAGCTCATCAAAGCGGGCATGGATCGGCGCCAAAACGTCCACAACCGCCTGACCGACGGCTTCCTTGAACACGCCGTAGCCGAGGCCCGCGAATTCCTTTTCCACCTCTGCCGGGGTCTTGCCCGTGCAGGCGCCGTAAATATCGATCAGGTTCTTGATGCCCGGCTGTTCATCGCGGTAAGCGACCTGCCCCTCGGAATCGGTCACAGCGCGCTTGAACTTGCGCATGATATCGTCCGTCGTATCCAGAAGATAAATGCTGGCGTTCGGGTTTTCATCCGACTTGCTCATCTTCTTTGAGGGATCCTGCAGGCTCATAATACGAGCCCCCGACTTGCCTACGTACGGCTCGGGAATCGTAAAAACGTCACCGTAGATCGCATTGAATCTCTGGGCGATATCCCGTGTGATCTCCAGGTGCTGCAGCTGATCATTGCCCACCGGTACGACGTCCGACTGGAACAAAAGAATATCCGCCGCCATTAAGACCGGGTAGGTGAAGAGCCCTGCGTTGATATTGTCCGCATGCTTGGCGGATTTATCCTTAAACTGCGTCATGCGCGAAAGCTCGCCCATATAGGTAAAGCAGTTTAAGATCCACGCCAGCTCGGCATGCGCCGAAACATGAGACTGATAGTAGATGCAGTTTTTCTCCGGGTCCAGGCCGGCCGCCAGGTACAGCATTAAAAGGTTCCGTGCGCGTTTTCTGAGTTCCGCCGGATCCTGGCGCACCGTGATGGAGTGCTCATCCACCACACAGTAAAAGCATTCATAGTCGTTATGGAGGTCCAGCCAGTTCTTCAGCGCCCCCAGATAATTGCCGAGGGTGATGGTCCCCGTGGCCTGCATACCGCTGAACAGTGATTTTCTTCCGTTAAGCATAACGACCTCCTTTCCAAATCTTCAATCAGAAATAATACTGATTCATTATAGTGAATCCGTCACAAAAAAACAAGCCCCGAAAGGGCTTGCTTTACCATCTGCATGATCGCGAATTGACAAAGACAGGGGACGGTTCTCTGTCTTTTGTCTTACAATCTCGCAAAGACACAGAACCGTCCCCTGTCTTTTACCGTCTGCAGAATTCTGTTTGTCAGTTTTTAGCAGCTAACTGCGTCATATGTCATTTTATCTCCGGCACGGAAGATACCTGCTGAAACATTCCTTCCGGGATCTGGCCACAATGACAAGGGGACGGATGTGACAAAAGGGTACGTCCCGGTGTCACCCCAGTTCAGATTACGCCGCTTTCCATAATTGAAAACGTTTTTTTCTCACAATCAAGCTCAGCAAGTGCTCCATATGGCAGAACACAGA
>CADBSR010000054.1 GCA_902797385.1 uncultured Lachnospiraceae bacterium
ATAAAGGTCGTGGTCATGATGGTCATGCGGCGGTCGCGCTCGTTTTCAATGGTACGGGAAGCCATAACACCGGGGATCCCGCAGCCGGTTGCGACCAGCATCGGAATGAAGCTCTTGCCGGAAAGGCCGAAGCGGCGGAACATACGGTCCATAATGAAAGCGATACGGGCCATGTAGCCGCAGTCTTCCAGAATGCAGAGCATCAGGAACAGAACCAGCATCTGCGGCACGAAGCCGAGCACGGCACCGACACCGGCCAGGATCCCGTCGGAGATCAGACCGACCAGCCACGGCGCGGCGCCCCATCCCTCCAGGATGCTACGGGAACCTTCCGTCAGCCAGGCCTCGCCGAGGACGTCATTGGTCCAGTCCGTTAAGGAAGTACCGAGCGAGATGCCGCCGTCCGCAATGGATTTGCCCATGGACAGCGCATAGATCAGGAAAATGACCACCGCGAAGATGGGCAGTGCCAGGATCCGGTTCGTGACGATCTTGTCGATCTTGTCGGAAACACTTAACTTCTCTTCGGATTTCTTTTTATAGATCCCCTTGATCAGTTCGGCAATATACACATAGCGTTCATTGGTAATGATCGCTTCCGCATCGTCATCCAGTTCCGCCTCGGCGGCCTTGATATCCTTTTCGATATGGGCCAGCGTCTCGGCCGGGATCTTCATCTGCTGGGTGGCTTTTTCATCGCGTTCAAAAAGCTTGATCGCGTACCAGCGCTGCTGCTCTTCCGGCATGCTGTGAACAACGGCTTCTTCAATGTGCGCAAGGGCATGCTCAACGACCCCGCTAAAGGTGTGGGCCGGGACGGAGGCTTTGCCCTTCGCGGCTTTGACCGCAGCGGCTGCCGCTTCATCGACCCCGTCTCCCTTTAAGGCAGAGATCTCAACGACCGGGATCCCCAGACGTTTTGAGAGTTCCGCGCTGTTCAGCTTGTCGCCGTTTTTGCGGACGATATCGATCATATTGAGCGCAACCACGACCGGGATCCCCAGCTCGGTCAACTGCGTGGTCAGGTAAAGATTTCGCTCCAGGTTGGTTGCATCCACAATATTCAGGATCGCATCCGGACGTTCCTGGATCAGATAATTTCTCGCGACCACTTCTTCCAGTGTATACGGAGAAAGGGAATAAATACCGGGCAGGTCGGTCACCGTGACCGAGTCATATTTTCTCAGCTTGCCTTCCTTTTTTTCAACGGTAACACCGGGCCAGTTTCCGACGAACTGCGCGGATCCGGTCAGTGCATTGAACAGGGTCGTTTTTCCGCTGTTGGGATTCCCTGCCAGGGCAATACGTATTTCCATAATGATCCTTCCTTTCGTGGTTAGCTCCTGCTAACCCTTATTCAAAAAAATATGCTTTTTTTATTCGACTTCGATCATCTCAGCATCTGCCTTGCGCAGACTTAACTCATATCCTCTGACTGTCAGTTCCAGCGGATCTCCCAATGGAGCCACTTTTCTGACATAGATCGAAATCCCTTTCGTAATGCCCATGTCCATGATCCGACGCTTTACGGCGCCTTCTCCATGCAGTTTCCTGACGACGGCCGTCTCTCCGATCGCCACATCCCGTAATGTTTTCATTCCTGCCCGAACTCCTTTCGTTATACCA
The DNA here is from genome assembly GCA_902797385.1 of uncultured Lachnospiraceae bacterium. Lineage (GTDB taxonomy): Bacteria > Bacillota > Clostridia > Lachnospirales > Lachnospiraceae > UBA6987. Next base: position 1,627 of record CADBSR010000054.1, read on the forward strand.
TGATTTTTCTTGCCATATCTTCGTTAAGGGCAATTCTCGATTCCTTGACCTTTACGATCAGGTTGCCGGCCACCCGGTTCATGACCGTGATCCCACTGCCGGGCACAAAGCCCAGATTTTCCAGGTGTTTTTTGACCTCAGGCGTTCCACTGACCTTCTTGATGATCAATTCTTCATTGCTGTCTGCAAAACTAAGCGGTAGCAAGGCATGGCCTCCTTTTCATTTTCCTGCCGCTATTGGGAATGCAAGCGAAGCGGCATAAGAGTTAGCATTAGCTAACACAGTCCGTATTATAGTAAGCCTCCGCTAACTTGTCAAGCCTTTTTTGAAATTTTATTGTACTGCACAGAAAAAGAGCTGTTCCCTTCGAAACAGCTCTTTGGAAAAGCGGTGATCTCCTGGTTTATTCCCACTCGCAGACGATCCCGGCGCCCAGAACGCGGGTGCGTCCCGGCATCTGCGCCGCAAAGGCCTCGCAGACCTCATCCTCCGTACAGTGGGCCAGACAGACCGTGTCTGTATTTTCTTTCATATAATCGATCGTCTTCTGCGCCGTCTCATCCATTTTCAGCAGATGAAAACCGCCCAGAACCGCCCGGACGTGTGACTGACCCGTCAGCTTTTTGGCATATTCCACGGTGTTGCAGATGCCGCTGTGCGCACAGCCCGAGATCACGACGAGTCCTTCCCCGGTCCGGATGGCCAGGCCGCTGTCGTCCGGGCAGGGGTAGGTCCTTTTCTGCTCGTCGATCATCGGAAAGCTCTTTCCTTCAAAATCCGTTACTCTTTCGATCTCCCCCAGGAAAAGGATATGTTCTCCCAGCTTCTGCGGCTCGCGGCTGAAGCAGACACGGTACTTGGCCTTAAGATCCTCTTCTGACATCGGCATGCCGGCCGGCGTCCCGCGCTTGCGGCTGATCCGGAAAGCCGTCGCCATCGGATGGGCCATCAGTTTCTGGCCGCCCGGCAGGTATCGCAGGCCGCCGGTATGATCGTAGTCGCCGTGACTGAGGACGATGCAATCTGCCTCCTCCGGCCGGATCCCGATCTTCTCCGCATTGCGAAGAAACAGGTCCGAATCGCCGGTATCGAACAGGATCTTCTGATCCTCGGTTTCAATATACAGCGAAAGGCCGTGTTCACAGCTTAACGAGCTGTTGTAGAGGCGGTTGTCATTTAATACCGTTACTTTCAGCATTCTTTCCCTCTCCTTCCCCTATTTCGGGTCCCGCTATTCTTCCTTCGGCTGCCGCTTGAAAGGAGGATGGATCCTCGTTTTTGTATTCATAATATGCATGGACCAGGTTCCGGTATCCCATTGCCTTCATGTCTTCATAGCGGACGTTGAAGCGGGCCTTGGTCCTTTTCCCCGTCATGAGGAAGCGGATGCAGTCCTGGGCGTACGCATCGATCTGCTTTAAGCTCTTCGACGTATTGATAACCGAGAAGAACCAGTAGCTCCAGGTCAGTTCGTTGTCCCGGGCATTTTCCAGGAGTTTCCGCTTAAAGATCCGGATAAAGGCTTTGGCCGCCCGTTCACCGGGCAGACCGTTTCGTTTGCTCCAGCGCGCCAGGGCTCTGGTTTTGCGGCGCATCTTGGCCTTTAGCTTTTCCACCGTGGCCGGGGCAATATCGATCTCGCCGTCCCGAAAGGAAAAGCCCAGGAAAGTCCAGCCGTCCTCGGGCGTATAAAAGCATTCTTTTTCAGGATTGATCGTAAGACCGGCCTTGAAGAGAAAGTCTTTGATCTCCCGTGCAAACGCCTCCGTCTCCTCGCGGGTCCGGCCGAAGACAATGATATCATCCGAATACCGGGCATACGGGATGCCGCGTGCCGCGAAGGATTCATCCAGCGCCTTCAAATACAGATTGGCGTAGAAGGAGGCCTGCGGCGTGCCGGCCATGATCCCCTTTTCTTCCGTAATGATGCGGTCCTTGTCCCGTACCCGCTCCTCTGTGAGCAGGCCATTTAGAAAACGGTAAAGAGGCGGATCTTCCTTTGTCACCTCTTCCAAAAGCGGCAGCAGGCGCTCCGGGGGGACCGAATTGAAATAGTTGTGGATATCCGCCTTGTACGCGTACATCTGCCGGATCCCCGGGATCCCAGTCAGAGCCCGGATCGCATCCTTGGCAGAACGTCCCGGCCGGAATGAATACAAGCCTTTTGAAAAGATCCCGTCATATTTTCGCAGCAGCAGCCAGGTCAGCAATTTTAAGACCGTGTTTTCCGCTTCCGGATAAATATACACGACCCGTTTTTTGCGCGAATGCATCTTGCTGATCACGCAGCGGCGCGGGATCGGGAAGGCTTCACCGGCAAGGATCCCGCGGCAGAGGGGAACATAGGCCTGCGCACGGATAAATGCATCCAATTCCTTCTCGAAGTCTTTCGGACAGGCCAACGAAGTCTTGTATTCATAAAATGCCTGCCAGACGGCAGGATCTGACAATTGATCCAGTAAAGACATGCTCTTGTTCCAAAAGAAAAACAGGAAGAGAAGGCATTAAAGCCCGGAAGATTCCGGGAAGTACCAGACCGTACACGGATCCGCTGCCTGCGAAGCTGTTATCAGGTTCCGTGCCGGGTCCGCCGCAGGCGCCGGGCATTCTCTTCCTGCCAAAACGGAGGGACGATCGGGCCCTCCGGATTTTGTGTAGCTGTTTCAGCCGATAGCCCCGCGGATTTTCCCGACCACATACGAGCGGGCATTCCACCAGCCTATTTCACTGCAGTCGATATAAAAACGCAGGTAAGGGATGCCGGAACGCAGGGTGTCCCGGCGCAGTTTCTGCGCTTCGCAGCGCTTGCGCATCAGTTCAATGACCAGCACTTTCTTTCCGTCGCGGAAAAACGTGTAGATATCGGAATCATAATACACCGGATGCGTCAGCTCGAAGCTGCAATCGGCAAATTCCGAGCGGAAAATCTGTTCGAAATATGCCTGATAGGTTCCGTTGAAAGAAAACTGATTTTCTTCCTTCGGCATAAACTCTCCGTAAGGTTCATCCGAGCGGATCATCTCCGGGGCTGCCGAAGACGGTGCCGCAGCGGCCGGTTTTGCAGCCGGCTGTTTCGGCTCGACCGCATCATTTAGCTTTTTCGCCATACTGTTCAAAAAATCCATGGCTGCATTTTCAGCCTTTTTTCCCCCATTTCCGAGGATCTTGGAAAAAAGTCCCACGGGTGCCACCTCCTTTTCCTGATTGCATAAACGGGTTGTTGTCTGACAAATATTATACGGGCACTCCGCCGTCTTGTAAAGAGTTTTTATCCTTTTTCCCAAAAAAAGACTGACGATTTCAGAATTTATCTCCGCTCCCGCTCTCTTTCAGCGGGCCGCCTTCCTTTCTGCGGCAATACGCTTTTTCCAGCAGGGACGGCACATGGCCAGATAGGTATCGTTGCCGCCCAGGACCACCTGTTCCCCGCCGGTCACGATATGCCCCTGTGCATCCAGTCTGGCATTGACCGTTGCCTTGGCGCCGCACGAGCAGACCGTCTTGATCTCCGTCACAGACTGCGCCAGTTCAAAAAGCCGTTTGCTGCCGGGGAACATTTTCGTCTGAAAATCCGTAGCCAGACCGAAGCAAAGGACCGGCAGATCCTCCTCATCGACCAGATCCGCGAGCTGCTCGATCTGCTCGGGCGTAAAGAACTGACTTTCGTCCGCAATGATCACGTCTGCGCGTTCAGGCCGGGCGTAATACAGGGCGGTGATATCCTCCTCCGGTTCGATCACCGCGTCGGCCTGCGCTTCCAGTCCGATCCGGGAACGGATGGTCCCGATCCCGTCCCGGCTGTCGGTCGAGGGCTTGATCAGCCAGACTTTCATCCCGCGTTCCTCATAGTTGAATTTTGCAATTAATGCCTGCGCGGTCTTGCTCGACCCCATCGCGCCGTATTTGAAGTACAATTTCGCCATGTTTCTTTTTATCCGTCCTTATGCTTTTATACCAGCTGCAGCCTGCCGCCTATTCCGTTTCTCTCTTCCACTCCGATGCCGCCGGAAAGCCGTAAGCGCTTTTGGCGGCATAGACAGCCTGAAGGATCGCTTCACTCATCACCTTGGCGGCCAGGGTCCCGACCAGATCCATATCGGCGCTTACATGACCGGCCGATAAAGCATAGATACTGTCTCCGTCGGCCGAGGTATGGACCGGGCGGATCGAACGGGCAAAGCCGTCCTGAGCCATGGCGGCGATCTTCGTCAGCTGCGTCTTGTTAAAGCGCGCATTGGTGAGGACGACCCCCAGCGTCGTATTGCCGGTGAATTTATTGTCCCGCGGGACGTAGCTTTGCAGCATCAGTTCTTCCGTGCTGCGGAAGGTTTTCCGATCCTCCGACAAAAGACCGGCGACCTTCCGGCCGGTTTTCCAGTCGTATATATCTCCCAACGCATTGACAGCTGCCAACGCACCGATCTTCAGCTCTCCGAGCGCTATGGCATAGCTCCCGATCCCGCTTTTCATGCAAGTTTCCATCCCGGCCCATTTTCCGACCGTTGCTCCGCAGCCGGCGCCGTAATTGCCATCCCGGTAGTTCGGCGCATCCAGGGCAGCCAGCGCGGCCGCATAACCCATATCGGGACCCGGACGGACCTGGACGGATCCGACCGTTAAATCAAACAGATCCGACTGCACGACCAGCGGGACTTTGGTCACGCCGACATCGAAGCCGATCCCCCGTTTTTCCAGCAGTTCCATTACGCCGCCGGCGGCCCCCAGTCCGAAGGCACTCCCGCCGGCCAGAACAACGGCATGAATGCTCTCGGCCGCGGCCACAGGTTCCAGGATCCGGCTGTCGCGCGAAGCGGGACCTCCGCCGCGAACATCCAGTCCGGCCCGCATCTCCTCGCAGCCGATGATCACCGTACAACCTGTGCCGGCCTTCTCATCTTCTGCCTGTCCGATCCGAAATTCTTTAAGCTCCCGGATCGGGATCTCTCTCTCCGTCATGGTGCTTTTCTCCTTTATCCACCCGTGGGCTCGGACAGACCCTTTTGCTTCAGCGGCCCTTCTTTTCTTTTCTTCTTTTTTCGTCCGTTTCTATGAGAACAGCGGCTGTTAATGCCAGACATCCGGCTATCAGGATCGCCGCTTTGGAATAATCGTGACTGTAATAGACCGCGCTGGTACCGATTTCAGGGAGACTCACCGGATCGAAAGGGACACCCATTTCGGCACAAAGTTGCTTTAAGTTGAGCAGGTGGATCGTGGGGACCCCTTTGTACAGGTACTGCTCCACGAGGCCGCTCTTGGCGCTCAGCTTTGGCCTGGCCGGTCTCAATAAGCCCTGTCCAAAGGCCAGGGAAGCATCGTTATCGCCTATGCCCAGGATATTGCCGCCCACATTTACAAAGGCTTTGATCTCTCCCATCTGCTCCATCCGGTAGGCAATATCTTCCGGATAGCTCTTGAAATGAAGCAGTGTAAAACCTTCCTCCGCCAGGCGCTTCAGCATGGCGTCGATCTCTTCTGTCTCCTCCAGCATGACGCCGAGCATATTGGCTCCTTCGTCGCCGTCACCGCCTAAGGAAACCATCTGCGGCATGGTCGAAAGAAGGCCCGCGTCCACCGCGGTCTTGATCATCTCCGGCATCACGTAGCCGGGAAGATTGGCCCCGTAATTGGAGGCGCCGATGGTCGCGCTGTAGATGATCTTCACATCCATGACTTCCACGGCGCACAGCAGCGCCATGTCTGCCCCGGGGAAGGAGGCAGAGAAGGTCGCGCCGATCGTATCGCCTGCCTCTACACCGGCCTCATGCAGGAGCCGCACACAAAGAGCCGCCATGTCCGGCAGTTCGGACGTGCGTTTGGCGTCCAGATGGCCGAGCGAGGTCGTGATCGCCGAACTCTCGGTCCCAATAAAACCGATCCCAAGCTTATCTTCCGGGTCCAGGGCATATCCGCGGGCCAGTCGCTCGGTCCGGATCGCCTCTGCGACCTTTTCGTGAAGTCTCGACGCCTCTTCCATCTCATCTGCATAAGACAGACGGACGTGATGGCCCAGACGGTAGATAACGGCGGCTGCAACGGCCAGGAACAGCAGCAAGCCCGCATAATACAGTAATTTCTTCTTGCTCATATCACTTACTCTCGTAATACAGCGGCAGTGTCCCGATCTCGGGCAGCTCGTCCGGATCATAGGGGATCCCGCTCTCTTCGCACAGTTTTTTGACCGCCAGCAGATGGATGGTCGGGATGCCCTTGGCCAAATAGCGCTCGGTCAGACCGCTGCGGGCCGTTACGGTCACATCCCGGGGTTCCAACAGACCGCTGCCGAGGGTGAGGATGGAGCTGTCGTCGCCGGCCCCCAGTCCCAGACTGTTTCCACCCGCATTCACGAAGGCTTTGATCTCCCCGTACACCTCCTCATGGAGGGCAATATCCTGCGCGTAGCTTTCTATGTGAGCCCAGACCAGACCGTTTTCGATCAGCCGGGTCTTCATGTCTTCTATTTCCCGGATCTCCTCCGGTTCTTCCAGAAGGTATCCCATCATATTGCGGCCCATATCCCCGCCGCCGCCCAGCGTGACCAGCTTCGGCATCCAGGAAATGAGGCCTGCATCGTAAATGGTCTTGACCATCTCCGGGAAGGTATAGCCGGGCAGGTTGGCGCCGTAGGCAGAGGAACCGACCGAGGTCGTATACCGCAGCTCAAGTTCCATGGCCTGGGCTGCGCACAGCACAGCCAGATTAAAGCCCGGATAAGAGCCGGAAAAGTTGGCTCCCACCACATCGCCCTTTTTCAGGCCGGCTTCCTGGAAATATTTCACCACCAGAGCCGCAAAATCAGGCAGCTGAGAGGTTCTCTTCTCCTCGCAGCCTGCCAGAGTCGTCATGATGGAAGTATACTCTTCCCCCATAAGACCGATTTTCAACTTATCATCCGCGGAAAGTGCTATGCCCCGGGCGGCCTTTTCCTCCCGGATCAGACGGGCGGCTTCTGTGTGGAGCTTCGCCGCCTTTTCCATGGTTTTGGCATAAGGCAGGCGGCCGTCATCCCCGCAGGCAGCCAGAAGCACGGCGCAAAGGGCCGCCAGCAAAATGCAGAAGATCCCCTTGAACCGTTTCATAGCATACCGACCCATAACAGTGCCAGGGCACATAATGCGGTGCAGATCCCGATGGAGATCCCGGTCTTGGCAAAGCCCTGCCGCTCCAGATCACGGACCACCAGCGCGGGAACAATATACCCTATCACGCGGATCCCGAACGGGAAAATGCCGATCACCCCAACCAGCCATGACAGCGCAAAGGTCAGGACGACATTCACAGCAAACAGACGGCGGCCGTACAGGATCAGGAAGCGGCCGATCAGCTGATCCACGCCCCAGACAGCCAGTATGATCAGCAGACTGAAGGCGATCCGCCAGGGATCCTTCAGATTGAGTGCCAGATACACCGGGGCCACCAGGCCGCCGGTCGAATAACCGCTGATCTCCGAAAAGATCACGGCGATCAGGATGCCCACGATCACGATCTCACTGTACATAACCGACTCCCTCCGTAAGTTCCAGTTCCTGCTTGGCCCGTTCGACCAGGCGGATGCCTTCGTTTTTGATATTGCCGACAGCCATGATCAGCCGCGGCTTGTCGCTCGCGAAGGGAACCTCCTCCGCCACCGAGTATCCCGTCAGCTTCGCTTTCGGCGCTGCCTTGCGACAAAGGGCCTCCAGGGCCTGCTGATTATCGCCCAGGATCCAGACAGCCTGCGGCTGCATTTCCTTCACCAGTCTGGCCATATCCCGCGCCCGGGCCGGTCTGTCGCCCCGGTTATTGATCAGGATCACCAGCTCTTCGTCTTCCGCCCCGCGGACTTTGTCATAGATCATCTGCGTGGAGCTGACGTCATTGGCCGAGAGGGCGTTGACGAAAACGGTGTTGTTTCCTTTAAATATTGACAGCGCATACGGATCCCGGATGAATCCCCGGATCCCTTCATAGGCCGTCTTTCGGTCCACCCCGACTGCCTCGCAGACAGCGAGGGCCAGCGCGACATTTTCCGGGAAATCCAGACTTTCGGCACCGGGCAGATCCCCCAGGGTATTTTCATCCGTAATGGTCAGGCTGCTCCCGAGCTTTTCGGCGCGGGCCTGCAGCATCTCGTCAAAATCCCGCTCCGCGGTGAAGATCTGTCCCTTTTCCGGCAGCATCTCCATCAGGCAGGTCAGGATCTCTTCCCGGGTATCGCCCATCACGTCCATATGGTCCAGACGGGCATTCGTGATCACGCCGATATCGCAGTGCAGCATGTTTTTCCCCGAGACCCGCTGATACTCCGGCAGCAGCGCCATGCATTCGATCACCAGATAGTCGGCGCCTTCCCGGGCCGCGATATGCAGGAATTTCATCTGCTCGCGGATATTGGCCGGACCGCGCCGGTGTACCTCTTCCTGATGGCCGTCCGGATAAATGGCAATGGGCAGCGTGCCGGTGGTTTTGCACATCACTTTATGACCGCCGGCCGTGATGCCGGCCGCGATCATACGCGTGACGGTCGATTTCCCTCTCGTCCCGTTCACATAAATCACATGCGTGAGCTTCTTCCTATCTGCTCTGACCCGGAAGGCCTCCCAGATCAGGTAGATCAGAAAGCCGCAGCCCAGGACCGCAATTAAGATTTCCGTTCTGTTCATGATCCGTTCCTTAGTTTTCTTTCCGTTTTCTCCCCAGATAATTGTCCAGATCGGTCTTGACCTTTTCCGGGATCTCCCGCTTCACCGGGCACCTGACGGCATCGGCCATCGTCTCCGTAAAGGCGGCAATAAACGCGCTGTCCTTCAGGATCTGCTCATCGGAAAGCAGGGCCGGCGTATCGTAGCGGTTATGGATGGTCGCCTGATTGGAACCGGCCAGGCGGGCAAAGGACAAAGCCGGAACGCCCTTGTCGGCAAACGGGGTGGAATCGCTGGAATAAACGCCCTGTCTGGCAGCAATGCCCCAGCCTTTCAGGCAGGCATAATATCTGACAAACTGCACCAGCGCCTCTTCCGCACTCACGCAGGCAATAAAGCGGCCCATATACGTCCCGATCATATCCAGGTTGACGTTGAGAACGATCTTCTCCAGTTCATCCGCATGGGCATCCACATAGGCGTGCGATCCGAGCAGTCCCCGCTCTTCGCTGCCGCAAAAGACGAAGCGGACTCCGTAATGATGCTTCTTCCCCTTCAAGGCGTCCAGTGTGCATAAAAGCCCCAGACAGCCTGTCATATTGTCATAGGAACCATGAGACAGCGGGGTCGTGTCCATATGGGCGCTCATGACGATCCACTCATCCGACTCCCCGGGCAGCTCCGCCACAACGTTGTGAGACTCGCCGGCAAACTCCGTCTGCTCCACCTGGATCTTTACGCTGATCGGCGCGCTCTTGACCAGGGCAAAAGCGTCCTTGGCATTAATATTGACCGCCAGCGTCTTCTTTCCCTTGGCCACAACAGCCCGCAGCTCCTTCTGATCAATATCCCGGTCCGCATAGTGGACGTTTCCGTCATAGGTAATGATCCCGACGGCGCCGCCTTCCATCAGATCCTGATAGGTAAAGATCCCGACCCCGCTGTCCAGCAGGACGATCTTCCCGCGGATCTGGCTCAAAGAGGCAGGATCCGTGTTGGGCAGGTAAACAAAAGGCGCTTCCACCGTGCCGCTTCCGCACAGCTTGTAGCCCTTGCAGGGGAGGCTTTTTTCTTTGCCGTCTGCCGTCCGGAAGGTGAGGGAAGCTGCCTTCACTTCAGCCATATCCACCGGAAACGCTTCCAGCTCCGCCTTAGCGCCCAGCCGGATGCACTGTTCCTTCAGATACTCCGCTACGCGAAGCTCCTCCGCCGTTCCGCTGGTGTGTACAAAATCCGTATCCTTTAAGATCTGTCTGACCTGCTTTCTGTTCATGATGGTACCTCTTTTCTGTATCGCTTTTGTTCAGGCCTGCATTGCCTTAAGACGTCTCATGACCTCTGCCACCGGCAGTCCGACGACAGTATAATAATCTCCTTCGATCCTTTTGACCAGCGTGCAGCCCAGCCCCTGGATCCCGTAGGCCCCTGCCTTGTCCCGGGACTCTCCGCTTTCCACATAGGCATCGATCTCTGCTTCTGTCAGCGGGTAGAATTCCACCTTGGTTTCCGAGGTAAAACTGTGCGCTTCTTTCGTTTCATCACAGATCAGGCAGACCCCGGTGAAGACGGTATGCGTCTTGCCGGACAGAAAGCGCAGCATTTCCTTGGCTTCTTCCTTCGAGCCCGGCTTTCCCATCAGGCGTCCTTCGCACAGGACCGTCGTATCGGCGCCGATAATGATCGCCTCGGGATGGTCCACACTCATGGCGGCCGCCTTCATTTCCGCCAGGAACTGGGAGCGTTTTTCCAGCGGGATCGTATCCGGGACCATCTCCGGAACATTTTTCTGTTCAACGGTAAAATAAAGTCCCGCCATCTTTAAAAGCTGTTTCCGGCGCGGTGAGCCGGATGCCAAAATAATCTTTCTACGCATGCACTGTTTTCTCCTTTTTCCGTATGGCAGCTTTTTTCTGCCGTTCTTTCTCTTTTGCTTCTTCCGCGAGCTGCGCCTGCTTGCGGATCATATACTCCGTGATCCGTTCTGCGCCTTCTCCGATATGACACCAGGTCTCCTCTCGGGCCGCGGCGATCGCCTTCTGATAGCCCGGATCATCGATCATGCCGCTTATGACATCGCGGATATGATCCAGATCCTCCGGCTTTAACGCTCTGCCGATCTTCGGGAGCGTCCGGAAGGTCCAGAGCTCTTCCTCCAGCCAGCAGGCGTCATACGGGGCTTTATCGAACGAGGTGTCCGCATAGATCACCGGCTTGTCAAAGATCAGACTGTAGTCAAAGATCACGCCGGAATAATCCGAAATCATGACGTCCGAGCGGCGCAGAACTTCAAAATTGTCATTGTCACGGTTCCACTCCAGCTGTTCGCCGTCCGGGAACTGCGCCATCAGCGTCTCCAGCATTTCCTTCTCGGAAGTAAAGGACTGCGGGTGCGGGCGGACGATCACATGGAAGCCCGTATCCAAAAGGGCCCGGATCATATCGGCCCCGTAGCGGCTTAAGATCCCGCTCTTGCCCCAGGTCGGGGCCAGCAGCACCGTCACCGGGTGCGGCGGCAGCTCTCCTTCCGCCTCCCTGCGGGCCTTCATTCTGTCCAGGAACGGAAGGCCGCACAGAACCAGTTCCTTTTCCGGCAGCGCCCGAAGCTTTTCCAGCTGGCGGATCTGATCCTTCTGATACTCGCCCGAAAGCAGGACCGCATCGTAATAGTCGATCCCGAACATCCGGTAGGCTGTTACATCACTCGGTGCATGCAGAGCGTGAACATACCATCTGACGTCCTTGGAACGTTTCCACTGATATACGTCCAGACCTGGCGTGGTGGACAAGAGTACGTCCGCCTTCAGAAACCCCAGGCGGGCGAAGGCTTTGTTGCCCTCCCCGATAAATTCACATTTTACATTTTGGTACTCTTTTTGTAAAGCCGGATCGTCGGCGGATGCCGTCATATAGACCAGCTTCTGCCCGCGCTTTTCAAATTCATCGCAGATCGGTTCAAACAGATTCCAGTAGCGGCGGCTGTCCGAAAAGATCACGAAGGGGATCCTGTCCTCAGCGCTTTTTCGCTCGCCGGCGCCTCCGCTGAACCAGAAGCGCAGCTTGACCAGAAGACCGCGAAGCAGATAAAAAGCCGTTCCCAGCACACCGATCAGAACGGTGAAGAGCATGCTGCCCGTACCGGGGTCGATATATAACAGATTGAAAGAATGCATGGCTTTCCTCCTTAGCCCGTTCCGCCTTAATATTCTCCCAGTTTCCGCCAGGAAGGCAGGTTGAAGATATCGTCGCCTTCCAGCGCATACCAGACGCCGGGCAGGAATTTGGTTCCGTTGTTCTTGGCTGTGGAATAGATATCGGAGAAGAAAATATGCTGCTCCGATTCAAATTTTTTCGCATTGGTGACCGGCTTGCCCGTCAGGGGATTCACAGGGTCCCGGATCAGTCCCTCGAAGGCCAAAAGCGGCGTATCCGCATTGGTCATGAAACGGATATCCGTTGTAAAACTCCCCTTCGCATCAAAGTCCTTGACCAGAAGCAGAGGGTTGTAGAGCATGACGTCCTCATAGCTTTCCGATCCGAAGACAAATTCATCGATCTGCCGCAGATCCCGGCCGTGGTCTGCCACAATAATGATCCGCGTATTGTCATACACGCCCGACTCACGCAGGAAATCCATCCAGCGGCCCAGGCGCAGCAGGGCCGCGACGTTGACGTGGTAGTGCGCCATCTGCGTGATCTTTTCAAATTTCAAGGTCCGCCCCGACAGGGTAAAGCGGCTGCTGTCCGCATCATAGGCCACGTTGTTGACGTGCTGCGCCGGCTCATATTCGGGTTCCTGCAGCAGATTCGGCTCATGGGTCGTGGAATTGATCATCATGAGGAAGGTGTTTTCTTCCGTATCGCTGATGCGGCTCATGGCCGGCAGAGAGCAAAGGACCGAATAGGAATTCAGGAAGGGCATGTGAAGGCCTTCCGCCACAGACATGCCGTACCAGAGCTGCGTCAGCTCCGCCACGGACTCTGCTCTGAAATAGGTCCCGCCCTGGTACAAGAGGGGCTGGATCAGAAGCGGTGAGACTTTCATCATGCTGTAGCAGAAAAAGTTTCGCTCCCAGAGCTTTTCCATTTTGGCGCTCTGGATCTCCTTGCTGTAGGAAGCAAACTGTCCCTGCTCGGTAATATACGTGTGCATGCCGGGGTAATCGTCAAAGGCAGCCAGATTCGGATGCCAGCTGTATCCTGCGTAGGTCGGGTCGCAGAGCGTCACCTCATAGCCCGCATTGTAGAAGCTCACCGGCATCAGTTTCAGCGCTTCATCGTGCTTCTTCGCGATCTTTTCCGTATCCCGCTTGTTGATCTCCTCCGGCGTATAATCGTAACCACCGTACAGAGCCGGGGAGGCCAGATTGGTCACCGGACCGTACGAGAGGGTATTCGGGTAATAGGTAAAGCCGGCAAACTGTTTTTCCAGCTCCGGTTTCTCATGGAAAATATAGGGCAGATAGCTGTTCACCGCGCGGTCCAGCATGATCACCACCACATTTTTTCCCTTGCGGCTCAATGTAAAATGCGCCAGCTCATCCGGCACGTTGAACACAACTTCTCTTACGTCCTTCATCCCGGCCTGGGTCTGTACCATATTGACGGCGGACATTCCGAACACAGCCAAGGCCAGAATGATCAGGACGGATCTTGCCAAATTTCTGAAACGGACCCAGAGGAATGCCGTTATGAACGCCGCTGCCATCAGGACCGCCAGATTGCCCAGACGCTGCATGTCGGTAAACTCCGGAGTCAGGTCGTATTTTAATTCGGCGGAAAGGTTCCCGAGCTTTGTCCCGAAGAACATATAGTCGATCACGGCACACACGGCCAGAATGGAAACCGCCAGGCCGAACACTTTCCGGGTCTTTTCTCCTGCCAGGTAGTAAAAGATCCCGAACCAGAGCAGGAACAGCCCGGCCGCCAGCAGGAAGGCGTTCAGCACATGCTGCAGCGGGGTATGGAAATTGGTCACAAGGACAAATTCCGACGGGGAGGAAAGGACTAACGCCGAGGGGATCAGAAGGCCGGTCAGGAAAGTCAGGATCAGGCAAGCCGGAAGGAAGAGCGAGCGCCCGGCACCGTTTTTCTTTGTCCGGACTGTCCTTGCCGCTGCTTCTGCTTCCTCGGACACGGCGGCGGTAACGACAGGAGCTTTCGCCTCTTTTCCTTTTTTAACAAGGGCCGTGATGACATTTTTCACCAGCGAGAAAAGATTGTTCAGCGTCCAGTACAGGACCAGCCCCGCCGGTGATTCATATAACAGGACCAGAAAAACCACGGCCATCCCGTAGAGCTGCAGCTTGTCTTTTAAGCGAAGCCCCCGCGTGTAAATGGCGCCGGAAAGAAGATTGATGAGCGTCATCAGGATGGGCAGCAGATGGAAGGTCATATTTCCCAGGGTCAGGAGGGTATCGGGGGCGCCCAGGTCCGCGATCGGTCCGAAGGAAGCGCCTTTTAATTCCTGCAGATTGGACAGAAAATGATACGCCGCAACAAAGAAGGGGATCTCCAGAAGCAGCGGCATCAGCCCCTTTAAGGCATGAAAAGGCCGGTAATTGTTCTGACGGTAATAGGCCTGCAGCATCATATAGCGCTCGTCGCCCCGGAACGTCTGCTTAATGTGCGAGACCCAGTGAGACAGGCTCTTTTCCTTCTCCCTCTCCTCTTCCTGGATGGCATCGGCCCGCCGGTACAGCGGCAGGAGCAGAAGGTTCATTGCCAGACTCATAAGCATGATGCACAGTCCCGGTGACGAAAGCACCAGGCGTGCCATCCCGTAGACCGTCTCAAAGAACAGCTCCAGGGGTCCGAATATCAATTGATAGAGCATATGGAAAAAGCTCATAGATCTCTCCTTCAGTACGTTCCCAGCCGTTTCCAGCAGGTCACATCGAAAATATTGTCCTCCACCTCATACCAAACACCCGGTTCAAAAACGTTGCCCCTGTTTTTGTCCGTTTCGATATTGGTCGAGAAAAGGATCTTCTGCGGTCCGCTGTACTTTCTGTCGCTTGAAATCCGCTTTCCCGTAAAAGGATTTCTTGCATCCGGCATCAGATCGGAAAGGGCTAAGGACGGAACGTCCGCATTGGTCATGAATGAATCATCCGTTTTAAACGCTTGGTCTCCGAAATCCTTGACCAGCAGCAGCGGATTGAAAAGCATCGCGTCTTCATAGTACTCTGGGCCGAATTTCATATCGTCAAACTGCCCCAGATCCCGGCCGTGATCTGCCACGATGATGATCCGGGTATTGTCGTAGACGCCTTCGGCACGCAGATACCAAAGCCACTGTCCCAGGGCCAGAAGCGCGGCCATGTTGCTTTGATAGTGGGCCATCTGGTCGGCTGTTTCCATGCGCATCCGCCGTCCGCCCAGCACGAAGCGGTCCTGATGTTCTTCATCATAGGTCCGGTTATCGATGGTTTCAGCCGGGATATATTCCGGTTCCTTCAAAAGCATGGGTTCATGGGTGGTGGAATTGCTGAGCATCAGGAAGCTGTTGCCGGCCCCGTCAGCAATCTTCGTCATGGACGGAAGTGCACGAAGGACCGCATAGGAATCCAGAAAACCTTTGCTGTATCCCCTGGCCTGGGACAGGCCGTTTTCCACCTGGCTCCAGCGCACAAAGCTGCCGGAAGCGAAATACGTCCCGCCCTGATAGACGCTCAGCTGCATGGCAACCGGCGCGATCTTCATCAGGCTGTAGCAGAAAAAGTTCCGTTTCCAGACCTCATTTAACTGCGCGGCCTTCTCTTCTTCCGAATCCAGGGAGAACTGTCCCTGCTCGGTCAGGAAGGTTCGGATCCGCGGATAGTCTTTGAAAATACCAAGATCCGGGATCCACTCATACCCGGCATAGGTCGGATCGCAGACGGTCACTGCATAGCCGGCTTTATCGAAAAGGACCGGCATAACCTTGAGCGCTTCGTTATGCTTGGCCTCCAGGGATTCATCCGTGCGTTTATTCATCTCTTCCGGGGTGTACTCGTAACCGCCCCAGAGTCCCGGCGCCCCGAATATGGTATACGCGCCGTGCGAGACTGTATTGGGATAATAGGTAAAGCCGGCAAAGGCCTCCTTTAAGGCAGGCTTTTCTTCAAAAAGATAGGGCAGATAACGGCTGATGGCACGGTCGAGCATCAGGACGACGACGTTTTTCCCGCCGCGGCTTAAGGTGAAGTCCGCCTGCGTTTCGGAAGCGGCCTCAGCTGTTTTTTCCAGTCCGCGGAAAGTGCCCTGAATCGTCGCCATATTGCCGATCGACATCATCAAAACGGCAATGATCAGGAGCCGGCCGGCATTCCGGACCTGCTTCCGATAGCGCTGCCAAAGGAAAGCTGTAAGAAGGGCAGCGCCCAGCAAGACAGCCAGGTTCAGCATTTTCTGCGCTGTGGAGAACTGCGGTGAAATATCATATTTCAATTCAGCGGACAGGTTGCCGAGTCCGGTGCCGAAAGCCATATAATCGATCACAGCTCCGACAGCCGCGACCCAGAGCAGGCATTCCAGGACCGCTCTTACCTTTTTCCCGGACAGGAAATAAAAGATCCCGAGCCAGACCAGAAACAGGCCGGCCGCCAATAAAAATGCATGGAATACATGCCGCAGCGGGGAGTAAAAATCGGCCATCTGAACAAATTCGGCCGGAGAAGCCTTTACCAGTTCGGACGGGATCAGCACCCCCGTGAGGACCGTCAGGAAGAGGGCAGCCGTAAAAAAGCTTCCGGGGCGGCTCTCCCAAACAGTTTCCGGCAGCGCTTTCAGACGGATCTTTCCTTTCATCAGCGCAAAGACAGCAGGAAGCTCCATTGCCAGGGCAATGAGCAGCAAAAGGGCCTTATAGCTCAAGCGTGCCGGTCTGTAGACAAACAGCGCATAGGCAAACAAGAGTAACCCGAGCACGGCCAGTCCCGTTCGGATGACCTTTCCCGGATTCTTCAGCTTCCCGAAAATATTTTTGATCAGGGAAAACAGATTGTTGAGTGTCCAGTAGAATACAAGACCCGCCGGCGAATCATACAGCAGCACCAAAAAGATGAGGGCCATACCGTACAACTGGATCTTGTCCCGGGCAGGAAGACCTTTGGTATAAATGGCGCTCGAGACCGCATTGATCAGCGTCATCAGGATCGGCAGCAGATGCAGAGAAAGCGTTCCGATCCTCAGAAGACCGTCCGGGGCCCCCAGGTCGCGGATCGGGCCGAAAGCCGTCCCGCGCAGTTCCGGAAGATGGGACAGGAAATGATAGGCAGCAATAAAAAACGGGATCTCCAGAAGCAGCGGCAGGGATCCGCGCAGGGAATAAAACGGTTTGTAATGATTCTGCCTGTAGTAGGTCTGCAGCATCATATAGCGTTCATCGCCTGAGAAAGTCCGTTTGATGTGCGAAACCCAGGGGGCCAGGCGCCGGCTGGTCTCCCGTTCTTCCTCCTGGATCGCATCAGCGCGTTTATACAAAGGAAGAAGCAGAATATTTAAAGTAAGACTCAGAAGAACAATGGACAGGCCTGCATTTCCGAACAGCAGCTTTGAAAAGCCGTAGAGTGTTTCAAACAGAAGCTCTAACGGCCCGATCAACAGCTGATACACAGAAGCAAAAAAGGACATGATCCCCTCCAGGAGGCATCCGCGCGGCAGTTCTTCCGCAGGAATCGCCTAACCATGATACAAAAACACCTTTCCTTTTGTGACAGCGCATAAGAGGAAACGTGCCTGATCGCAGAGATAACTATAACAAAAAGCCCTGCCAAGGTCAATCCTTTCGGCTGCTTTGGCAGGGTTGTTCTTATTATTTGTTCTTATGATTCAGGGTGCCGTTAGTGCCAGGCTCCCTCCGTCGCCGGCCCGGGCTTGTTCCTTAATCCGAAACCCGGATGCTCTTCCACCGAAGGAGGCGCAGGGAGTTCAGGATGCACAGGATCAAGACACCGGTATCTGCAAAAACGGCCAGCCACATATTGGAATAGATGCCCGTGATTCCCAGGATCATGACAACGATCTTGATAGCCAGCGCTACGATCACATTTTCCCGCGCGATCCGCATGGCGCGCTCCGACAGACCGAGGGCCTCCGGGACCGCGCTCATGTTGGAATTCATAAAGACCAGATCCGCCGCCTCAATGGCTGCATCTGCGCCGCTTCCCATGGCCGCGCCGGCATCCGCCCCGGCCAGGACCGGTGCATCATTTAAGCCGTCTCCGACAAACAGGACGCTTCCCACTTGTTTCCGGACTTCCTGCATGGCCGTAAGTTTTTCCTCCGGCAGCAGACCGGCTTTGACCTCTTCGATGCCAACCAGATCAGCCATATGTCTGGCGGAAGCTTCCCCGTCTCCGGTCAGCATGACCGGTGTGATCCCTTTTTGCTTCATGGCGGAAATGGATGCCTTGGCGTCCTTCTTCACCACATCCGAGATGGTAAGAAGGGCCTCTGCTTTCCCGTCCACCGCCAGCAGGACACGGGTCCCGTTCCCGGCGGGCAAGGTACAGTCGATCCCCTTGGTTTTTAACAGCTTCTCATTTCCCAGCAGGACCCTGTGACCGCCGACCACAGCTTCGACGCCGTATCCTGCTTTTTCATGCATTTCTTCCGCCTGAGGGATATCGACACCTCTTTCCTCGGCTGCTCCCACAATACTGACTGCGATCGGGTGGCGGCTCAGAGACTCACAGGCAGCGGCCAGACGCAGGATCTCCGCCTCGTTCATATCGCCTAAAGTCCGGATCTCCTGGAGCCGGAAGCTGCCTTCGGTAAGGGTCCCGGTCTTGTCCAGTACAACCGCCTTGATGCGGGAAAGCACTTCAATGGCGGCCCCGCCCTTCAGCAGGATCCCGCGTCCCGATGCCGTCCCAATGGCACAGAAGAAGGCAAGCGGTACACTTACGACCAGAGCACAGGGGCAGCTCATGACCAGAAAACTGATGGCAGTATACAGCCAGGGCTGGAAAGC
Organism: uncultured Lachnospiraceae bacterium; assembly: GCA_902797385.1. GTDB lineage: Bacteria > Bacillota > Clostridia > Lachnospirales > Lachnospiraceae > UBA6987. The sequence goes on from CADBSR010000054.1 coordinate 20,204, forward strand.
TTCGCCCCGCAGCAGCGGCATACCAACAGCCACAAACAGGGCCAGAGCACAAACAATGGGGGTATAGACGCGGGCAAAGCGCGTGATAAAGTGCTCGATTTCGGGCTTTTGCTCTTCCGCCTCTTCTACGGAATGCATGATCCGGCTCGTCATGGACTCTGAAAGCGGCTTCAAAGCCCGGATCTTCAGGAGTCCCTGCGTGTTGACGCAGCCTGCCAGCACTTCGGTTCCCGGCTGAACATGGATGGGCACCGGCTCGCCTGTGATAGCGGACGTATCCAGGAAACTGTCCCCTTCCAGAATCACGCCATCCAAAGGGACCCGGTCACCGGGGCTCACCAGGAAAACATCGCCTGTTTTGGCCTCTTCCGCCGGGATCAGCCGGTTGCCGTTTTCATCAGAAAGCAGGACCGTTTCCGCTTTCAGATTCACAGCATCCATGATCTTCTTGCGGCTGCGCTCTACGGCAAGATCCTCAAACATTTCGCCCACGCGGAAGAAAAGCATAACACCGACGGCTTCCGGATATTCCTGAATGGCAAATGCCCCCAGGGTCGCAATACTCATCAGGAAGTTTTCATCAAAGATCTCACCGTGGCGAATATTGTGCCAGGATGTAAGCAGAACGTCCTTCCCCAGGATCAGATAAGCTATGACCATCAGGGAAATGGTCAGCCACCCGTAGCTCTCTTCTTTCAGGATCAGGTGTAAAATGATTGCCAATGCAAACACACCGGCACCAAGAATCAGGGAGATCTTTTCCCATTTTTCATGCGCCTCATCCTCTTCATCATCGTCATCATCGTGTCCGTGGGAATGGGTATGCGCATGCGTGTGTTCATGATGATCGTGAGAATGCGAGTGTCCATGATGATGCTCATGCTCTTCGTGATCATGCCGGCAGCAGGTACAACCCTCACGATGCTCAGACTCACTGGCATGCATGGAAGCGTTAAGCTCGCTTTCTTCTTCGATCTCTTCTATTTCATGGTCTTTCATAAAAAGCACCTCTAACATATGATTAATTGTTCATGTGTTCATGATATTCTTCTGTATCAAAAAAGTCAATAGATTTTCGTGAAAATATAAAAAAAGAGCCAACGGCCGGATTCGAACCGGCAACCTGCTGATTACAAATCAGCTGCTCTGCCGTTGAGCCACGTTGGCAAAAAAGTTTTTTCTTAAAAACAAAGAACCCCGTCGTGGGACCAACAGGGCTCGAACCTGTGACCCCATGCTTGTAAGGCATGTGCTCTCCCAGCTGAGCTATGATCCCATATTATGGAGTCCTTCGAATGGGGGAAGGTGGATTCGAACCACCGAAAGCACTGCTAACAGATTTACAGTCTGCCCCCTTTGGCCACTCGGGAATTCCCC
>CADBSR010000055.1 GCA_902797385.1 uncultured Lachnospiraceae bacterium
AGGTGTGTGCGTTAGAGGATTCGAACCCCCGACCTTTTGGTCCGTAGCCAAACGCTCTATCCAGCTGAGCTAAACGCACCCGTTCCAGACGGAACGTTCCATATCATAGCGCGCGGTTTTCAAAATGTCAAGCCTTTTTTGAAAGAAATAATGACAGATTTTTTTTTGTGTGCTATAATGCACCAGTACATCAGGAGGAATACTATGGCAAGAGATTGTGACAATACATCCTGCAACCGGGAAAGCTGCGAAGGCTGTCCCTCCCGGGCAGGCGGACAGGCGGATTTCTCCGCTCCCATGAACAGCCGCAGCGAGATCGCGCATGTGATCGGCGTTATGAGCGGCAAAGGCGGTGTCGGCAAGTCGTCTGTAACGGCTATGCTGGCGGTGGCGTTAAAGCGTCAGGGATACGAAGTCGGGATCCTGGATGCCGATATCACGGGCCCTTCCATCCCGCATCTGTTCGGCGTTACGGATATTCCCGGCGCGTCGGGCGATGATATGCTGCCGGCGGTGACAGAAACGGGGATCAAGATCATTTCCGTCAATCTGCTCCTGGAAGATGCATCCAGCCCTGTGATCTGGCGGGGACCCGTGCTCGGCTCCGTGATCAAGCAGTTCTGGACCAATGTGGTCTGGGGAAAACTGGACTATCTGCTGGTCGATATGCCGCCCGGAACCGGCGACGTTCCGTTAACCCTTTTCCAGTCGCTGCCCCTTGACGGCGTTCTGTTGGTCAGCTCTCCGCAGAGTCTTGTCAGCATGGTCGTCGGGAAGGCCTATGCGATGGCCGAAATGATGCATATTCCTGTTCTTGCATTGATTGAGAATTTCAGTTATATCGAATGTCCGGACTGCGGCAAAAAGCTGTATGTGTTCGGTGAGGGGAAAAATGAGACCTGGGCCGCAGCGCATGAAGTGCCTTTCGCGGTAAAGCTTCCGATGGACCCGGCCGTCAGCGCCTATGGCGATGAGGGGCAGATCGAGCGCTATCCGGGCCGCCAGATCGAAGCTGTGATCCAGTTCCTGAGGTAAAAAAGAGTGAGACACAACAGACTGACACGCAGCATTGCGCTTTTACTTACGGTAATGCTAATTGGTTTGTGCTGGACTCCCTCTGCAAGTGCTCAGGAGAAAGCTGAACCTGCCAGAACTCAGATCGGCCGGGAGGACCACGCCTTTGTGGAACTCCCTGCTTTCGTGCGCCCGGCAGAACCTACCATCAAGGGAACCTGTGCCATTCTGGTGGAGCTCAATTCCGGAGCGATCCTCTACGCCAAAAACATGAATCAGCGGATCTATCCGGCCAGCACAACCAAAGTCCTGACCGCCATGATGGCGATAGAGAACCTGCCGCTGGACGGAACCTTAACGCTGTCCTACAATTCCACGCACGACCTGATCTCCGGCGGCTTTGATTATCGCATGCAGGAAGGTCAGGTTTATACCATTGAAGAGGCACTGTACGGAACCTGCCTGAATTCTGTCAATACACTGGCGTATGCCCTGGCAGAGGAGATGGGCGGCAGCATTCCCGGCTTTGCCGCCATGATGAATACCAGGGCGGCCGAACTGGGAGCCCTGAACACCACCTTTACCAATCCGCACGGCCTGAATGATCTGGATCATCTGACGACCGCCTATGACATGGCAAAAATCATGTGGGGGGCCATCGAACTGGACGATTACCGCCGGATCGCCGGAACTGCGGAATACACCTGCGCCGAGCCCAAGAGCGGGCAGACCATGACCTTCCCGCACACGATCCGTTTCCTGCAGCCGGGCAACAGCTGGTACGATTCCCGCGTGGTTTGCGCCAAGAGCGGCTGGACGGAAGATGCGCGTTTTTGTCGTGCGGTGTACGCCAGTGACGGACAGCTGGATCTGATCTGCATCGTCCTGCATTCGACCGGTGCCGACGATGTGGATGCGGACGTTCGCTCTTTACTGAATTACGGCTTTGACAATTTCTCGCTCAAAAATCCCCCCGTCTTCGGGGAAGGCAGTATCCTGGGCGGAAACATTCGGGATGAAAACGGCGTCAGTCAGAAGATTTACTTCGTGACAGCCGAAGGAACCGTGATGAGTGGCGGAAAGATCCTGGTGCCGAATACCTATGCGGACATGAACTGGCGGCTGGATCTAAGCCTGAAGGAGCAGAACCTGGTAGGGTATGGGTCCCTGGGCGGCGTCCCTCTGGTTGAGTATCCGATCTTCATGGTCAGCAATGACGAGGTCACCACCAAGGCGGAGTATTTCCCTACGGCAACCGCGCCGCAGCCGGTTACGCCGGGGACGCAGGAATCCTCCTCGGCGGATGCGTCGCGGAGTCAGGAAGGGGCAACGGTCTCGCCGGAAGGGCAGGAAGAAGGAAACACGGGAAATCTGTTCAGGTTGGCGCTGATCATTTGCGGTGCTTTCCTGCTGCTCTGCCTGATCGCGCTGATCTTTACCTTAAGTCAGAACAGCCGGCTCCGGAAACGCATGAAACGGCGGAATGCCCTGAGAAAATAATGGAAAAAGAAACCCTGTATATCAAATATCTGACAGAAGATGCCATCCCGCTGACGTATGTGGAGGGGAAATCCGACTGGATCGATCTGCGGGCAGCGCGGGATGTTCACTTTGAAAAGGGGCAGTTTCAGCTGATCCCGCTGGGGATCGCCGTCCGGCTCCCGGAAGGCTACGAAGCTCATGTGGCGCCGCGCAGCAGCACATTCCGGAACTTCGGCCTGCTGCAGGTAAACGGTGTCGGCGTTGTGGACGGCTCCTACTGCGGTGACAATGACGAATGGTTCGTCCCCATGCTCGCCACCCGTGAAGTGACGGTGCACAAGGGAGACAGGATCTGTCAGTTCCGGATCCTGAAGAATCAGCCTGCCCTGGAATTTGTCAAGGTGGAGCACTTAAGCGGAGAGGACCGCGGCGGCTTCGGCAGTACCGGGATCCGGTAAAGCATTTACAACCCAAAAACAAGAGCCCTTCCTTGGAGGCGGCGTACGAAAAAAGACAGGGGACGGTTCTGTGTCTTCAAGACACAGAACCGTCCCCTGTCTTTTCATGTCTTGAACAGGGCGGGCCCTATTCGAGGGGACCTATGGATAAGACGCCCATCGGGCAGGTGCCGACGCAGGCGCCGCATTGGATGCAGGCATCCCGGTCAATGCTCCATTCACTGCCGTCCACGCTGATGGCGCCGACCGGACAGGCTCCGGCGCAGGCGCCGCAGTAGATGCAGCCTTCTCCGAATACGACACCGGTCGCGGCAGCAGCGGGCACTGCTTTGGCTTGGGAAGCAGCCTCGGCATTCTTTTCCGGAGCCGGCGCTTCAGGGACCGCCGCTTCTTTGGCGGTCTCGGCTGAGAGGGCATCGATCTTTAAGGTCTTCTTCGGACAGCCGCTTACGCAGATGCCACACCAGACACATTTCTCGCGATCGATCTGCCAGCTCTTGGAGGCGCGGTCCACCGTGATGGCTTCCATGGGGCACTTACGCATGCATAGACCGCAGTAGATGCAGTCCGGTCCCAGAACCACGCCGGTATCCCAGCTGTTTTCGGCCTGCGGGATCAGGCCGGACAGGACAGGAGCGGCGGCGGCAGCGGCTTTATTCACGGAAACGGCTGATTTCTGCGCTTTGGTGGGAGAATCTGCCACAGGGGCCGCAGGAACGGTTTTCAGGGCATTTTCAGGCGTTTTCGGGGCATTCCCGGAGGCCGGTGCTTCCTTTGCCGGGGCAGCAGGCGCTTCCTTTGCGGGGGCAGCCGGAGCCGGTGCGCTCTTGACAGGAGCCGCCGACTTTTCAAAACGCGCCGGCGTATTATCATCTACATCGCCCATGACGAGGGTATGTTTCGGACAGCTGCTGACGCACAGACCGCACTTGATGCAGACGCTGCGGTCGATCTCCCAGGTCTTGCCAGCGCGGTCGACGGTCAGGGCGCCTACCGGGCACTTCTTGGAACAAAGCGTACAGAAGACGCAGTCGCCGCCGTTGATAACGCCCTGTGCCTTGGGTTCCTGGAAGGAGAGGGCCTTCTTCGGACATTTGCTGATGCACTGTCCGCACTGGACACATTCTTTGTAGTTGATCTTCCAGGTCTTGGTAGCACGGTCCACGGTGATGGCATTTTCCGGACAGGTCCGGGCACACAGACCGCAGTAGACGCAGTCTTCCTGCTTCAAGGTCACACGGCCGGCCACCTTTTCCTTGATCCGGGAGCCGCTTACGATCAGATCCTTCGGATCCTCCGCCACCATGTGATAATCATCGCTTAAGGAGATGGCCTTGGTGCCGCAGAAATCCTGACAGGTGCCGCAGAAGGTGCAGCTGGTCAGATTGATATCGTAAGTGATCTTTTCTCCGCCTTCGACTTCCTCTACGGTACGGGTGATGGCGCCGGGCGAGCACACTTTGATGCACATGCCGCAGTTGACGCATTTTTCGGCATCGTAGACGATACGGCCGCGGTAGGCCGGCTTGGCAGGCGATTCCACTTCGGGGAAGCGGACCGTACTGGGCTTTTTAAACAGATTTGATACAGCTTTTTTGGCGAAAGGGAACATTACTGCATGGCCTCCCGTTTTTTCTTGAGGATCTGAGCCGCCTTGTAAAGGCCCTCAATGATAGCCTCCGGCTTCGGCGTGCAGCCGGCAATGGCGACGTCGACTTCACAGAACTTCTCGAGCGGTGCTTCGACCGAATAGCTGCCCTTAAAGACGTTGCCGGACTGCGGGCAGGAACCGATGGTCACCACACAGTGAGGGTTCGGGACCTGCTCCAGCGTACGGATCAGACGGTCTTTGGACTGAGAGGTGATGGGTCCGGACACGACCACGATATCCGCGTGCCGCGGGGTCCCGGCCAGCTTGAAGCCGTAGCGCTCCACGTCATAGCGGGGGGTAAGGCAGGCTACCAGTTCGATATCACAGCCATTGCAGGATCCGGTGTTCACATGGTAGATCCAGGGTGATTTCGTCATACTTTCCGCGATCAGTTTTTTAAACATTTCACCGCCTCCTTACAGTCCGAACCAGACCAGGACCAGGCTCACAAGCGCCAGACCCGCTACAACGGTCCAGTAGAATTTAAACAGATGCTCGACCTTGAGACGTGCCGTAATCGCATGAATGAAGGTCATACACAGAACGGTCAGGACCGCGCTGATGACAAAGAGCACCGCGCCGCCGAGCAGCCAGTACTTCCCAAGATCAATGCCGCCCAGGAAAAGGACCTGGAAGAGCGCCGTCATGACGAACATCTTCATGGCGGTATTGAGCTTGAAGATCGCTAAAGGCGCGCCGCTGTATTCGATCAGCGGTCCTTCGCAGATCTCGGTCTCGGCTTCCGCCACGTCGAAGGGCTGGGTGCCGACTTCGGCGGGGATGATGAGCAGGAAGGCAATGGCGGCCGGGATCATGCTCCAGTGGAAGAGAAGAGAGCCGTTCGCAAGCTGCCAGACGGCGATATCTTCCAGGGCAAAGGTCATGGTGTCGCCGCCGACCTTCTTGGCGACGGTCAGGAGGACCATCACCAGGGGCAGTTCATAGCCGAGCATCACGACCATCTCACGGGAAATGCCGACGCCGGCAAACGGCGAGCCGGAAGCACTGCCGCCAATGATCAAGGCAACAGCCGGGATGGTCAAAAGGTAGAGGATCACGATCAGGTCAGCCTTCGTGGCAAAAGCGGCTGAATGGCCGAAGATCGGGAAGAAGAGCATCATCAGGGACAGGGAGACCATGCCGATAATGGGGGCCGCCTGATAAATGCCGGGACGGGCTGCGGCAGGAATGATGGTCTCTTTTCCCATCAGTTTGAAGAAGTCATAAAAAGGCTGCACGATGGGCGGACCCACACGACGCTGCATCCGGGCCAGCACCTTCCGGTCGATGCCCGCCAGCAGCAGACCGCCGACAGCGGCGAACAGCAGGCCGGGGAAAACCAGAACATGCAGGGCGACCAGGAGGATATTCAGTAAATTTGAAACGAATTCAGGCATGTTGCTTCCTCCTTATGACAAGAATATGAACGTGAACAGCATGATCACGGTGACGCCGAGAACGACCCAGAGGGCGTAATCGTTGGTCCGGCCGGAGTGCAGATCCCCGATCACATGGAAGTATCCCTTCAGATCCTTCTTGAAGCCCCAGAACAGGTCGGAGCCGGAAACATGGGAATGCGTGCTCTTTTCACCGCCGAAGAAGGTGGCATGCTTGGCATCGGTTTCACCCGGCTGCGGGAGCGACACCGGTCCGCGGGTACGGGCGTCGGAAACGGCGACCAGGGTCACGGCGCAGGTCACAATGATGAAGAGCAGCAGCCAGAAGCGGGGATCCCAGGCACTGATCATGGCAAAGCCCATGCTGCTCGGGAGGACGCCGTGGGTGATGGCATAGCCGGAGCCCATCATGGTATCGATGTAGGCGGAAGGATCCATGGCAGCGCTGACGGCCGGTCCCACCAGATAGGTGAGAACAGGACGATACAGAAGGCCGCAGATCAGGCACAGCGCGGACATGATGAACATGGGCAGCTGCATGCTGAACGGAACTTCCTTCACTTCCTTCAAAGAAGCCGGCTGCTGGCCAAGGAAGGCAGCGCTGGTGACTTTAATGAAGGACGCCAGGGTCATGACGGAGACCAGGAGAGCTGTGATGGTAATGATCACGTAGACGAAATTGCCGCTCTGGACGGCCTTTTCGTAGGCCGCCTGGTAGATGAGCCATTTGGAGGCAAAGCCGTTGAAAGGAGGAATGCCGCTGATGGCAAAAGCACCGACCAGGAAGCAGGCCGTGGTGGCAGGCATCCGCTTGGCCAGACCGCCGAGCTTATCCAGGTTCGTGGTTCCGGTCGCATAGTAGACCGCACCGGCCGTTAAGAAGAGCAGGCCCTTGAACAGCGTATGGTTAAGGGCATGGAAGAGCCCGCCGTACAGGCCGAGGACAGAGCCGAGGCCGACCGACATCAGCACATAGCCGATCTGGGAAATGCTGTGGAAAGCCAGCAGCCGCTTGAAATCGTGCTGAGCCAGAGCCATGGTCACGCCCACGAACATGGTAAGCGCACCGATCAGGGCCAGCAGCAGCATCACGGATTCGCGGTCCATGACACGGAAGAGGATGTAGGTCAAACGGATCATGCCGTAGATCCCGGCCTTGTTGACCATGCCGGAGAACAGGGTGGAGACCGAAGCGGGAGCCGTGGCGTAGGCGTCGGCAGCCGGTGTATGGAACGGTACCACAAAGCTCTTGACGGCCAGACCCGAGAGCATCATCGCGAAGGCGAAGAGCGTCGTGGGCTTGAATCCCTGAGACGAAAGCAGGGCACTGATCTGAGCCATGTTTAAGGTATGGGTGGACAGATACAGCAGAGCGACGCCCAGCAGGGTCAGCGAAGAGCCGATGGAGCCCAGGACCAGATACTTGAAGGCACCTTCCAGTGCTTCCGGATGTTTGCCGTGACGGAAGGCAGTCAGAGCGACAGCCGCGAAGGTCATGATCTCGATCATGATGAACAGGTTGAAAACGTCACCCGTAAAGACAAGACCGAGAACGGAGCCCGCCAACATCAGGAACAGGGTGTAATAGTGGCCCAGGTGGGCGTCCCGTTCCATGTAGCGCTTGGAGAAGATCACGCTCATCAGGAAGGTGATGGAGGTCAGGATCCCGAAGAAAAGGCCCAGACCGTCGATCTCATAGCCGATACCGAAGGCATAGCCGCCTTCCGGAGCCCAGCCGCCCATCCAGTAGGAGATGATCTTGCCGTCCCGGAACACCGGAATGATCAGATACAGCGTCATGGCGGCAGCCGCCAGGCAGGCGATCAGACTGATCCCGTAGCGGATGGTCTTGTTTTTATTGCCGAAGATCTCGACCAGGAAGGCCGCCAGGAACAGGCCCATGACAGAGATCACGGGGAAATGCTCATAAAATTGGATCATCCCTTTAACCTCCTTACTTCATCGGCGTCCGTTGTTTTGTAGCGGCGCTTGATCATAATGACCAGGGACAGGGCCATGGCATCCACACAGGCGCCGATGACGATGCTGGTCAGGGTCAGAGCCTGCGGGATCGGGTCCACAAAGAAGGAAAGATTCCCGTTGATGATATCGGCCAGCGTGTAAATGGGGGCTGTCCCGTTTTCATGGAATCCGATGCTGACGATCAGCATATTGATACCGTAGTCCATGATCCCCATGCCGATGACGATCTTGATGAGCTCGCGCTTGCTGCACATGACATACAGGCCGAGGGCGATCAGACAGATGGAAACGATATAGTTGACAAGGATCATTTCGCTTCCTCCTTTTCGTCATCCGCGTCGGGTGCCAGGATCCCCATCAGGAGAAGCAGCAGGAAGCCGACACCGCAGAGGACCTTGAATCCGACTGCGTAGCTCATAAAGGTGATGGTACCGGCGCTGATCATATCGCCGACGGCACCGTCATTGTAGAAGATATTGCGGCAGAAGACACTGCCCACAAAGATACCGCCCAGGCCCAGGATCACATACAGGGTAGCGCCGAGGGACTCGCCCACGCGCAGCGCTTCGCTGTTGATGGCCTTGGAAGCCGTCTTGTATCCGTACCCCAGATACAGCAGCAAGGCCGAGGAGGCTACGATGACACCGCCCTGGAAGCCGCCGCCGGGGCTGACGGTCCCGAACAGGATGACGTACAGGCCGAAGACCAGTGCGAACGGCAGGAATTTGTCGGAGCCGCATTTGACAATGATGTTTTTCTGCTCAATGCCTTTTTTATACTTCATCGGTCTGACCTCCTTCCTGTTCTTTCGGAAGATCTTCCTTCCGGTGTTTGGCCAGGATCACGAAGGATCCGGCAATGGCTGTAAGCAGGATGAATGACTCGCCGAGCGTATCGTAGCCACGGAAGTCGAACACGATCGAGGCGACGTCATTGGCGGCATAGGCTTCCTTCAGGTTCTTCTGAACGATGATGGCGGCCGCGCCGTCGGCATCTTTTAAGTTTTCATGGTCGGGATGTTCGTACAGATCGTTTACATCGACCTTGCTGCCGTCATAGGTGGGCGGCAGATTGATCTTGGCGTACACGACCGCATACAGACCGGCCGCCAGGATCAGGACCGCGCAGATAAGAGCGATGAGGCGTCTGGTTTTAGTCTTCATGAGGCTCATCCTCCTTCTTTTCGTCGTGATCGCGGGTCTTCTGCAGGGCGATGATAAACAGCACCGTGGAGAGGACTGCGCCGACAGCCGCTTCCGCAATGGCTACGTCCGGCGCCTGCAGCAGGATGAATGCCAGAGCCACGAAGCCGCCCGTAACGCCGAGGGCGATAATGGAAGACAGCAGCTTCTTGGAGAAGGCAGCATAGAGGGCGCTGACGAGGATCCCGATCATGACCAGTGTATTGAGAACGGTTAAGGCATCAAGCTTCGGCATCTTCCAGATCCTCCTTTAACTGATCGACCTTCAGATCTTTTCCCGTGACCGCTTTGCTGGCATAGGCCGCCCGTCCGAGGGCGTGACCGGAGATGGGAGAGGTCAGCAGGTAGAATGCACCCAGGACCCCTAACTTCACCGCCATGGCGGAATCTTTGAGGATAAAGATCGTATACAGAATGCCGGCAAGGATCACGCCTAAAATCCCCAGGGTGGAGATGTTGGTCGCGGACTGCATACGGGAGAGCGTGTCCTTTAAACGAAGCATGCCCACCACGCCGGCAATGGCAAAAAAGAGACTGATGCCCAGCAGGGCGTAAATTGCGTAGATCATAAGCGGCCCTCCATATATCTGGCAATGATAACGGATCCGATAAAGCCGAGCAGAGCCGTGACCAGAGCAATATCCAGGAAAATACCGCGTCCGCTGTAAAGGGCGAAAAGAATGAGCGCGATGTCCGTCAGAACATCGATGCTGTCCGCCGCGACCGCCCGGTCCACCCCGCTCGGTCCTTTAAACAGACGGTAGAAGAGAAGCAGCGCCAGTACGATAAAGCACAGCGCACCGTAAAGAAAAACTTCCATCAGCGCCAGATCCTCCTTATCCAGGTTTCCAGAGTTCCCTTGATGGCCTTGCCGGCCTTTTCGGACTCGGTCTCCTTCACATCGATCCAGTGAATATAGTAGTAAGACTTGCCGTTTTCCTCCACGATATCCAGGGTAATGGTCCCCGGCGTCAAGGTGATGGAGTTCGCCAGCATCGACCGTCCGTATTCACTCGTCAGTTCGGTCGGGATCTTGACGATGCCGGGCTTTGTCTTCTTTAAGCCCAGTCCGCGCAGCGCCATATCCACATTGGCTTTGATCAGTTCGATGGGGAAGATGATCAGGCAGTAGAAGATAAGCAGCAGCAGCCGATCCGGTCTGAGCAGCCAGAAGGCCTTTTCATGCACGAAATAGCGCGCTGAAAAGACAGAGACCAGCAGAGAAATCAGTGCGCCGGCGATCACGATCTCCCATTCTCCGGTGGTCAGTCCGTCCCAGAGCTGCGTGATCTCACCGGTGAGAAGCAGCCAGAAGACAAAGCACAGGAGAAAGACGGCGCATATGGCGGGTAACTTATGCTTTTTCAAAAGAAACCTCCTTTGCAGTTATAGTAGTTTCATATTTTATTCAACCAGCAGATCGTCTATTTTGTAGCCGCTTCCGCCGGTGATACGGATCTTTTCACTGCCGCAGACAGGACAGACGTACAGCCCCCGTTTCCCTTCGGAATGCGCGCCGCACGCGTCACACCGGATCTGCGGCGGCACATAGGAGGCCACGAGCCTGGCACCCTGTGCAGCGGTCCCCCGGGAGAGCTCTGTCAGAGCGTGCTCCAGATAGGAGGGAACGACCCCCGAAAGAACACCGATACTGATTCGGATCTCAAGGATCTTTTCTGCGCCATGTTCCCGGACAAGGGGAAGTGCGGTCCGCAGGATCTGTTCGGCAATGGCCATCTCGTGCATGACTTACCGGTCCATGCAGGAGAAGCAGGGGTCGATGCTGGCAATGATCAGACCGGCATCCGCCACGGAATTGCCGCGCAGCATGGTCGGGACCGTGGGCGCATTTTTGAAGGTCGGCACATGGATACTGACGCGCTTGGTATATTCGCTGCCGTCGGTTACGAGCTTGTAGCAGAGCTGACCGCGCGGCGCTTCATGACGTACCATGTATTCCCCGGCTTTGATCTTCGGGATCCGGAAGCCCAGATTGATGGCGCCCTTCGGCAGCAGATCCAGTGCCTGACGGATGATCTTGATGCTCTCGAAGTTCTCCAGAACACGGATCACGACGCGGGCGAACACGTCGCAGCTTTCCCAGACAGGGATATCGAAGTCGAAATCATCGTAGCTGGAATACGGCGCATCCTTGCGGACGTCGATCTTCATGCCCGAGGCTCTGGCGTGAGGGCCTACCGCACCGATGCGGATGGCATCTTCCTTGGTCAGAACGCCGACGCCCTGCGTCCGGAGCGCAACGGTCTTGTCGGACAGCAGCATGTCTTTGATCACGTTCATGGAAGCTTCGATCTTGTCCAGCATGGAAAGGACATTCTTGCGGGTCTCGTCGGAAATATCCCGGCGGGCGCCGCCGATGGTCACCATACCGTAGTTGACACGGTTGCCGGTGATCTCTTCCAGAATATCCATGATGGCTTCACGGTCGTCCCAGCTGTGCATAAAGAGGGAATCGTGACCGATCAGATGCAGGGCGATGCCAAGCCACAGATAGTGGGAGTGCAGACGCTCGAGCTCGGCAATGATCACGCGGATATACTGGCCGCGCTTGGGTACTTCGATCTCGCCGATACTTTCGCAGGCCATGGCATAGGCCAGGGCATGAGAGTGAGAGCAGATCCCGCAGACACGTTCCACCATGACCAGGTTCTGGATGAAGTTCTTCTGCTGGGCCAGCTTTTCAATGCCGCGGTGATTGTAGCCGATGAAAACCTCGGCGTCCTTGATCTCTTCGCCCTCGACGTGCAGTCTGGCGTGGACCGGTTCTTCCAGAGCCGGATGGTAAGGTCCGATAGGAACGATATAACTCATTTCGCGGCCTCCTCTCCATGGGCTTTTTTGATCAGCTCATCCATGGGCGTTACTAAGATCTGACCCTGTCCCTCGAACATGGTGTCAGGCAGGAATAAACGTTTGGACGTATCCAGCCCTTCAAAGGTCAGCCCCATAAGCTCATTGATTTCCCGCTCCGGCCATTCAGCCCCCAGGTCATAGATGTCGTGCAGGCTGGGAATGGTGCTTTCCCCCTCTACGACATAGGACTCGATCCCGCCGTTCATTTCGAATTCATAGGAAACGTTGGGCTTTCCGTCGTCTTCGAAATAAGCATGGATCATGGAAAGAGGCACTCCCTGAGCCCTGAGCTTTTCAGCCAGGGGACGAAGTTCCTCTTTGGCAATACTGTGGTTATGATAGGTTTGCATAAAGCCTCCTTTGGCGTTCATAAACTCAATCCGGTATATTATACCATCTTCTCAGAAAAAAATCCTTGCTTTTCTTCTCATTTTTCCAACAAATTTTATTATATATTAAAGAAGTGAACTCGTCAGCAGATCCGGGGGAACTGGGCGCCAGCCAGCGCGGTGAGAATGCGGGAGCTGCCCCAGGGGGTCCGAAGTACGGGAAGCCCCGGATGATCCTCGCAGATTTCCCCGATGATGGCCGCCTTTTCCCCTTCCGGGAAGCGGCGCAGAAGCGCCAGGGCTTCCTGGGCCCGATCCGCGGAAACAACGGCGATCAGCTTGCCTTCATTGGCACTGTACAAGGGATCCATGCCGAGGATCTCGCAGGCCGCCCGGACCGAAGGATCCACGGGCACGTCTTTTTCCCGGATCTCCATGCCCAGCTGAGCGCTTTCGGCCAGTTCGGACAGGACCGTTGCCAGACCGCCGCGCGTGGGATCCCGCAGGACCTTGAGATCCTCTCCGAGCGAATAGAGAGCGGCAGCCAGAGGCGCAAGATTGGCGCAGTCCGACCGGAGATCTCCCTCCAGCAGCTGAGGATGCCGGGCTAACAGGATGGTCATCCCGTGATTGCCCAGAGGGCCGGAGACAAGAACGGCATCGCCGCTTTTCATGGCGGCAGGAGACAGGCCGGGCCGTTTCAGGACCCCGATCCCGGCGGTGTTGATGAACACCCCGTCACAGCTGCCTTTTTCAACGACCTTGGTATCGCCGGTCACCACAAAGACGCCGGCCTTGCGGACTTCGGCAGCCGCATCTTCAAGAATATTTTCCAAAAGATGCGTCTCAAATCCTTCTTCAATGACAAGACTCAAAGAAATATATCTCGGTTCTCCGCCGGCCATCGCTACATCGTTCAGCGTTCCGCAGATGGCGAGCTTCCCGATGCTCCCGCCGGGAAAGAAGAGCGGCGAGACGACAAAACTGTCGGTGGAGAATACCAGGCTCTCAGCGCCCGGCAGAACGGCGCCGTCACTGAGAGTGGAAAGATAGCGGTTGCCGAAAGCCGGCAGGATCAGTTCATGGATCAGCGAGGCCGTTTTGCGGCCGCCGCTGCCATAGTCCAGTGTAATCGTTTTATCCATAAAGAATCCTTCCTGCCTCTGCCGGTGCGGCAGAGGCACTGCTTCAGATCAAATTTCCGTAGGTATAGGCGGCGGCACAGCTGCCTTCGCTGGAGACCATGCAGGGGCCGAGTGGGGTATCCGGTGTGCAGACCTTCCCAAAGAAGGGGCAGCCCTCCGGTGAGAGTTTGCCGCAGATCACATCCCCGCAGCGGCAGGCGGTCGGAGCGGACTTGTCCGGCAAAACGATCCCGTAGCGGGCTGCGGCATCGAAGTCTTTGTATCGGCTTTTTAAGCCCAGTGCACTGCCTTCTATATAGCCCAGGCCCCGCCACAGCGCGCCTTCCCGGCAGGTCATATCCTCCATCAGCTGCTTGGCAAGAGCGTTGCCTTCGGCAGAAACCGTACGGGTGTACAGATTGACCAGCTGCGGGTCGTTTTCGCGGACCTGGCGGATCAGCTCTTTTAAAGACGGCCAGATATCCGCGGGCTCGAAGCCGCTGATCACAGCCGGCAGGCGGTATTCCTCCGGAAGGAAACGGAAGCCTTCAGCACCTATGATCACCGCCACGTGGCCGGGACAAAGGAAGCCGTCGATCTGGCAGTCCGGATCCGCCAGCAGGGCTCTCACCGCCGGTTCCACCAGGCGCAGAAGCATGAAAACGCTGAAGTTGCCGATCTTTCTTTCTTCGGCTGTCCGGATGGCGGCCAGGGTCCCCGGCGACGTCGTTTCAAAGCCGACGCCCGCAAACACGACTTCTTTGTCCGGCTGAGCGGCGGCCATCGCCAGCGCGTCCATGGGAGAAAAGACCATCTCTACCCTGGCGCCGCGGCTTTTTTCTTTCAGCAGGCTGATATCCGGAGACGTCCCCGGCACGCGCAGCATATCGCCGTAGGTGCATAAGATCAGACCCGGACGGTGGCTTAAGGCGGCAAGCGCGTCAATCGCCTCCGGCGGGGTGACACAGACCGGGCAGCCGGGCCCGGAAAGCAGGCGGACATCAGCAGGCAGCAACTGCTTCAAGCCGGCCCGCGCGATCGCATGCGTGTGCGTCCCGCAGATCTCCATCAGGCGGATGATCCTGTCCGTGTTTTGTTTCACAGCGATCCTCCTCCCTTGTCCCCGGCGGGGGCCTGCCGCAGGGCGCCGGCCCGGATGGCGGCCAATTCCTGCTCCACCTGCGCCGCCAGCTCCTGGGAGAGGGCGGCTTCATCCGGATCGACCCGCTCAATGGCAAAGCCGGCGTGGACCATCACATAGTCACCGACTTTCGGGTTCCGGATAAAATCCACACGGATGGGCCGTCTGATCCCGTCGCGGGTCCCGACGGCGTCATTTCCGTTCAGTTCCGATATTTTCAAAGGAACGGCAAGACACATAGTTTTTTCCTCTTATTCCTCTTATTTTTATTGATCGTAAAGCCTGGCTGCGGCTACGGACAACTGGCCGAGCGGGATCCCTTCGTCATTGGGCGAGACGCGCCGGTGCCGGTACACGCGGAATCCTTCTTTTTCCAGACGGCGCTGCAGCCGGAACAGGATATATAAATTTTGGAAACTGCCGCCGGAGAGGACGATCTGTTCAAAATCGTTTTTTTCCCGCAGGCGGACGCTGATGGACGCCGCCATGTCGCAGAGGGTATTCATGAAACGGGCGGCCAGCTCGGACGCCGGGACACCCTGCTCCCGCAGAAGGCAGAGTGAGGCGATCATCGGCCGCCAGTCGAACAGCAGACGGTCAGCCCCTTCGGTGATGGTATACGGAAGGGCTTCCGTGATTTCCGCGGCAGCGGCGGCTTCCAGCAAAACGGCGGCCTGCCCTTCGTAGCTGGCCTGATTTTTGATGCCAAGCAGGGCGCTGACACCGTCAAAAAGGCGGCCCATGCTGCTGGTGAGGGGACAGTTGATCTCCTGATCAAGCTGATATCGTACGACTGCGGCGGCCGGAAGGGCTTCCAGCGCAAGGAGCTGTTTCCGGACGGCAGCCGAAAGCAGAGGCTTGTTTTCTGCGTCGGCCCAGGCTTTGGCATCCTCCAGAAGAGAGCAGGTGACGCGCCGGATCTGCTTGGCACACAGATCCCCGCCCGGCAGACGGAAGGGCAAAAGAGAGGCGGCACGGGTAGAATCCTTATAATCTCCGAGCAGGAATTCCCCGCCCCAGACGCTTCCGTCCGTCCCGTAACCGGTGCCGTCCCAGATGATCCCCAGCGTCCGGCCGGACAGACCGTTGTCGGCCATACAGGCTGCCATGTGCGCATGGTGATGCTGCACCTTGACAAGCGGGATATGCTCTTTTTCGGCCTTCTTCTCGGCAAAGCGGCTTGTCAGATAATCCGGATGCAGGTCACAGGCCAGAACCGCCGGCCGGATATCGAAAAGCTTTTCGTAATGCCGGATGGTATCTTCATAGTGGGAGAGGGTCTCCCAGTTTTTTCCTTCCCCGATATGCGGGGAGAGAAAGACCTCTTTTTCACGGGTTAAGGCAAAGCTGGCTTTCTGCTCGGCCCCGCAGGCCAGGATCGAACGAGCCTGCCCGGGAAGCTGAACTTCGATCGGTTCCGGCGCCCATCCGCGGGAGCGGCGGGCAAAATACGGCTGCCCCTCCACTTCCCACAGAAGCGAATCATCGCAGCGCGCAATGATATCCCGGTTGTGCAGCAGAAAGCCGTCCGCAATGCCGGCCAATTCTGTTAGCGCTTCTTCATTACGGTACAGGATCGGTTTGTCCGAAAGATTCGCACTGGTCATGATCAGAAGGGCCGGCCCGTCGTGCAGCAGCAGCTCATGCAGCGGGGTGTAGGGCAGCATCAGACCGAGACGGTCATTTTCACTGATCTCCGGGAAGGCGTTCGGATCGTTCTTCTTTAACAGAACGATCGGCCGCTGACGGCGCAGGAGAAGGGCTTTTTCGGCCGGTGAGATCCGGCAGACGGTCTGTGCCGTCTCAAGATCCCGGGCCATAAGCGCGAAGGGCTTTTCCTCCCGCTCTTTTCGATGACGCAGCCGAAGAACGCTCTCAGGCAGATCCGCTCGGCAGGCCAGGTGCATCCCGCCCAAACCTTTGACGCAGAGGATCCCGCCTGCTTCAAGAAGCTTCACGGCTTCCGCAAGTGCCGCTTCCTCATAACAGTCAGGAACGCGGTCCCCGGACGTATCCGCCTGCGCCGTATAATATTCCAGCTTCGGACCGCAGTCCGGGCAGCAGGTCGGCTGCGCATGATAGCGCCGGTCTGCAATATCGTGATATTCCTGCTCACAGGGACCGCACATCGGAAATGACCCCATTGAAGTCAGCGGCCTGTCATAGGGCACGTCTTTTACAATGGTATAGCGGGGACCGCAATTGGTACAGTTGATAAAAGGATAGCGGTAGCGGCGGTCCTTCGGGTCAAAGAGCTCCCGCCGGCAGTCCTCGCACAGACAGACGTCGGGAGAGATAAGGGCCTGCCGTCCGGGCAGCACCTGTGAATGCAGAATGCGGAAATCGGTATAATTCTTTAATGTATGATAATACGTTGCCTTTACGTCCTGGACCACGGCCAGGGCCGGCGCTTTTGTCCAGAGCTCATCAATAAAAAGGCGAACCCGCTCAGGCTCCCCCTCGATCTCGATCTCCACGCCCTTGGAGGTGTTGCGGATGAAACCGCAGAGGGAGTGGTCTGTGATCTGCTTATGAATAAAGGGACGGAATCCGACGCCCTGAACAATTCCCGAAACCTTGATATTTGCTCCGATGCGAGTCATACCGGATCCTCCCTCCCAATGACCCGTATTTTAGCACGTTTTCATGGCAAGAGCAAGGTCTTGCCTCAGACCTTGGACGGAGGATCTCTTTGACATTTTGACCGCCCTTTGCTATGATAAGAGACGCAAAAAGAATTTGGCAAGGAGAGTTCATCATGAGCAAAATCATTATAACCATGGAAAACGGGGGCGTGATCGAAGCGGAGCTGTATCCCGAGATCGCACCCATCACGGTCAAAAATTTTGAAGACCTGGTTGAAAAGAAATTTTACGACGGTCTGATCTTTCACCGTGTCATCCCGGGCTTCATGATCCAGGGCGGGTGCCCCAGAGGAAACGGGACCGGCGGCCCCGGCTATGAGATCAAAGGCGAATTTGCCGCCAACGGCGTGAAGAACGACTTAAAGCATACGCGCGGCGTGCTGTCCATGGCGCGGGCTATGGATCCCGATTCCGCCGGCTCTCAGTTCTTCATCATGCATGCGGATGCCCCGCATCTTGACGGACAGTATGCCGCCTTCGGCAAGGTGACAAGCGGTATGGAAGTCGTGGATCAGATCGCTTCGGTCCGTACGGATTTCCGGGACAAGCCCTTAAAGGATCAGAGAATAAGGAGCATCCGCCTGGCATAGTCGGATCCTGAAAAAGAGAGCATAAAACAGGAAAAGACAGGGGACGGTTCTGTGTCTTGAAGACACAGAACCGTCCCCTGTCTTTGAACCGTCCCCTGTCTTTCAGTCGCTTTTTACGTGGAATCCATAGAAAGGCAGCTTCAGACTGCTTTCTTTGCGGTACGGTTTTTCCGGATGAGCGCCAGCACGCCCATAAACAGAAGGAAGACGGCCAGATCCGTCAGGATCCGGAGCAGGGCATCCGCAAAATGATTGCCGGTCCAGCCCCAGAGGAATTCCCAGCCATGATCCAGGGCCTGTACCCAGAGCATATACATGGCGTTTCGGCCGATATAGCGAAGCGGTTTGAAAAGTTTCCCGGAACCGATCAGAACACCCAGATAGGACCAGAACATCGTTCCGGCTGCGGCAGCGAGAAGATCAAGGGGGAAAAGCGGATATTTCCGCGGTGCCAGCTCCAGATATCCGCCGCCTCCCCTATAGACGAGAGCAGCCAGAAGCCCCCAGAGCAAAAGAGAAAGCAGACAGAAGAGAAACGCTTTTTTTTGCATGTCGGCCTTTTTTAGCTGATGGCCGAACCAGAAGAAGGGTAGCACCACCAGAACGATATCCAGCGAGAAGGGCAGCCATTGCAGACGGCTGATGACGAATCCGAACAAACAAAGGATCCCGGAGACTGCCGCCAGGGCTTTCCCTTTGAGTTTCATCTGCAGATAATCATACAGACAGCGCCCAAAGAACAGGGCGATCAGAAACCATAAAAGCCCCAGGCCGCGGATCTCGGTATCGAAAATCCTGACTTCCACGCCGCTGGCATAGATGAACGTGCTGATGCTTTCAATCACGTAATATTTCCGGCCGAGCGGATGTCCTTTTACAAGCGTCGGGAGCATGGTGAGAACGAAAAGCACGGCGGCAGGAACGATCAGCCGCAGAAAGGAGCGCTCCGTTTTGCGGAAATACTCTTCAGGCGTTCGGGACAGCCGGTCGGTATAGGCACTGAGAATAAAGAAGAGCGGCATGTGAAAGGTATAGATGATCCCACGGGTGATATCGCCGGCCGGTGTATCAAACCCGACCGTGTGACCGAGGATCACCAGAAGGACGGTCCATCCTTTGACAAAATCGACCCATTCGATCCGGCCTGTTTTCTTGTTGGCTGTTGTCTGCATGCGTTTGCTTCCTTTTCCGTGTACACGGTCTGCCTGGCTGTGTTTTGGTCTGCCTGCTTCATTATTATACGACATTTGGCGCTTCTTTCAACGTAAAAAAACAAAAAAACGCTGAAAAGCGTGAGAGAAGAAGCGGCTGCTCCGCCGCTGGGGGAACGCAGGAGGCCGGGCGAGGAAGAAAGGGATTTTCAAAGCGCCCCCTTCGTGCTATAATAGGCGCGGTCACCCCGAACAAAAAAACAGCGGCAGGGAAGCAGCACTTCCTGCCCCAAAGCTTTTTGGGCGGGCGGCCGCAGAACAGGCACATAAGGAGCGATATGGCAAAATATACGCTTTTAAAAACAGAGGGACGGGCCAAGCGGGGCCGCTTTGAGACCGTTCACGGAACCATAGAGACACCGGTTTTTATGAATGTCGGGACCGTGGCGGCCATAAAAGGCGCAGTGTCCACGGAGGATCTGAAAACCATCGGCTGTCAGGTGGAGCTTTCCAACACCTACCATCTGCATGTTCGTCCGGGCGATGAGATCATTTATAAGCTCGGCGGCCTGCACCGCTTCATGAACTGGGACCGGCCGATCCTGACGGATTCCGGCGGATTTCAGGTCTTTTCTCTCGCGGATCTTCGGAAAATAAAGGAAGAGGGCGTGCATTTCCACTCGCATGTGGACGGCCGGAAGATCTTCATGGGACCGGAGGAAAGCATGCAGATCCAGTCGCATCTGGCCTCTACTATTGCCATGGCATTTGACGAATGTATCGAGAACCCGTCACCGAAGGATTACGTGGAACGCAGTGTGGACCGTACGACCCGGTGGCTAAAGCGCTGTCAGGCAGAAATGGAGCGTTTGAATTCCCTGCCTGAGACCATCAACCGGGAGCAGCTGCTTTTCGGGATCAACCAGGGCTCGACCTTTGAGGACGTCCGGATCCGCCACGCGCAGGAGATCGCGGCGCTGGATCTGCCCGGCTATGCGGTCGGCGGTCTGGCGGTGGGAGAGAGCCACGAGGAAATGTATCATATCCTGGATGAGGTCGTGCCGCATCTGCCGCAGAACAAGCCCACCTATCTGATGGGGGTCGGTACGCCGGCCAATATCCTGGAAGGAGTGGAACGGGGCATAGACTTTTTTGACTGCGTCTATCCCAGCCGCAACGGACGGCACGGCCATGTCTACACCAACCACGGAAAACTGAATCTGCTTAACAAGGCGTATGAGCTGGACGAACGGCCTATAGAAGAGGGCTGCGGCTGTCCGGCCTGCCGCCGTTACAGCCGGGCTTATATCCGGCATCTTCTGAAAGCAGGAGAAATGCTCGGAATGCGTCTGTGTGTCTTGCATAATTTGTATTTTTATAATACAATGATGAGTGAGATCCGCGATAGTCTGGATGAAGGGACTTTTGCCTCCTACAAAAAAAGGAAGCTGGAGGGCTTTCTCGAAGGACAGAAATAAGAAAGAAGAACCAAGCGTTCTCAAAAAACGGATCGAAGGAGATTACGTATGAACCAGCTTTTAATGGCAGAAGCTGCCTCGGCAGGCGGCATGAACACCTGGGTGATCATCGTTTATGTGGTCCTGATCGGTGCCATGATGTACTTCATGATCATCAAGCCGCAGAAGAAGCAGCGCAAGGAACAGCAGGATCTGATGGCCCGCATGGAAGTCGGTGACAGTGTTATGACGACGGCCGGCTTTTACGGCGTGATCATCGACATGACAGAAGACACCGTCATCGTGGAATTCGGCAACAACAAGAACTGCCGCATCCCGATGCAGAAGCAGGCGATCGTTCAGATCGAAAAGCCCGTCGACGCCGGCTGATCTGGCTGAAAGCTGCCCCATAAACAAAACGGAGGCCTTGTCTTAAACCAAGACCTTTGTTTCTGTTTATCTGAAAGGAAAAAGATGAAGCAAAAAGCGGGAAACAAAAGAAGCTTTCCGGGCATGAGTCTCCTGGTGGGACTGATGCTTTGCTTGTGTCTTGTTTTTGCCCCGCTGCCAATCCGGGCAGAGACTTCGGATGCAGAGACAGACACGACCGGGACCCCGGCGGGCCAAACGGACACGTCGGCGGAAGTTTCGGATACGACAACGGTATCGGATACATCTGTCCCGGATCCGGTCAAATCGCCGGCAGCCAGCAGTACCGCGGAGGAATCATCTTCAGAAGAGACGTCATCCGAGACGGAGCCGGCAGGCCCTGTTTATCATGAAGCGGTAGCCATCCCGCTTTCTTCCCCTTTTACTTACGGCAGCATCTCAGAAGATACGCAGCTGTTCTTCATAATAGCCCAGAAAGCCAATGTCTATGGCGGCGCCGGCGCGACTTTCCCGGAGGTTGGCTACACGCAGAATCTACAGGCTTTCCGCCAGTTAGGGACGGAAACAGGCGCAGACGGCAAGACCTGGATCAAGATCCTGGTAGAGCTGGAAAATGAGAGCTACGAAGGCTATGTGGAAGCCGGAACAGGCGAATCCAAGCTCTTAAGTGCGCAGGGAGACGCCTATGCGGCCTATCTGGGCCTGCTCGGTTTCCCGGAATCCTATGCGTCCCGCCTGAGTGCGGTCCATGCCAAATACCCGAAATGGTTCTTTAAGCCGACGCTGAACGGTCTCGACTGGACCGTGGCTCTGGATGCCGAATCCAACCCGGAATACAATGTCGGCAACAGCCTGCAGTATGTTTCCCTGGGACCTTCTTCCTACAAGTCCATGGAGTACGACAACTTCATCTGGGCCTCCAATACCTGGAGACGCTACGATGACGGCAACTGGACGCTGGCCTCGGATGAAAACGTCGCCTTCAACCTGGATCCGCGCAATTTCTTGAGCCCGGACACGGACAGTATTTTCCTCTTTATGAATCTGACCTTTGACGGCACGCAGACCGTGGACGGTGTGCGGGCGATTGTCAAAGGCACCTTCATGGATGATGCCAAGCACAGATTCGGAGAGACCTTCTCCTATCCGGAAGAACTCTACAATATAGGAAAAACGCTTGGCGTGAGCCCCTACTATCTGGCTTCCAGCATCCTGCAGGAGGTTGGTCCGACCGGCAGCGGAAGCGTCAACGGGACCTATTCCGGCTATCCCGGGATCTACAACTATTACAATATCCAGGCCTATGCCCACGACGGCATGAACCCGATTCAGGCGGGCCTTCGCTGGGCCTCTCAGGGCAACACCTATCAGCGTCCCTGGAATGACCGCCAGAAGGCGCTTCGCGGCGGCGCGGAGTATTTCTTCTTTAACTATTTTGAACGCGGTCAGATCAACTTCTATTACAAGCGCTTCAACGTTCTGGATCCGACCTCGAAGTTTACGCACCAGTACATGACCAATATTTCCGGTGCGCATTCGGAAGCTTTGAAATTTGCGGCTGCCTACAACGAAGCGACCCGGAACAGCATCTTAAGTTTTGATATCCCTGTCTTCAACAACATGCCGGAAGAGCCCTGCCCGCAGCCGACAGCAGACGGCAATCCGAATACACGCTTAAAGAGCATCAGCCTGGACGGCGCGGCCCTGACCCCGGCCTTCAATATGGAAGTGACTTCCTACACGGCGGCGGTCAGCAAAGCCGAGATCAAGCTTTCTGCCTCTACTATTGACAAGAAAGCGACGGTCACGGGCGGCGGAACCCTGACGCTGACGGAGGGGGAAAACCTCATCACGCTGACGGTGACAGCCGAAAACGGAGACGTCAGGGAGTACCAGATCAGCATATATTATGCGGATCCGGGCAATATTCTGCCCGAAAGCATGTACCGGATCCATGACGGAATCATTGACGGGATCGAACCGGGCACCAACACGGAGGCCTTCCTGGCCGGGATCACGTTTGAGGAAGGGGTCAACTGGAGCCTGACCGATGCCGCCGGCCAAGAAAAAGGCACGGGGGCAACCATGAAGACGGGCGATCAGATCCGGATCATGGCGCCGAATGGCGCTGTCTGGGCCAGCCTGACCGTCGTGATTTACGGGGATGTGAACGGGGACGGCGTGGTCAATATTTCTGATCTGATCAAAGTTCGGAATCACATCCTGAATGAAAACCTTCTGCAGGACATTTTTGCCTTGGCTGGCGATGTCAACCGGGATGGAAGGATTAACATATCCGACCTGATCAAAGTAAGAAATCACATCCTAGGTGAGATCTTTATTTCTCAGACAGAATGAGTTGGAAGACTCTGTATTGCATTATGACCCAAGATCATTGGAAAAGAAAGACACGGGGCAGCAGAACCGTCACTGCCTGGATGATAGCGCTAATACTTCTTGTATTGGTTGCTTTTCCGGGAAGTGCAGCGCCCCGATTGCAAAAGACGAGTATTGGCAGACAGGACCATGCCTTTGTGGAAATGCCGTCTTCTTCATTGACGGGACAGCCAAGTATAAACGGCGTCAGTGCAATTCTCGTGGAACTGAATTCAGGGGCTGTTCTGTATTCAAAAAATATTCACCGGCAAATGTGCCCGGCCAGCACTACCAAGGTCATGACGGCTCTGATGACTCTTGAGAATCTGTCTCTTAGCGACAGCCTGACGATTTCCTACAAGGCGACCCATGACCTGATCGAGGGCGGCTTTGATGAACGCTTCAAGGAAGGTCAGGTCTATACCATCGAGGAAGCGCTTTACGGCCTGTGTCTGAATTCGGTCAATACCCTCGGCTATGCGCTGGCGGAGAAGATGGCGGGAGATGTCCCTTCGTTTGCCGCCATGATGAACAAACGGGCCGCTGAACTGGGCGCCTTGCATACATCATTTACGAATCCGCACGGCCTCAATGACATGAAACATCTGACCACGGTTTATGACATGGCCAAGATCCTCTGGGCCGCCATTGAGATCGATACTTACCGGACAATCGCCGGAACGCCCTCTTATACCTGTGCCGACTTAAAAGACGGACAGAAGATGGTCTTTCCGCATACCCTTCGCCTTTTGCAGCCGGAAAGCCCCTGGTATGATTCCCGGGTCGTCTGCGGCAAAACAGGCTGGACAGAGGATGCGAGCTTCTGCCGGGCTGTCTATGCGAAAGAAGGCGGCCGTGATCTCATCTGTGTGGTCTTCTACTCCGAAGGCGGCGGTGGAGACAACGTGGAAAGTGATGTTGAAAAGCTTCTAAATTATGGCTTTTCCTTCCCTGACGAGAAACTGATCTCATTCCAGAGTGACTATACACTGAAAGACGGATATCTCACTGCTGTGGGACCGGATGTGACAGTCGGAGCTTTCGCATCACATTTTAGCCTGAAAACCAGTGGAAGCTGGTTGTTGACAGATGAAAGCAACCGAAAAAGAGGCACAAATGAACTGGTCAGGACAGGAGATCAGCTCCGAGTATATGATACTAACAATATTTTACAATATAAAGCACAGGTCCTGATTTTTGCTGATGTAAACGGAGATGGCAAAATCAATATTTCCGATTTGATCAAAGTCAGAAATCATATTCTTCAGGAACAGATGCTCCAGGCGGTTTACCGCACGGCGGCAGATGTAAATGGAGATGGCAAAATCAATATTTCCGATCTGATAAAAATCAGAAATCACATTCTGGGAGAGAGCATCATCTCCCAGGGCAAATGATAAGGAGGCGTGGAATGAAAAAAATGCTGAAAAGAGCAATCATTGCAGGGATTATTCTTTGTGCCCTTGTGACGACGGCTATTGTTGTACTGGCTGATGGTGGCTCTATCCGTCTTAGCGATGCAAAAGGCGAGTTGGGGAATAACATTACGATCAATATGACGGTTGGACCTTCTGCCTCAGGAGCAGATGTTTACATAACATATGATAAAGACGTCTTGGGTTATGTGAGTGCTTCAGATAACACCGGAATATCAGGGGAGTTCAGAGCATCTGATCTTGGGGGAAGAATACGTGTTTATAAAGAGTTAAGCAGTGGGGTTGGAGAAATAAAGGTTTCACTGTCCTTTGGTACAAAAAAGGCAGGAACAACGTATGTTGGAGTCGATGACGAGTGGGTTACGGATGCGCTTGGTGATCGAATGGCGATGGACTTGTCACTCGCGAATGCAGAAGTTGTTATAACCGGTTCAGAGCCTGCCCCCGAGACCCCGTCCCAGACGGCAGAACAGACGCAACCGCCGCACCAGCCTTCGAGTGAGGCCAGACTCCGTTCCTTGTCTTTCCAGGGTGGTGGAGCGCTTTCACCGGCATTTAACCCGGATGTCTATGAATACCGTCTGACGATCCCCTCGGATGTTGATTCGCTTGAACCGAGCTATGCTACATTGGATGAATACGCAACCGCGTTTTACTGGCCTTTTATCAACCGCAACAACGGGGCTACCATTCCGTATGGGGAAACAGAGTTTACTGTAAGAGTTACATCCGAAAATAAAGCTGTGACGAAGGATTATACTGTTATCATCGTCCGTCCAGAACCGGAAACCAGCGCTACCGAGCCGCCCGCCACACAGCCGCAGCGCCAGCCTTCGAGCGAGGCCAGACTTCGTTCCCTGTCCTTCCAGGGCGGCGGAGAGCTTTCACCGGCATTTAACCCGGATGTCTACAATTATCGTCTGACGATCCCCTCGGACGTCGATTCGCTTGATCCGCGCTATGATACCCTGGATGAATATGCAACCGCGTTCTACTGGCCCTTTATCAGCCGCAACAACGATGCAACCATTCCTTACGGGGAAACGGAGTTTACGGTAAGAGTAACATCGGAAAATGAAGCGGTGACGAAGGATTATACCGTCATCATTTACCGCCCGGAACCGGAAACCAGCGAAGCAGAGACGACCGTCCCGCCTACGGAGCCGGATCCGACCACGGAAGAGGTGGAAACGACTCCGGAAGAGACGACAGAAGAGCCGGATACCACCCCGGAAGAAACGACCGCCCCCACGGAACCGGCCGATGATGAGGTCATCACCTTAAGCGGGGCTTCCACGCTGATCCGGATCCTGCCGCTTCCCAAAGATCATGAGATCCGGGATCCTTATATTGTTGTGAATGTCGTTGGGAAAGGCGGCGTGACGTATCAGGCGCTGGCACCCAAAGGAGAGTCAGATCCGGATCATCTGATCATTTACGGCGTTCCTGTCAGGGAACTGCCGCCTGAACCCACCGAAGCGCCGGAGACAACAGAAGCCGCCGAGGGCACGGGCGAAGAGACTGCAACGCAGGAACCGGCTCCGACCGCACCGGCCGCGCCGCGCTATGAGGAAACCGGAGATCCGACTTTCTACGTATATGACAGAAGAAATGCGACACTGCAGCGCTATGGCCTGATCCGCCAGCCGGAAACGACCGAGGCACCGACCCAGGAACCGACCGAGGCGCCGACCGAAGAGATCACGACCCAGGCGCCGACCGCAGCTTCTACGGCGGCTGTCCCCGTGACCATCACGCCGGCCGAAACAACGGCGTCGGCACAGCCGGGCGATACAAGACTTTCGGGCAATCTGCCCTGGTGGGTCTGGCTCGCCATTCTGCTGGTGTTTGCCGTCTGCCTGCTGGTGATCATCCTTCTGTTGATCTCCAAGGACCGTCTGGAGCAGCGCCTGCGTCGCGTGGAGCGTCTGACAAAGGACGAGGAAGACGTTTTCCTGAAGGTCAATAACGATGAGCTCTATCACACGGCAAAAGCGGCCAATCCGCCGAAGAAATACGGGATGGAGGATATCGAGGATCTGAACGATGTCCTGGAATCGGAAGAAAAATGAAATTTTACGCGGTAAAGATCGGGAAGTGCCCGGGGATCTATGAGCGCTGGGAAGAGTGCGAAGCCCAGGTCAAAGGCTTTCCGAATGCGAGCTATAAAAGTTTCAGGACCCGTCAGGAAGCAGAAGGCTTCCTGGCGGATCTTTCCGGCGACGATAACAAACCGGAGCCCAGCTGCGCCGATGATCCGGCCTGGCCGGAGATCTATGTGGATGGCAGTTATCTGGTCTCGACAGGAGAGTATTCGTACGGAATGGTGATCCTTTTCGAAGGAGAAGAGTTAACGTTCTGCGGGAAGGGAGATGACCCCGACCTGGCCGGCATGCGCAATGTAGCCGGAGAGATCCTGGGAGCCAGGAAAGCGATGGAATACGCGCTGAAAGAAGGCTGGGAAGGGATCTACCTCTACCATGACTACGCCGGGATCGCCTGCTGGTGTACGGAAGAATGGAAGGCCGGCAAACCCGGTACAGTAGCCTACCGGGATTTTTACCGGGGGATCCGGGACCGACTGAAGGTCGTGTTTAAGAAAGTGAAAGGTCATTCCCATAACCGCTGCAATGACCTGGCAGATGCGCTGGCAAAAAAAGCATTGGGAATCGAATAAAAAACGGTGCCTTTGGGCACCGTTTTTGCTTCAGGCCATCTTTTTCTGAATGAAGGCCGGGATCTCTCCTGGTTCCATTCCCAGGACATAGGCATATTCTTCGTTGACCAAACGTTCCGCATCCTTGAGAAAAGCGCTGTCGGCAGAGCGCAGCTTCCGCCCGCCTTTCTGCATCTCCTGTTTCCGTTCGTACAGCGTTTTGACGAGAGAGAGGAGCTGCTGATTATCTCCCTGGCGAATGATGGCTTGAAAGGCTTCCTTACGGTCTGTATCAGAGTCGAGCCAGATGGACTCAAAATCTTTCATCCCGTAAATGGAACGCATGATCTGTTCCTCATTCATAACGGGACGGACACGGGAGAGCAGCCGATCATTGTCAACGGGGAGAAAGACGACAGTACTTTTGCGAAAATAAGGATGAAGCTCATAGAAGCGGCGGTACTCTCCGCCGATTTTTCTTTCGACGATTCCGGTAATCTGGCAGACGCCATCCATACCATAGTGTATGGTATCACCAATAGTGAACATCTTTCCTCCTTTTCTGCAGGCTATAAATAGAAAAACCCACAGGTATTATATCGCTGCAGGCTTGGAAAATCAAGAAAAAAATGTCAATATTTTATATAATTTTTGCGAATGCACCTATTTAATGTACATATATGCACAAAATTTCATTTTTATTTGCTGATAGTCTCTTCTGCACGTTTGATCGTATACCGAAGGAAGAGAAAACTCAAAATGAACGATACCAGCTCGGCAAGCGGGAAGCACAGCCAGACATTGTTGAGTTTTCCCGTCAGGGAGAAAAGATAGGCGGCGGGCAGCAGAACAACGACCTGACGGCAGACGGAGATCAGCAGGGAATGAAACGGGTTGCCGATCGCCTGACAGACGGAGCCGGCTATAATGCAGAACCCGGCTAACGGGAAATGCAGGCAGATGATCCGGAGCGCTTTTACCCCTATATTCAGCATTTCCTCGGTCGGGTTGAAGATCCCGATCAGCGTGCCGGGCAGCAGGAAAAAGAGGATAGCGCCCAGCCCCATGAAGCAGACGGCGGAGGCAATAGAGATCCGGTATGTTTTGCGCACACGCTCCATGCTGCCGGCTCCGTAGTTGTAGGAGATGATAGGCACCATGGCGTTGTTCAGACCGAAAACCGGCATGAAGATAAAGCTCTGCAGCTTGAAATAAGCGCCGTAGACAGCCGTGGCGGCTTCGGTAAAGCCCAGAAGGATCTGATTCATGCAGAAGTTCGTTAAAGAGCCGATGGACTGCATCAGGATCGACGGAAAACCGATCCGGTAAATATCCGCCGCGATCGGCCCGCGGAAGCGGACCATACGGAAGGCCCCTTTTAGCTCCGGGTTGTATTTCAGATTTAAGAAAAGACCGGTGAGTGCCGCGATCCCCTGGCCGATGACCGTTGCGACAGCAGCGCCAAGAACTTCCATACGGGGAAAACCTGCATAGCCAAAGATAAAAAGCGGATCCAGGATGATATTGGTCACCGCGCCGACCAGCTGAATGATCATGGATTTATCGGTCCGCCCGGTGGACTGTAGCAGTCGCTCCATGGAGACCTGGGCATAGAGGAAGAAACAGATCCCCATTACAACGGTCAGATATTCTCCCCCGTAAGTGGTGATCACGGAGTTTTCGGTCTGCAGCTCGAAAAAGCGGCGGCCGAACAGAAAGCCTGCCAGACAGAACAAGACCGCCGTGGCCGCTTCCAGAAAAAGTCCGGTGCCGGCAATCTGCTGAGCCCGTTCGGGGAGTTTTTCTCCCAGGGCGCGTGAGATCAGGGCACTCATACCGACCCCGGTGCCAATGGAAAAGGCGATCAGAAGCGTCTGCATGGGAAACGCCAGGCTGACGGCATTCATGGCGTCCTGACTGATCTGGGCAACAAAATAGCTGTCAACAACGTTATACAGCGCCTGAAACAGCATGGAGACGGTCATGGGCAGCGCCATGGTAAAAAGCAGCTTTCCGATCGGCTGGACGCCCATTTTATTGGACTGTGTTTGAGTCTGAGACATAGAGTACCTCATCTTTCTTATACGAGGGCTTATTGTAGCACAGGAAGCGGAAAACGAACAGGGTGACAGGATTTCTCGCATAATTATAGCCGGTAGAAAACATGTTTCCAAATCCGTTCATTTGTGATAAGATAACCCCATGAACAGTTTAAAGAACAAAAAACTTTATCTGCTGGATATGGACGGGACGCTGTATCTGGACGAGCAGCTTTTTGACGGCGTGCCGGCGTTTCTGGCGAACATCCACCAAAGGGGCGGCCGGTATTTGTTCCTGACCAACAATTCGTCCCGCGGGATCGAAGGATATCTGGCCAAAATGGAGCGGCTGGGCCTGCCTGCGACAGCAGAAGATTTCCTGACGTCGACCGATGCCACGATCCATATCATCCGGAAAGAATATCCGGACCGGCTGATGTACGTGGTGGGAACGGAATCTTTAAAGCAGCAGCTGCGGGCGGCGGGATTCCACCTGTGCGAAGAACCCTCTGCCGACGTTTCGCTCCTACTGATCGGTTTTGACCGGGAACTGACCTATCGGAAGCTGGAAGATGCCTGCATCCTTTTAAACCGCGGTGTGGACTATCTGGCAACCAATCCCGACTGGGTCTGTCCGACCTCTTTCGGCTTTGAGCCGGACTGCGGCAGTATCTGTGAGATGCTCTGGCACGCGACAAAGCGCAAGCCGCGCGTGATCGGCAAGCCGCAGCCGGAGATGGTAGAGCTGGCTCTTGCCAGAACCGGCTTTTCCTGGGAGGAGACCGTCGTTGTGGGAGACCGGCTCTATACCGATATCGCCTGCGGCATCAACGCCGGGGTGGATACCATCTTCGTCTTAAGCGGAGAAGGCAAAAAGGAAGATATAGAAGAAATGAATATCCATCCGACCTGGACCCTGAGCGGGGTCCGCGAGATCCTGGACCGGATGGACGAATAAGAAAAGAGCTTGAGAGGGAAAACCATGAAAAAAGTCTTGAAAATAGTCTGTTGGATCCTGTTTCCGCTGGCGGCGCTCTATGTTCTGGCGCTTCGCTGCCGCAGACGCGCCGTGTGGCCGGAAGGCATGAAAGAGCAGCGCTATGCACACAGGGGCCTGCACCATCAGCCGGATCAGCCGGAAAACTCGCTGTCCGCGTTCCAAAACGCCATAGATCACGGATACGGCGCCGAGCTGGATCTGCATCTGATGAAGGACGGCAATGTGGCGGTGATCCATGACAGTTCCTTAAAGAGAACGGCCGGTGCGGACGTGGAGATCGAAGATCTGACAGCAGCGGACCTGGAAAACTACCATCTGGAAGGAACGGATGAGAAGATCCCGTTATTTGAAGAAGTCCTGGCGCTGTTTAACGGAAAAACACCGCTGGTGGTGGAACTGAAACCGGCCAGAGGCAATCAGCGGGAACTGGCGGCCAGAGCCTGCGAGATCCTGGATCAATACCAGGTGCGCTATTGCATTGAAAGTTTTGACCCGAGAGCCCTTATGTGGCTGCGCGAGTTCCGCCCGGAGATCATCCGCGGTCAGCTCTCCGGTAATCTGATGAAGAGCGGTGCTAAGCAGAGCAAGCTCACCCTGTGGGTCCTGGAGCGCCTGCTCATGAATTTCCTGACGAGACCGGATTTTATTGCGTATGACCACCAGTATCGCCGTCAGCCGGAATTGAAGCTCTGCCGCCTGCTCTACGGCGTTCAGGAGGTCTCCTGGACCGTCCGAAGCGCGGAAAGAGCGGATGAACTGGAAAAAGACGGCTGTTTGGTCATCTTCGAAAACTTCGGCGCGTAGAGGCTTTTCGCCCTGCGCCCGGCCGCCCGATATGAGGCGATTTGGGGCTCGCCGGATCCGTCTGAAAAAAAGTTTAGAATTTTTTGAAAAAGTTGTTGACATTCTCGCCCGGATGTTGTAGTATACACCTTGCGCCGAAAAAGACGCATGCGCGAGTGGCTCAGCGGTGGAGCACCACCTTGCCAAGGTGGGGGTCGCGGGTTCGATCCCCGTCTCGCGCTCTTTTACAAGAAGCAGTTGTGGCGGAATTGGCATACGCGCATGATTCAGGTTCATGTCCATGTACTTGGGTGGGGGTTCAAGTCCCCCCAACTGCAC
>CADBSR010000056.1 GCA_902797385.1 uncultured Lachnospiraceae bacterium
CGTGGCGGAGTAGCTCAGTTGGCTAGAGCATGCGGTTCATACCCGCAGTGTCGGCGGTTCAAATCCGTCCTCCGCTACTTTTTTATTTCCGTTTTCCACAAAAGAGACCCCTGTCCGCTTTCGGGCAGGGGTCTTTCGTTTACAGGGGAATCCGGATCTTAGTCTTCTTCCCAGATCTTGATCGGTTTCTTGCCGTCCTTCAGCATGAAAACCGTATCGTCGTCACAGTGAAGGAGAACATAATCACGGTATCCGCTCATATCCGACACATCATCACTGAAACCGGTGATCTTGCTTCCTTTGTTTCCGGTGGTGAAATACGCTTCATCGTCCAGGATATAAACAAAGCCGTTAGACACGGCAGCCCATTCGTCAACAGACTCGCCGATCACCTTCTGGGCCTTTCCGTTGCGGTTGACGGAGTAGGTCTCCCCTTCTTCATCCTCATACAGGAACAGTTTCCCGTCATTGGAAGAAATATAGGATTCCACGTCGATCGCCAGCACTTTGCCTTCCGGTTCTTTTTCGGTCACATTCATCAGATACAGTTTGTTATTCTTCAGATAGGACATGTATTTCCCGTCTTCCTGCAGCGTCAGGCTCATAACATTTCTGGCAATGGCACTGCTCAGCTCCAGCTTGCTGCTAAGCTTGTATACGGTATATCCTTCACCGGAAGAATAGGTATAATACAGCTTGTCCTTCAGGCTACTGATGCCATAGAAGGTTCCGCTGCGCATGGTGCGGGAAGGAACCAGCAGGCGAAGTCCGTTTTTGGAGACATCGGTCCGCTCTCCGCCCTTCTCGGAGAAATACGTCTTGGAACCGTCATTGGCAACGACCTGTGTGCCGTCTTCATTGAAGAAGATATTCGTGATACCGTCTACGATCTTCTGACGGTCATCGCTGTTTTCACCCTTCTGAACGTACAGGACGCCGTTCTGATTGGTGTAATACACATAGGTCCCTTTGGCGGAAAGAGCGACCGGTGTCATATTCTTGCCCAGCTCATGTTCTTTCCCGTCGTAGTAATACCCGCGGATATTCTCGTTGCTCTGCTTGGTATAGGCAACCGCCTTGCCGTCCGGAGAGATGGCGCTCAGCGCATAAATGTCTTCCGCGACCTTCTTGTCTTTTCCACCGGTGAACAGATACAGGGCATTTTCTTCATCCATATAGGCAATGGTCTTGCCGTCGAAGGAGACTAAATACGACTCCACCTCTTCCGCGATCTTGTTGAAGCCCTTGGCATCGACGGTGTAAAGATTCTTGTCTGAATCCTTAAAGACGTTGACGGTACCGTCGGCAGTCACCATATTGCTGACAATACTCGCCTCCGCGTCCATTTCCGTCACTTTACCGGCCTTGTTGAAGCTGAGCCACTTCTCTCCCAGCTTGCCGCTCTGTACGTAATCTTTACGCAGCGCATAAGAACCGCCGCCGGCAAAAATCTTCGGGATGAAGATGATGAGCAGAATGACAAGCGCCAGGGCGGCTGCCGCGATCGCAATCAGCTTCGGATTGATCTTCAGCTTAAGAGCGGAAGCTGCCTTCTTTTCTTTCTTCTCTTTGACCGGTTTGCGAATGATGGGATCTGCCTGGATGACAGGATCTGCGGCCGGAGCGGGCTCCTGGACGGGATCATTTTCTGTAAAAGCAGGTTCACTCACAGCGGGAAGCTTTGTTCCGCATTTGGAGCAAAACTTCATTCCTTCACTGAAGGAAGAACCACAATTGGGGCAAGTGATCATATTGTCTCCTCCTCTATGCAATGTATGGTAATAATCTTAGGATATTAGTCCTTTTATCGGTATTATAATGGAATCAATTCACAATTACAATACTTTTTCCCGCAGGAGAAAAGAAAAAGCGCTGTTTTGTTCGATTTTTCCTCTTTTGTACATCTGGCGGATCGGCTCCGCCTTCCCGGGGGCAAAAAATTTTTCAAAAATTTTTCAAAAAATGCTTGCATTTCCCTTCAGGATGTTGTATATTGGGCAATGTCGCCACGGGCCATTAGCTCAGTTGGTAGAGCACCTGACTCTTAATCAGGGTGTCTGGGGTTCGAGCCCCCAATGGCCCACAAAAAAAGCCGCCGGTTGGCGGCTTTTTTCTTACTCTCTTCTATTTGTCAAGTTCGAACAGCGTTACACCCATCGATTTTACAACGTTCTCCTCGCCCAGAAGGATGGTCCCGTCTGTCGTGACAGTGATGTCTGCCCCGGTCGGGTTGATGATGGCTTTCGCGACCTCCGTCCCGTCCAGGCTGTAATGCACGGTCAGAACTCCGTCAGAAGCCGCTTCATAGCTCACTTCTGCCCGGCGCAGGAAAGGATGCTCCTTTCTGAGCAGAATCAGCGCCCGGTAAAACTCCGCCATGGACATCGCATCACTGCCCGGGACCAGCACTTCCCAATCAATGTTGTTCACCGCATCGGAAGACTTATAGCTGTTCTCATCGCCGTCTTTGCTGCGCAGCATCTCTTCGCCGGCCAGGAAGAACGGGGTGCCGCGTGAGATCATGACAACGGAGGCGCCCAGGCGGTTCATGGCAAGCTTTTCTTCCTGCGATGCATTCGGGCAGGACACAGCCAGTTTATCCCAAAGGGTCAGATTGTCGTGGCAGGACATGTAGTTGATGACCATCGCATCGTCCACGCTCCAGGAGGCCCCTACGCCTTTCGCGCCGCCGGTGAGGCCAAAGCCGACTTTATGGGCTGTTTCACTGTTTACGGTTCCGTTGATATAGCCGGTGCCCTTCGCATCGAAGACGCTGCCCTTCAAACCGTCGCGGATGGCGTCGTTAAAGACCGCTACGGAGCCCGCAGCGCCTTCGGACGCTATCACCTGCTTAATATTAGCCTGAGAGGCCTGCAGATTGCTTCTGAGCGGTGTTGTGCCGCCGGTCCAGCCTTCTCCGTAGATCAGGCAGCCGGGATTGATGGCATGCAGGGCTTTTTCTATGGCCTGCATCGTCTCAATATCGTGCAGCGCCATCAGGTCGAAGCGGAAGCCGTCAATATGATATTCTTTGGCCCAGTAACTGACCGAATCCACCATAAACTTGCGGAACATGATGCGGTCGGATGCCGTCTCATTGCCGCAGCCGGAGCCGTTCGAGTTTGTCCCTTTCGAGTCGTAACGGTAATAATAATACGGTACGATCCGGTTCAAATTGGAGTTTCCGTCGTAGGTGTGGTTATACACCACGTCCATGACCACCCCGAGTCCCTGGGCATGCAGGGCCTGGACCATCTGCTTGAATTCGTTGATGCGAACTTCTCCATGGTACGGATCCGTGGAATAGCTGCCTTCCGGGACGTTGTAGTTCTTCGGATCATAGCCCCAGTTGAACTGGGCTTCGCTGCTGCTCTCATCCACGGTCGCAAAGTCATAAACCGGCTGCAGATGAACGTGAGAGATCCCCAGCCATTTCAGATAATCCACTCCGACCGGCACGCCGGCTGCATTGGTAAGGCCGGTCTCCGTAAAGGCCAGATATTTGCCGGGATACTGACTGGACGCGATCTGGTTGGAGAAGTCACGCACGTGGACCTCCCAGATCACGGCGTCGGAATACTTTTCAACGGACTCAACAAAATGATCCTCTTTGAATCCTTCCGGATCTGCCGCAGCAGGATCCACGACCATGCCACGGTTTCCATTGACACCGACGGCCTTCGCATAAGGATCCACCACTTCATTGGTTCCCAGGGAGTTTGTAACCGTATACGTATAGTACAGGGCTTCCCCGGAAGCCGGAATCGTAAGGCTCCAGACTCCTTTTTCCTGCTTCTCCATGGGCAGGGGTTCATACGCGACACTAAAGGCCTTATCTGATTCTGGATCGCCGCTCGGGTAGCGGTTCAGAACGACCTGTGAACAGGTCGGAGCCCAGACTTTAAACTGAATGCTGCCGTCTTCCAGGATCACCGCCCCGAGATCATCCCCGTCATAGGTATAGTTCTGAATAAAATCAGCCGAGTCGAACAGACCGGTCGGCATTGCGTTCACACTGCCGTATCCTTCTATCTCCACACGGTAATTCTTGGCAGGGTCCAGCGGTTTTGCCATTTTAATGACCCCGGTGATCACGTTGTTCTTTTCAGAGCTCAGCTCGGCGATCTCCAGCTTTTCCTCTCCGTCATAGACAGAAATGTGCGATTTCATTAACCTGGCTGCCGGATTGATGAAATACTGGATCTCGTTTTCACTGATGATACCCGCCAGATTGAACGATTTGATCTGTTCCAAGGTCTTTCCTCCGTCGCTGCTGTGATACTGGTTGCCGTCTCCGCTCTTTAAATAAATGAAGGTTTCATCGCCCTCGAGCTGGGCAAAGCGGTCTCCGTCATAATCCTTTGTCGCCTCGCCCCAACTGGATCCGCCGGGGTCAGAGCAGGCTGTCCGGACAATGAATCCGACTTCCTGTATGGCTTCCGGGACATTGACCTGGCACTTGAAGCCGTAGGCGCAGCGCGAGAAAAGAACGCCGTTCCCTTCTTTTCCTTCCCACCAGATCCAGACGTCGCTGGTCTCCAGCTTGGCACCGGGTTTGGTCCAGTACAGGGTCAGCTGTTTGGTGCCGGGTTCCCGTTCCAAAAACGTTTCTTCAAACGGTTCTTCCGTAGGCGCCGGTGCAGACGTTTCCGGAACCGAGGTTGTGGGTTGTACCGTTTCCGGAGGCTGGGTCGTTGCAGAAGGCGTCCCCTTATCCGCCGTCGTTTCTGTCCCCTGTCCCGCACACGCCGCAAGCGACAGGATCATACATAACGAAAGCAGGATCGCAAATACTTTTTTCATAACGTTCTCTCCTCTTCTTCAGGATGTATCATCAGTATAGCAGGGGAAAAAGAGAAAAACAAGGGGCAGATCAGAAAGAAAAAGCCTGCCACTTTCATGACAGGCTTTTGGATTTGGATTTAACGTGGTTCCGTATCAGTTCAGATACAGACCCAGATCATCGGCCGCGACCATCTCATCGTAGAATTCCTTGATCGCATCGGGATCCGGGAAGTTGTCTACAATGACGGAACGAGCTTCATCGTCCACTTCAAAGTTCATGGAATCGATCAGCTGGGCAACCGTAGCCACATGACGGGCAACACGCAGAGACAGCGGGAAATCACCCGAGCTGTAGTCTACGTACAGCAGGGCACCGCCATTGATGGCATAAGCATCCGTGTAGCACGGGTCCTTACCGGTAATGGCAAGCGCTTCATCGGTGTATCCGCGGAAACGACCCTGGGAAGGGTTACCGACTTCGCAAAGCAGGGCGTAAGCATCGGTATAGTCACCCAGCTCACGGTGCGTCAGACCACGAAGAGCGGCCGGCGAAGGCTCGATACGGAGCAGAATGTCTCTGTCACCTAACTGAAGAACGGTATCGGAAGCCAGAGACAGGGCATCCTGGTGAGCCACGATGGCGTTGTTAACAGCATATTCCGGGCTGGATTCGTGCAGGTCGATGACCATGTCGATCTTCAGCGTGTTGATCATGTTGGTAACAGCATAGGATACGCGCTCGGTAACGGTGCCGTCGGCAATGCCGGGATAGCAGCGGTTCTGGTTACGAACTTCGGAACCGGACAGGGTCTGCGTGGTGTTCACATCCGGGGAAACCTTGGCACTGGTCCAGTCACCGGAGGTGTGCAGATACGTGTCGGGGTCAGGCCACTGGTCGATCGGGTTGGACGCACGGGATCCGAAATGGAAGGTGCGGACATCCCCGTTCTTGGTGGTGAAGTGCAGATACTGCGGGGTGCCTTCCAGCGGGTCATTGTGGGTCAGACCGGACTGGCAGATGTTCGGGATCACGTAAACGGTTCCCTTGGATACCTGGAACTGCTCCAGGATCACGATGGCAGCCATGTGGCCGGCCGGTTCATTGGCGTGGGTACCGCCCAGAACCAGGACCTTGCCGCCCTCTTCTTCGCCTTTCAGGACGTATACGTCGACGTCGCCGATCGTGCCCTTTAAGTTCTCGTTGTATTCATCCAGCTTGAAGGTGCCCTTCACGTTGCTGCCAACAACGATATCTTCCACGAAGTTGCGCTTTTTGTTGAAGCTGATACCGGTAACGGTAGCCAGAACGATCGCGCAGCATAAAATGATGCAAGTACTGATTAAACCTTTTTTCTTCATACTGGACCTCCTACTTTATCAAGAGCAGGCGCAGAGCCAGCGGGATCAGGATCATGGCACAGGCGATCTTGTCAACGACCTTTTCTTCCTTGCAGACAAGGTTATAGAGGACGCTGCAGAACACGATGGCTGCGATGATCAGATAGATAACAGTTGTAAATGTGACCATTGTAAGCTCCTCCTTCCTTTAACCGAACACGGACCAGGCAAAGGCCTTCGACTTGACCAGAACGAATCCGGCCCATACCAAGAGGATGATGATGGGAATGATACATTTCACCAGGATCTTTGTGTACTTCTTGACACCCGTGACCTGCGCTGCGAACAGACCGGCCAGAGCGGTAGGAGGCATCATATCGCCAACAGCAGCGATCAGAGAGATGGCCGCCAGGCAGACGACGACGTTGCCGCCCAGATAAGTACCATAGATATAGGCAAAAGGCACACCCAGAACGGAGCAGGCACCGAAGGACGATACCGCGCCGAACAGCGGGATGCTGATGCAGCAGGCAAGGATCCACAGTGCTTCCGGAATCTTCAGGCAGGTGACGACGATGAAGCCGCGGACACCGGTAGCCGTCATAATTTCAATGAACATGCCGACGCCCATCAGGATCGCCATAACAGGGGTCGCCGTACGGATGGCAGCAGGAACAGCCTTTAACGGGTTGATCTTGCGTCCGGTGAACAGACCGACAGCGGCACTGCACAGGAAGATAACCGGCATACCCAGGTCAGTGACGCCGATACGGGCAGCAAAGACCTTGAAGAAAACCATCAGAACGACCAGGACCAGGAAAGGAATATAGATCTTGAATCCATACTGCTTGCGGGTGGCGTCCTGCTTCTCCAGAGCGGGTTTTAACTTCTCGTAGTTCAGGTTCTTGATCTTCGGCAGACCAAGCATCAGGACGAACAGGATCGCCAGAGGCATGGTGAGCAGAAGCAGAGGGCCTGTGAAACCGACGTACGGAACGTCGATACCGGCGCAGATAACCAGAGCGGCGGTGTTGACGGGCGGCGCGATCATGCCCAGGATACCGCCCATGGCGATGACCGAACCGGCAGTGACATTATCAAGACCGAGCAGCATCAGAACGGGTGCCATGATGGAACCGGCAGACAGAACAGCGGCTGTGGACGAACCGGTGATCATACCCGGGAACATGATAATGAACATAATCAGGATCAGCAGTACGGCGGGTGCCTTGTGGAATTTCTCGATCAGCAGAGAGGACAGGGCATCCAGCGCGCCGGAGTCTTCAATGACCTTCATGAAGATCATAGCGCAGGCGATGGTCAGAATTGTATCGATATAGCCGAACTCACCTTCCACCATCATACGGGCCGTATCAGTAATGGTCTGGGAGAAAGACGTGCCATGAACCAGCATGCCTTCCAGGGCGCCGCAGAACGCTGCTGCCAGCATGGAAACGCCTACAGGCCATTTCAGGGCAAAGCAGCCGATCATGAAGACACCGACCATTACAAAGAAGGTAATCATATAGGGTGTCATAAAAATCTCCTTCAGCTCCGGGAGCATAACGCTCCCGGAAACGGTCATTGATTATTTACCAAGCATATACTTCAGAACGGTAACGCATTCGGAAGCTTTTTCTACGTAGGCAGTAGGCGTGCTCTTCGCAGCCAGGATATCATGGATCAGATTGTCGGTGTCAGAGCTGTTCAGAACGATGGCATAGTTCGCTTCCGGGAAAGCCAGTTTGATGAAAGCATCAGACAGAGTTCCGCGACGATCGACACCGCCGTTGTGGATGCAGACGATGGTCAGGCCAAGGGATTTTGCCTTTTCGAGAACGCCGGTAACAC
This sequence comes from uncultured Lachnospiraceae bacterium, assembly GCA_902797385.1. Lineage (GTDB taxonomy): Bacteria > Bacillota > Clostridia > Lachnospirales > Lachnospiraceae > UBA6987. The sequence goes on from CADBSR010000056.1 coordinate 7,975, forward strand.
GCTTCTCTTCATCGGCCTGGTCCATGCTCGCAGCGCCCAGACCCTTGTTGGAACCGCCGACGACGCAGATCAGGATCTTATAGGAATCGGTAACACCGTCCGCTTCGATCAGGTTGTTCTGATAGTAGTCGATCTTGGCGCGCTTTAAGGGCGTGCAAACAAGGTCAACGTCAGCACTCTGACCAACGCTCATGATAAGGATCTTACCATCCAGGCAGCCGGCCGTTACAGCAGGCAGTCCCTTGGTCTCCCATTCACCGTCAGCAGCGGGAGCCTTGGTAGCATCGGAGCTGTCCTTGGTTTCGGCAGGAGCAGCCGCTTCGGTCGTGGTATCAGCAGCCTTGGTCGTCTCAGCGGGCTTCTGGGTAGGAGCCTGAGTAGGGGTATCGTTGCCGCAGGCAGCCAGCGACAGAAGCATAAGGGCTGCCAGCGCTAAAGCAATAAATTTTTTCATAGTCTTCCTCTCTTAACGGAGGAAGCGAAAATGCCGTTTCCTCCGGCATGTTTTCTGTTGGAGACCCGGCCGGAGGGTTTCTCCGACCGGGTGTATAGGTTCAGCTTATGCTGAATTAGAATGCCCAAGCCTTGCAGTCACGACGAGGGTCAGCAGCCGCATGCAGAACAAGCTCGCCGCTGGATCTGTCGTAAACAACAACCTGGTTGGAGCCGGCGCTCGGAGTCCATTCGCCCCAATCCTTGACGGTGTGGCCCATGGCTTCCAGTTCCTTCATGACTGCTTCGCCGACACGGTTCTCAACGCTTAAGGAAGAGTTGATACGAGGAGCATTAACAGCATCCTGTGCTTCCATACCGAACAGAACGACGTTCAGGATAGCCTGAGCAACAGCCGCGATGATGGTGGAACCACCCGGGCTGCCGACGGTCATGAACGGAGAACCATCTTCATTCAGAACGATGGTCGGGCTCATGGAGCTAAGCGGATACTTGAAAGGAGCGATCGCGTTCACGCTGGTAGGATCGGAGCTGAAGTCGCCCATTTCGTTGTTCAGGATGAAGCCGTAGCCATCCGGAACGACCTTGGAACCGAAAATACCGTTAACGGTGAAGGTGACGGTAACAATGTTGCCTTCCTTGTCAGCGACGGAGTAGCTGACGGTATCCTGATGCTCGAATTCGAACGGATCGTGAGCAACTGCTTCCACCATGCCGTCTTCGGTGATCAGGGAAGCCAGATACTTGGCATATTCCTTGCTGGTCAGAGCGTTCATGGTCTTGCGCTCAAGCTCAACTTCCTCACCGTAGTCGTACAGATACTTGCTGCGGTCGGCATAGGTCAGAGCCATGGCCTGCTGCAGAACATGCAGGTACTTGGCGCTGTTGTGGCCGTATTCCTTCAGCTTTTCAGGACCATAAGCTTCCATGATGTTCAGGATCTGGCAGATGCAGGTACCGCCGGAAGACGGCAGCGGGCTGGAGATGATGGTCTTGCCCATGAATTCACCACGGACCGGTTCCTTCTCCTGAGCCTTGTAGTTGGCAAAGTCGCTGGCCAGGAAGGCACCGCCGTACTTGTTGGCGACCTTGATCATAGCTTCGGCAAGTTCGCCGCCTTCGGCATAGAAGGTGTCGGGACCCAGTTCCTGGATCAGCTTTAAGGCCTTAGCCTGCTGAGGGTTGGTGAACTTATCGCCGGTCGCATAGATGTAACGATCCAGGTGCTCAGCGGCTTCGTCCGGAAGCAGGAATACGGAACCGAATTCCGGATAGTTCAGCAGGTTGTTGTAGTTGTTTTCCAGAGAGCTGCTCGTGGTCGGGCCCATCCAGAAACCGTTCTCGGCCAGATCAACAGCGGGCTGGATCAGGTCGGCCAGTTTCAGCTTGCCGGAACCATAGTTTTCTACCGCATAGGCCATGCCGGCAACGGTGCCGGGAACGCCGATGGAACGGCCGCCGGTCATATTGGCGCCACCAACTACGCTCCAGCCGCCCTTTTCGTTCTTGTAGACAGGCCAGAAGTAGGAGCCTTCTTCGGTGCCCTTGTAAGCAACCTGAGGAGCGATTTCACGGAAGTTGATGAACTTGATGTCGCCATTGGCGAAGCGGGCCGTCATGAAGCCGCCGCCGCCGATACCGGAGTGCTGAGGGTCGCAGACGGAAATGCAGAAGGCAACCGCTGCTGCAGCGTCAACGGCATTGCCGCCGGCCTGCATGATCTTGACACCGGCCCAGGCAGACCAGGCATCCGGGCTGGAAACAGCACCGTTCTTGCCGATGTCGCCGCGGCCTTCGCGGATCAGGGTCTTGGTCTCATCAGCCGGATCCCACAGCGTCCAGGTACGGTTCGGATCGCCGGTAACGGATTCAGCGTTGGTTACGCCGGTTTCCCATACGAACTCGGGTTCAGGGGTCGCGGTCGTTTCCGGAGCAGCAGCCGTGGTCTGAGGGGCAGCCGTGGTGGGAGCCGCAGTGGGAGCCGCAGTCGGAGCCGCAGTCGGAGCCGGAGTTGTGGCAGCCGGAACAGCCGTAGTGGAAACGGGCTCAGCGCCGCAGCCTGCCAGCAGAGAAGCCGCTGCTACAGATGCACCTGCAGCAGCCGTGCCCTTTAAGAACAGACGGCGGGAGATTTCTTTCTTGCTCATTGTGTGTCCTCCATTTAAGAATATATTCTTTATGAGCCGTTATCTTTTGGATAACGTAAGGTACCGATAGTTACTCTTCTTCCTCATCGGAAGAGTCTTCATCCATGTCTGCTTCTGCTTCTGCCTGTTTGGCCTTTCTCTTTTTGTAGAAGATCTTGCTGAGCAGGGTGCTGAGCAGATAAAGCAGAATCATGGGGACTGCCACCAGGATCTGAGAAGCAATATCCGGCGGTGTAATGATCGCCGCAACAATAAAGATCAGAATGATGGCATAGGGACGTCCTTTATTCAGCATATTCGGCGTCAGGAGCCCGAAGCGGGATAAAACCACGCTGATCAGAGGCATCTCGAACATGGCGCCGAAGATGAGGAACAGAAGCAGGACAAAATCCAGATAACTGGCTACGCTGATGGATTCTTTAATATAATCCGTTTCAGTCCGAAGCCCGATCAGGAAGTCCAGCATGAAAGGGATCGCCACATAATATGCAAAGAGCAGACCAACACAGAAAAACAGGACGCCGAGGATCAGGGAAAGCTTTAAGGTTGAGCTTTCATTTTTGGTCAGACCCGGCTTTGCAAAGGCAAAGACTTCGTAGAGAATGACCGGAGAAGTCAGGACCAGTGCTCCGATGATCGCCACGCGGAAGCGCTGCATCAGCAGTTCCTGCGGCGCTATGAATACAAATTCATAGCCAAAGCGGGTTCCCATCTCCGTAAAGAAGTTGACCAGGGTAGGGGCAATGGTGATGAAGACAACGACCGTTACCACAAACACCAGCAGGATCACCGCGATCCGGTTCCGGAGCTCTTTCAGATGCCCCGAAACGGTCATCATTCCTTCACTGTTTTCCTCGTGTTTTTCTTTTTTAGGCCTTTTCCTCGCCATCAGCGGATTCCTTCTTCACTGAGGACTTTCTCTCCTCTTCTTCGTCTTCGTATTCCTTCTGGCCTTCCTTGAACTTCTTGGAAGCCTTTCCGAACATCTTGGCCAGCTTCGGGATCTGAGTCGGTCCAAGGACCAGCAGAACCACAACGCCGATCACGACCCATTCCAGGGGGCCCATGGTGAACAGGGGCAATAACTGCATTTTGTTTCCTCCTTCATATTTGAATGACTAAACTTTGGGATCCGGAAAAGACAGCCCGTCAGGATTCGATCCTGGTCAGAGCTTCCTGCGCTTCCCGCAGGGCCTTTTCCGCTTCGGCGACCTTCCGTTCGGCCTCTTGACGGGCTTTCTGGAGGGTCTCCTCATCTATACGTATATCGTCCGCCGTAACGGCGTCCGTATGCGTCTCTTCTGTTTTCAAGGGAGCTTCAGGCTCTTCTTCGGGTTCCCCGGCTTCCGCTGAAGCAGCCGGTTCCTCTTCGATTTTTTCTTCTTTCTGCGCGGGTTCCGCCGGGCTTTCCTGGATCACGGGAGCCTCTTCCCCTTCCTCTTCAGTGGCCGGTTCCTGTCCCTTGGCAGGCGTCTTGTTTTCTCCCTGTGCCACCGACACGAGCTCGGTCGCTGTCTGATTCAGCTCGCCGGTTATATCATTTACGTCTTTTGTAAGGTCATTGGTGAGACTTTGCATATCCTGCTGGATCCCGCTCGCCAGTGAGTTCAGCTCCGTACGCATCTCGTTGATGGGTTCCATTGCCTCCTTCAGGGGCGCGGCAGCTTCATTCAGCGGGTCTATGACATTCTCACGGATCTCTTTTGTCACACCGCTGGTCGCCTTCCGGAACGCCCGGAGCCCTTCCCCGAACTTTTTGGCAAATTCAGGGATCTTGTCCGGCCCGATCACGAACAGGATCACAATGATGATCAGTAAGATTTCACCAATTCCGAGTTTCAATCGTAATTCTTCCTTTCGTTGTATACAAATACACCGTTCTTGATGACAGCCTGTACGCCGTGCGTGTGAAGGTCAAGGATCGCCAGGTCGGCCCGTTTTCCGGGTGTGATGCTGCCGATCTCATCATAGACCCCCAGCATTTCGGCAGCGGTGCGTGTTGCCGAGCGGAAAACGACCGGGATCGGTACGGACCCCATCCCCAGAACAGCCTGCTGACAGCTGTCCAGCGCAAGACAACTGCCGGCGTCCCGTCCGTCTTCGAAGGTGACACTGTCATTCTTCTTGGTGACGAGGTGGTCTTCTATTTCATAAGAACCGCTGGGAAGGCCCGTGAAAGCGGTCATGCCGCTGACCAGGCAGAGACGCTCCCAGAAATTCCGGTAGACCATCCGCAGCATGGCAGGATGGACGAAACGATCGTTGTCAAAGCGGATCGTGACACAGCTGGCTCCGTCTATGGCAGCCCCGATCATGCCCGGTTCCTGGACCGAAAAGTTGGGCATGTCCCACAGCAGATCTCCGCACCAGCCGTTGGTCCAGGTATAACCCATGCGGGCGGTGTCGTAATCTGCGTTCGAGTTGGACAGGGCAATGGTTGCCGTCTTGGAAACTTCCCGCATAAACGGCGTAGCACCTTCCAGTTCCGGAGAGACATTGACGATCTTGATCTTTCCGCCGCTCAGTTTCTGCAGCTTGTTGTAAAGTGCCGGATCCGGCTTCCGGAAATACTTCGGATTCTGCGCGCCGGGCACCTCCGGATTCAGGAAAGGGCCCCGCATCTGAAGACCGATCATGTCGGCCCCCTTGTGTTCCCGGGACATCCATTCTCCGGCGGCCGTATAGGCTTCTTCGAGGACAGATTCATCAAAGGAATCGATAGCCCCTATAAAGCTCGTCACGCCGTGACGGATCAGATAGTTTGAGATGGTGTCATAGGCTTCATCACAGGCATCGGACATATCATAGCCCAGAGCGCCGTGGACTTCCAGATCGATCATACCGGGAATGACAATACTCCCCTGCGCATCATACATTTCTGAATCCTGGCAGCCGGAGCGAAATGGCAGGATTTCCGCTATCTTTCCGTCTTCGATCCGAAGGTCATGATAGTCGAAAACATCTTCCAGTAACAACTTCCCGTTAATGATCAGCATGGCATCTCCATCTATCCAAAAATACGAGATTATAGTATCAAAACCACGCTCATTTAGTCTACAATAATCTCATATTTCTTTAACTTATTCAGATTTGCTTGAGCTGATACAGCTGTCTCGGGCGTCCCACTTTTCCGTAATTGCTTTCGGTATGAACGATCTCCTGCGCCGTCATATACTGCAGATAACGGCTCACCGTCTGATAGGCCAGGCCGGTTCCCTCGGCGATCTCACGGGAAGTAATGGAGCCTTCCTGCTGCTTCATGAAATTCACAATGAGGCCCAGGGTTTCCCGGTTGATGCCTTTGTCCACCATATAGGACTGCTGCTGCTCCAGAAGGCGCAGATGCAGTTTGATCCGGCTGATGGTATCCGGCGCTTTGATCGGCTTCAGGGCAAAGTCACTGGCGCCTGCTTCCAGGAAGGCATTGGCCACATCCTGGTCTTCATCGATCGTCAGCACAATGATCGGAATGGTATTGGAAAGAGCACGGATCATCTTGACTCCCTCCAGCCCGTTGATGCCCGGCATGTGGTAGTCAATCAGAACCAGCTGGGGATGTATCTGACGAAAGACTGCCAGCCCTTCCCGGACATTTCCGGCTGTCACCGTATTCCAGCCCTGCGTCTGGAACAAGGTTTTCAAGGAAAAGCACACGTCTTCGTTATCGTCGATACAAAGGATCGTTACTCTCTTTTCATTCGACATAGTCTTCTTCTCCCTCTCTTGGCAGAATCAGCGAAATGGTTGTTCCTTCCTGCCATTTGGACTTCATTTCAATCTCTCCGCCGGACCGTTCCATGGCATTCTTCACGAAGGCCAGGCCCAGTCCGGAGCTGTTTTTATCGGAATAGCCGTGTTTCCAGATTTTTTCGATCTGATCGTTCGGTACCCCTTTTCCGTTGTCTTTGACGCTGAGAACGATGGTGTTTCCGCGGGGTTGTGCAAGCAGCAGGATCTCCGGTGTCCTGTTTTCCGGTACGGCCTGAACCGCATTCCGGATCAGATTGACGAGTGACCGGGAAATCAGGATCTGATTGGCATACAGATATGCCTCATCCGCCTCTGAACTCTGTTTCACAAAGGGGGCATAGGACTCGATCGAGATCTGCTGCATGACGTCGTTAAGCAATTCCTTCACCGTAAAGCTGCTTTTATGATCCATGGTCAGCAGCTGTGAGATCTTGTCGCTCATCTGATCCACGACTTTTTCCATGCGGTCATACTGTTCGGTTTTTTCCGGTGTTTCGTTTTCTTCTTCGATCCGAAGCACGCCCTCCAGTGTCCGTATAACGGACAGCGGCGATTTCAGATCATGGACCAGATACTGCATTTCTTTGAACGTCCGGTTCTGGACCTCACTCGCGTGAGCTTCCATCCGCATGCGTTCATTGGCCTCTTTCAGACTCGAGATCTCCCGCAATCCGTTCTCGTCCCGGATCAGGACGAAAAGCATCACCGCGATCAGCGCCGAAACCACAAATCCGACCAGGGCCAGGTTATTGATCTGGCGTTCGATCCCCAGGACCTCCGCTGCCGCCTTGATATAGCGTGACAGTTCCCCCCGGCCCACCGGCAGAAAGGATGCCGCCGGCATAATGTCCAGGAACTGCACCGACATCAACGCCATCAGGATGAACATGGTGCGCTTCAGCAGCGAAACATAGTTATAATTCAGAAGATCATACAGAATGATGATCCCTGCCATCAACACAGCCGGCAGTCCGAAATCGTAGTGGATCTGGTCCACCGCTTCGATCACCTGATAGGTGAGGAGCAGCAGGATCACAATAAAGGCTGCGTCCAGAAAATAGATCCTTTTTTTTCCGCGGCTGACCGACACTGAATCAACGATCCAATAGATCCCGATATAGTGCGGCAGGGCCCGTACGATATTCATGGTGACCAGCAGGATGGCTGAGGTGATCAGATGAATGCTCTCTTCCCGCAGGGAAAGCTGCAGATAGCGGATGATCGGAAATTCCGATTCGTTGAACAGTTTAGGCATAAAGACGCCCAGCATCACAAGAAGACCTCCGCAGATGAGCTGCGACAGGTTCATCACCTTGATCCGAAAGTCGTCTTTTGTCTCTTTCTCCGGCACCGATTTAATTGTTTCCCTTCAGTTTCGCGAGGGCTGTCTTTGCCATTTCAGCCTCTTCACCTTCCTGCGCGGCCGCTTTTTCATACCATTCCACCGCCTTGTCCCGGTCCGCTGTTACGCCGTTCCCGTTTTCGTAGGCGTCACCCAGAAGATACGCTGCACCGGCATCGCCTCTTTCTGCGGACCACAGATACCATTCCACTGCTTTTTCGGCATTTTTCTCTGTTCCGATGCCTTTTTCATAGCACGAGCCCAGAAAACGTCCGGCAGCCGGATGTTCGGCCTCCACGGCTTTCTGAAGCAGTTCCATAGCTTTCGGACCGTTTGTCTTGGTCCCGTAACCATACATATACATGGTTGCCAGATTGATGACCGAATCCATATCTCCCTGATCCGCCGCTTCATTCAGCCAGCGCATTGCATAAGAGTAATCCTTCGGAAAAAGAATCCCGTTCAGATACTTATAGCCCAGCTCTTTCTGTGCGGGAAGATATCCCATCAGAGCCGATACCATAAGAGAAAGCCCGGCATTGTGCTTGTCATTTTTCTCCAGATACTCCTGATACAGGAGGTATTGCTTTTCGGCAGAATCACTCATAAACCTTTTTACCTCATTGATTAATCTTTTTTTTAGCATTATACCTGTTTTTCCCAAAATTGCAAGGATATTTTGCATGCCCGTCCGGGACTTGCCTTTGTGCTCTGTATCGGTTATAATCGAGCTGTATAAACGTCCTTAATAAGGGGTAATTATATGAAAGGGACAAAGAAACAAGTGATCCGGCCGATCCTCTCAACCGACTACACCGAAGGAGCTCATCCGGCTGTATTCCGGGCGCTTGCCGCCACGAATCTGGAACCGGCGCCGGGCTATGGCACGGATCATTACTGCGAAGAGGCAGCGCAGCTTATCCGGCGCGCCTGCCGGGCACCGAAAGCCGAAGTGCATTTTCTGGTAGGCGGAACGCAGACCAATGCCCTGGCGCTGGACGCTGTTTTAAAGCCGTATGAAGGCGTCCTGTCCGCCGTCAGTGGTCATATTGCGATCCATGAAGCGGGGGCGGTGGAATTTACGGGCCGCAAAGTGCTGGCTCTCCCGGCTGTGAACGGAAAAGTAACGGCTGCATCCGTAATGGACTGGTGCCAAAGCTTCTATGCGGACGAAACCCACGATCATATGGTATTTCCCGGGGCCGTCTATCTTTCCCAGCCGACCGAGTGCGGAACACTGTATTCTCTGGAAGAGCTGACGGAGCTTCGCGCTGCGGCAGATGCATACGGCCTTCGTATTTATGTGGACGGAGCCAGACTGGCCTATGCCCTGGCCTGTCCGGAAAATGACGTGACGCTGCCGGATCTGGCCCGATTGTGCGATGCCTTCTATATCGGCGGCACCAAATGCGGCGCTCTTTTCGGAGAAGCGCTCGTATTCCCGAAGCCCGGGACGGTTCCGCATTTCATTACCATTGAAAAGCAGCACGGTGCCATGCTGGCCAAAGGCCGCCTGCTGGGCGTTCAGTTCAAGCGCCTGTTCCAGCGGGATCTTTATGGAGAGATCGGCCGTCATGCCATCGAAATGGCCCACAAGCTTAAAGACGCACTGGCGCAGGAAGGCTATACACCGGCTGTTTCCTCTCCCACCAATCAGCTTTTCTATACCGTTTCCCCGGAAACCTATAAAAGGCTCCAGGAGGAAGGGATCGGCGGCTTCTGGTCATTCGAAGCAGACGGACAGGTCCGCGTTCGTTTCGTGACCAGCTGGTCGACCCGGGAAGAATCCATTACACGTCTGATATCCATTTTAAAGGAGAAATGATCATGTCAAAAATCAAGGTCCTGTTTGCGGCGGCCGAAGCCGTCCCCTTCATCAAGACCGGCGGTCTGGCCGATGTGGCCGGCTCTCTGCCCTATGCCTTCGATCAGGAAAAGTATGATGTCCGCGTCATCCTGCCCTGCTACACCTGCATTGCGCCCCGCTATCGTTCCCAGATGAAGGACGTCATGCATACCGTTATCTTTTTCAACGGCCAGGACCGGTATCTGGGACTGCGCAGTCTGGAACTGAACGGGCTCACCTTCTATTTCGTCGACAATGAAGCCTATTTCGGCGGGTCCGGCCCCTACACCGATTACACCTATGATATTGAGAAATTCACCTTTTTCTGCCGGTCCGTGCTGGCGATCCTGCCCATCATCAATTTTCAGCCGGATATCATTCATTGCCACGACTGGCATACCGGGCTGATCGCCCCGTATCTGAAGACGTCCCTAAGCTGGGATCCCTTCTATCAGAACATCAAGACGATCTTTACGATCCACAATCTGAAATTCCAGGGTCTGTGCAGCCGTGAATTCTTATGTCAGGTCAGCGGCCTTCCGTGGCATCTGTTTACCGAAGGACCGCTCTGCAGCGGGTCCGGCGGCAACATGATGAAAGGCGCCATCCAGTACTCCGACAAAATCACGACGGTCAGCGACAGCTATGCCGAAGAGATCAAAACGCCCGAATACGGAGAAACCATGGACGGGATGCTGCTGTGGCGCTCCCCTGATTTCTGCGGGATCGTCAACGGGATTGATTACAGCATTTTTGACCCGTCCAGTGATCCTTCCCTGGCGGCCCACTACAGCGCGTCCACTGTCAGCCGCGGGAAAGCCGCTTCCAAAGCCGCTCTTCAGAAGGAGCTGGGGCTGGCCGAGGAAAAAGACAGCTTCCTGATCGGCATGGTCTCCCGCCTGACCGAGCAGAAGGGGCTGGATCTGGTCATTCCCGTTCTGGAACGCCTGACCACAAAGCCTTGCCAGTTCGTCGTTCTCGGAACCGGGGACTATCAGTATGAACATACGCTTTGGGAATATGCGGCTTCCCGGCCGGATCGCATGAAAGCCTGCCTGGTCTACGATGAAGCGCTTTCCCACCGGATCTATGCCGGCTGCGACGCCTTCCTGATGCCGTCGCGTTTTGAGCCTTGCGGACTCAGTCAGCTGATCGCCCTGCGTTACGGAACGCTTCCCATCGTCCGTGCCACAGGCGGGTTAAAAGATACCGTCATCCCGTACGACAAGGCGGGAAACAAGGCAACCGGATTCGCCTTTGAAAACTATGACTGGGGTGGAATCAGCTGGGCGCTGGACAATGCGCTGGACACCTTCCTGCTCCGCAGAAAAGACTGGAATGCCATGCGGCAGAACGCCATGAAGCAGGATTATTCCTGGACCAGTTCCGCCAAGCGCTATGAAGCGCTCTACGAAGGACTGCTCTGATCTTTTCCGGATCCGGAACATTTTTCCCCACTCAAAAACTCCCGAACCGAATGGTCGGGAGTTTATTTGATCTTATCAGGTACAGCCGTTTCAGGCTTTTTCTTTTAGTCCAGACCTGTTGTCGAAACACAGATCACAGGTCTTGCGCCGAAAACCCACACAACCAGTTCGCGGCCGTTGTAGTTGATGGCGCCGTCGCTTCTGGCAAGACAGGCCGACTCGTTGTTCTGGCCCATGGTGCTGGTCCACCAGGGTGAAAAGCCGTTATCGGCAGCATAGACACCTTTCGCCTTGGCATACGCTGTCGCCGTGCACTGGCGGGACGCTGCGGACGGGAAATACTTCTCGACCTGAGGGACTGACAGAAGGCCCACATGGTCATCCACGACGGCGCCCTGGCTGATGCCCGGATATTTCGGGTTGACACCGGGATCTACATCGTACAGCAGAACGTACTGTTTCTCCGCGCCCGAGAAGGCGGCATTGTAAAAGTCGTTGTCCAGCCACAGCCGGATGCCGCTCGAGGAATACGTGGCCCAACGGGAAGGATCCAGATATTTCGACGAATCCAGGATATACCGGCTGATCAGAAGGACACGGTCTCCCTGTGCTTCCAGGACGATCCATTCGATCTCTTCAGATCCGTTGCCGAAATTGTTGTCCTGTTCATAATGACCGAATCTGACGATCTCACCTGCCTTAAACTCCCTCGCTGCCACCGGTGTCGTTTCCACCGGGGTACTCGTGGTCTCTTCCGGCGTGGGCCCCGGTGTAGTTTCTTCCGATGAGCTCTCGGACGGACCCGGCGTTACTTCCTCGGTGCTTTCCGGCGGCACCTGCGTGGTTTCCTCCGGCAGGGTCGAGGCAGGATCCGTCACCGGCGGCTTGGTTTCCGGCGGGACGGTTTCGGGCGGCTCCGTTCTGGATGGAAGCGTTTCCGTGGGCTGCACCGAAGTTCCGGGCACGTCAGGATCCGTCGGAGTAATACCGAGGCGGGTCAGACATTCATCTGCCATCTTGCGGGAATCTTTGTAATCCCCGCTCTTTTCAAAGAGGGAAAGCGCTTCGCGGTAATTGCCTTTTTCCATCAGATCCAGCGCTTTTTTATACTGGTCTGCCGGACGGATCCATAAAAGATAGGCGATCCCGAACAGGGCCAGCAGGAGAAGCAGGATCCAGATCCAGCTGTTCCGTCTGCGTTTCTGCTTTCTCTTCTTCCGGATCCTTTCCGCTTCGAGAGCTTCGTCTTCTTCTTTCTTTTCTTTCTCCCGCTTCTCTTCCTCCCGGCTCTCCTTCATGATCTCGGAGGTTCCGGTCAGGGCAATATTCGGGATGAAATCAATGGTCTTTTCCCCAGTAGCAGGAGACGTACCCTCCGGTTCCTGCGCCGGGGACTCGCTTTCCTCCCAGGTCTCGGCCGGACTTTCCTCCCGAAGGGATTTGCCTGCCTGGATCACGGGGGCCGCAACGGCCGCCGCCTGCACGAAATTGTGATCGATCGGCTCCTCGTCCGCTTCTTTCTCCGGCACTTCTTCCATGGTAAAATCCAGGGGATTTTCAGGGGCCACATAGGTCCGGACGGGCTCCGGCTGGACCGGTTCCGCTTCCTCTTTGACCTCTTCTTCCCCGGCGGCGGCAGGTTCCGGCGCAGCGGCTTCCTGAGCGTTTTCGGCCTGTTCCTCTTCCGCCTTTCCTTCCTGGCCGACGATCTTTTCCACCGCCCGGCTCACGATCTCGGCGGCCTGGATCGAGAGCTGTTCCGCGAGGTCTTCATCCTCCGGGATCACCGACCCTTCTTCCTTCCAGTCCAACTCCATCTGCTCCGCCTGAACGTCATCCGTCAGCGCAAGGGTTTCCGTCTGGATCTTTTCTTCCTCTTCCTGTGAAAGCGTTTCCGTGCTGCCGACATCGGTACGGCGAAGACGGTTCACAGCGGAAAGAACGGTAATGCCGGCATGTTTCGAGACGGCCGCATCGGATTCGGCCGGTTCTTCTATTGAAACGCCCGCGAAAGCGGACATGATATTCCCGACGCTCTCGTCAGGTTTTTCCAGCGGCTCCCCGCAATAGATGCAATGGGTTGCCTCATCGAGATTTTCGCATCCACAGCATTTACAAACCATGTCCCGTTCCTTTCTTTATCCGGCACGTCAATTATTCGTCCCAGTTGTGATAGACGTTCTGCACGTCATCATCTTCCTCCAGGAGATCCAGAATCCGGTTGATGTTCTTCAAATCCTGTTCGTCCGTCAGTTCCACCCAGGTCTGCGGGATCATCGTGACGTCGGCCGAAACGATCGGAAGACCGGCATTCTGGACCACTTCCAGAACGGCGGAGAAATCATCGGGGGCGGTGATGATCTCATAGCTGTCTTCTTCATCGTCAAAATCCTCGGCGCCGGCTTCCACGACCAGCATCATCAGTTCGTCGGGATCCATGTCGATCTCTTCCTTGTCCAGGATGATCTGTCCTTTTTCATCGAACATGTAGGAGACGCAGCCCTGTGTTCCGACGCTTCCCTGTCCCTTGGTAAAGGCATTTCTGACATTGGAAGCGGTCCGGTTTTTGTTATCGGTCAGCGTTTCCACAATGATCGCGGTTCCCTTGGGGCCGTATCCTTCGTAGGTGGCACGCACATAGTCCACGCCGGAGCCTTCGCCCGCTGCCTTTTTGATGCTGCGGTCGATGGTGTCGTTAGGCATATTGTTTGCCTTGGCCTTCGCAATGATATCCTTCAGTTTGCTGTTGTTATTGGGGTCGGGTCCCCCTTCTTTTACCGCTACGGCGATTTCGCGTCCGAAGCGTGTGAATATCTTGCCTTTGGCGGCGTCATTTTTTTCTTTTTTGTGCTTAATGTTTGAAAACTTGGAATGTCCTGACATATCCTGCTCCTTCTTGATTTATCTTCTTGTCTCTTAAGCTTCTTCGATCAAATGTCTGTGATTTCTCCATCGTGACAGACCGCACTGGAATTCATAATTGAGGATCCCGCTCTTTTGGGCCAGTTCCTCAAGCGTGATCTCCTCTTCTCCGTCGCGGCCGATCAGCGTCACGGGATCTCCCATCTGCACATCCGGGATGTCCGTTACATCGGCCATCAGCTGATCCATACAGATATTGCCGCAGATGGGGGCCGACCTTCCCCGGATAAGGACCCGGCTCTGACCGCTCAGGCGTCTTGAATAGCCGTCGGCGTATCCGACCGGGATCGTTGCCAGCCTCATGGGACGCTCTGCCCGGAAGGTCGCTCCATAGCCGACCGTTTCACCGGGCTGCAGGTCCTTTACCATTATAACACAACTTTTCATTTCTGCCACCGGTTCCAGCCGGATTCCGCAGGACATCTCTTCCGACGGATGCAGGCCATAGGCGGCAATGCCGAGCCGGACCATATTCAGCGCCGTTTCCGGCAGGACCATGGCGGCTGCGCTGTTGGCGATATGGCAGATCGGCGGGCAGATCCCGCGTTTCTCAAGGCTGTTTCGAACATTCATAAAGCGTTCGAACTGTCTGTGGGTTTCAGACAGATCGGGGGCATCTGCCATGAAGAAGTGACTGAACAGGCCTTCTGTCCGCAGGCCCGGCAGCCCGGATACTTCTTCCATCTCCCGGATCGCTGTATCCCCCTTAAAGCCAATGCGGTTCATGCCCGTATCCAGTTTCAGATGAACCATCATTTCCCGGCCGGCCGCAGTCATAATATGCGACATTTTCCTTGCGTCTTCCAGGCTGTAAACCGAGACCCGGATCCCTTTGGCAGCCAGCTCCAGCCAGTTTTCCGCTTCCGTGAAGCCCAGGATCAGGATCGGTTTTTCAACGCCCTCATTCCGCAGGAAAAGGGCTTCCTCGGCCGTTGCTACGGCAAAAAAGTCCACAACCGGATCCATGGCCGGACCCAGCAGCCCGGCCCCCAGTCCGTACGCGTCCGCTTTCAGGACCAGGCAGCGCTTCGTGCCGGCCGGCAGGCGGTCCATGATCCGCCTGATATTGGACGCCATGCGTCCCGGATAAAGATTAATTGATACTCTTTCCATACTGCACCCGCTGTTGCTTCAGTGCTTCATATAATATGTCAGCTGCATAAGGCTCTCAGAGAGGTGAACGTTTTGGGCAACGGCATCCTCCGGAAGAGCCAGATCGATATGGGCAAAATTCCAGAATCCGCGGATCCCGAGCTCATACAGGCGGTACGCCACAGCCCTGACGTTATCCTTCGGGATGGTCAGGACCGCGATATCGATATTGTGTGTGGCCAGGTACCCGGGCAGGGCATCCATGCCGTAGACCGGAAGGCCTCTGACGTCCTTTACGGTATTTTCGGGAGCCGCATCGAACAGCGCCCGGATATACAGGCCCCGGCTTTCGAAATTGCTGTAGCCGGCCAGGGCACGTCCCAGGTTTCCGGCGCCGACAACGATCAGATTGTGCGGCTTGTCCAGACCCAGGATCTTGCCGATCTCCACGATCAGCTTGGAGACGTTGTACCCGTAGCCCTGCTGTCCGAATCCTCCGAACTGATTCAGATCCTGACGGATCTGCGATGCCGTTACATGCATCCTTTCGGAGAGCTCTTTGGAAGAGATCCGGTCGATTCCCTCCGCCTGGATCTCGGAAAGAAAACGCATATAACGCGGTAAGCGTTTGATGACAGCCTGTGAAATACTTCTTGCAGCCAAAATCAGTCCTCCTTCCGAATATCGGAAATATTATAAGCCCTTTTCAAATTGATGTCAACAAAATCAGTCTTGCACGAAAGAGACTTTTCGGTTATGATAAATAGGCTCCAAAAAACACTGCCGGAGGATCCATGCTGCTAGCCTGCCGCGAACTGAAGATCAGTTTTGACGCCGTCCCTGTTCTGACAGGCGGCTATTTTCACCTGGAAGAAAAAGAAAAGGCAGCTATCGTCGGCATCAACGGAGCCGGAAAATCCACCCTCCTCAACCTGATCAGCGGCCGTCTTTCTCCGGAGGACGGATCCGTTACGCTGCAGAAAGGCGCTACCTTCGGCTATCTGACTCAGCATCAGGGGTTGGAATCTTCCGCCACGATCTACGATGAACTCGCTTCGGCCCGGGCTTCGGTCTTTGCCCTGGAAAAGGCGCTCCGGGACACCGAGGAACAGATCTCGGTCGCCTCAGGAACGAAGCTCGAATCCCTGATGAATGAATACAGTCAGCTCTCCCACCGTTTTGAAGAAGCAGGCGGATATGCCGTGCGCAGCGAGATCACCGGTGTCCTGAAAGGACTGGGTTTTTCGGAAGATGAGTTTTCAAAATCCTGCGGCGTTCTCTCGGGCGGCGAAAAGACCCGCGTAGCCCTGGGAAAGCTATTGCTGACGAATCCCGATCTCATCCTCCTGGATGAGCCGACCAACCACCTGGATATTGCGTCCGTCGCCTGGCTGGAGACGTATCTGAAGGATTACCCCGGGGCTGTTCTGATCGTCTCTCATGACCGGTATTTTATGGACAGGGTCGTAAAAAAGATCATTGAAGTCGAACAGGGCCGCATCAGCATGTACAGCGGGAACTATACAGCCTATGCCGAAAAGAAAGCCGCCGAACGCGAAGTGGCCTTAAAGCATTATTACAACCAGCAGAAAATGATCCGCCATGAGGAAGAGGTCATCACGAAGCTGAAATCCTTTAACCGGGAAAAATCCATCAAGCGGGCCGAGAGCCGGGAAAAGAGGCTGGAAAAGATCGAGCGTCTGGAAAAGCCCCGTGAGCTCAACGATTCCATGCATCTGACCCTGAGCTCTTCTGCTGTCAGCGGCCAGGTCGTTCTTTCCGTGGAAAACCTGAGCAAGCGCTTCGGCTCCCGTCAGCTGTTTGAGCATCTGGATTTTACCTTACGCCGGGGAGAAAAAACGGCCCTGATCGGAGAAAACGGAAGCGGAAAGACCACCATCCTGAAGATTCTGACTGGCGCCATGACGCCCGACGAAGGACGGATCCGTCTCGGCGCCCAGGTCGAGATCGGGTATTATGATCAGGAGCAGCATACTTTCAACGAAAACAACACGCTGTTTGATGAGATCCGCGAATCCTATCCCGCCATGACGGATACCGAGATCCGCAATCTGCTGGCCTCCTTCCTGTTTACCGGCGATGACGTGTTCAAACCGATCCCCGCACTTTCCGGCGGAGAAAGAGGCCGTCTGAGTCTGGCCAAGCTGATGCTTTCGCCCTGCAATTTCCTGATCCTGGACGAACCGACCAACCACCTGGACATCGTTTCCCGCGAGATCCTGGAGGAAGCCCTCTCTTCTTTTGAAGGAACACTGCTTTTCGTCTCCCACGACCGGTATTTTATCAACCGTCTGGCCAGACGTACGCTGGAACTGGACGGGAAGGGTCTTACCGAATACATTGGGAACTACGACGACTATCTGGAAAAGAAAGCCCAGCTTTCTTCCCGGACAGACGATGCCGCCTCCGGGACTGCCCGGGCAAAGGCCCCCACGGATTCCGCCCTGCGGCGTCAGGAGAAAAAGGAAGAACAGACCAGACGCCGGCGTCAGGAAAACGAGTTAAAGAAAACCGAAGCACGGATCGAGACCCTGGAGGAGGCGATCCGGCTGACGGAAGAAGAAATGTCACTTCCGGACAATGCCACGGATCCTCACAAACTGATGGATCTGACCGAAAAGCTCACCGGCCTTCGGGAAGAACTGGACGGTCTCTATGAAAAGTGGGAATCGTTAACGGATCCGGATCCGTGATCCGGCCCGTCCGCTTTCGGTTCCCGGACACTCATTTCTGTTTCAAGGATCATCTCATCATAACCTGTCAGAGCCGCGAAGGGTGAAAACTGCGCGGCTCTTGCTTTTAAAGGCATGGGCGCATGACGTGCCGAGGCCGGCCGGGGCAAGTCCAGCATATCCTCATATTTGCCTTTCGCTTCTTCCTGCATGCTATTCCCTGTGCCCTCCGATCTGTCTGTTTCTTTCCCGCGCCGTGGCGCCTTCTTCGAAATTCATGCCTCTGAGGATCGCATTCTTGCCGTAGCGCTCTCTGATCGAAAGCATGGTTTCCTGCACCTTTCGCTCTTTTTCCCGATGCCTGGCTTCTTTTTCCTTTTCTTCCGGGTCTTCAAAAAGACTCATCTGATGCAGCTCGGGCATTTCTTCCAGGCTTTCTTCTTCTTTCAGATCGGCTGCTGTCACGGTGAAGCGCCTGACCAGCAGGGCCGGATCCACGATTCTGTCGTAAAGCTCCGAAAAAGCCCCTATGATCTCCTCCGAGGAGGAGGAATAGCCAGACAGCCTGATGGACCCGTGTGCCGGCGGCGGTGCACTGCGCCCGTAGTAATCCCTAACAGCCTGCCCTTTGAAACGTTTCCCTGCGCCGGTATCTTTGACGTTCGCGATGTCATAATTGACATCCAGTACAAGCAGCGACGTCCGGAAACCTTTTCGGACCAGATCCAGGGATAGCAGATCCGCCATTTCACGCACCACCAGCTTCCCTTTCGGGGCAGGATACGCCTCCGGCAGGATCTGTCCGCTGCTGAGCGACTTCGTTTCCGGCTTGAAGGATTTTACATCTTCGAGGAGGGCCGGCTCATAGCCCCAGGCGTGATCGATCAAGAGCTCCGCATTCACGCCGAAAAGTCTGTACAGCAGGTCTTCGTTATAAAAATCGCTGTCCTTGCCCAGGGAACAGCGGGCAATATCGCCCATGGTCCGGATCCCGCAGCTTTCCAGACGTTTCGCCGTCCCCCGGCCGATACGCCAGAAATCCGTGATCGGCTGGTGCGCCCAGAGTTTTTCCCGGTAGGACCGTTCATTTAACTCTGCGATCCTGACGCCGTCCTGATCGGCCTCCGCATGCTTGGCTTCGATATCCATGGCTACTTTGGCCAGATACATATTGGTCCCGATCCCGGCTGTTGCCGTAATACCCGTTTCCTTCAGGACATCCCGGATCAGGTGCATCGTGAATTCATGCGGGGTCATGTTTTTCACTTTCAGGTACGGCGTCAGTTCTATAAACACTTCATCGATCGAATAGGCAAAAATATCTTCCGGAGCGACATGCTTCAGATATGTTTCATAAATTCTTTTACTGTATTCCATGTACAGCCCCATCCGCGGCAGGGCTGTGATCATACCGATCTTTAAATGCGGGTTCGCTTTCAGCTCGGAAGCCAGAACCGAGCTGCCGTCAAAGGGCTGTCCCGCAAGGCGTTTTTGACGCTCTTCATTGGCCCGCTGCAGGCCGGATTTTGCCTCGAACAGTCTGGCTCTGCCGGAAATGCCGAGGGCTTTGAGGGAAGGAGAAACGGCCAGACAGATGGTTTTATCCGTTCTGCTTTCATCGGCCACCACCAGATTCGTATCAAGCGGATCCAGGCCGCGCTCTGCGCATTCCACAGACGCATAAAACGATTTTAAATCAATTGCGGCATAATACCTGTCCATGACACCCCCTCCTGCCCTGTCCAGTATAGCTTAGAACAGACGTTCGGTCAATCACTTTTCACGGAAATCTTGTATTTTTTCCGGCCGGATGGTATGGTAAAAAGCAGCCGGATCAAAAGCCGGCTCAAGCTGTGAATAACAGAAACGATCAGAGGATATAAAACAATGAAGATACATGGACTGCAGAAAATGACCTTGCTGGATTATCCGGGACATGTCGCCTGTACGGTATTCTTGGGCGGCTGCGACCTGCGCTGTCCTTTTTGCCACAACAGCGACCTTCTGGATATGAATGCCCCTGCCCTGATGGATGAAACCGCGCTGCTTACCTTTCTCTCCGGACGCCGCGCGCTTCTGGAAGGCGTCTGCCTGACAGGCGGAGAACCGCTCATGCGGCCGGATCTGAAAGTTCTCTGCCGTCAGATCAAGGACCTTGGCTATCCCATCAAGCTGGATACCAACGGCTTTCATCCGGAGCCTCTTTCCGCGCTGATCCGGGAAGGCCTGATCGATTACGTCGCCATGGATATTAAAAACTCTCCCGAGCGCTATGCGCAGACGACCGGCCGTCCCGGTCTGGATCTGAGTCCGCTCAAGGAAAGCATTGCCCTCCTGCTGTCCGGCCCCATCGACTATGAATTCCGCACGACCGTCGTAGCCGAGTTTCATGACCGGGCCTCCTTTTCCGCCATCGGGCCAATGATCCGCGGCGCCAAACGATACTATCTGCAGAAATTCACCGACCGGGATACGGTAATGTACGCCGGACTTCATGCCCCGTCCAAAGAGGATCTGCTTGGCTACCTCGAAACGGTTCGCCCTTTTGTAAACGACGTCCAGCTTCGGGGCGTTGACTGAGGTCTTTCCTCCGTCCCGCCCCGGCTTCCGGGGACCACACGAGCACAAATAGTCAATCCCGCTCTTTTTTTCCACAGGGTGACTTTCCCGGGTTTTGACCTGTTTTCCTTGTCGGGGCAAAGGGATCCGGACTTATGCTCATTTTTGCGGAAAAGCTGTTTTTCCTCTTCGCAACCACAAGATATTGTGTTTCTTGGTTTTTTAACAACTAAATGTTGACCTTTCCCCCTCTATTGTGTTATAGTTACAGTGCCTTGCCTTGCAAGGCACTCGTTATATGACGCCCTAAACATCTTCCGCAGCACGCAGGAAGCGGGTCGTTGTCATACGGTATTTATAGAATAAGATTCTTACGAGAAGGAGAATATCAATATGTATCAGGTAGTCAAACGAGACGGTGAGATCGCTGAATTCAATGTTCAGAAGATCAGTGCCGCGATCACCAAAGCATTTGATGCTGTCAAGAAGCAGTATCACCCCAGCATTGTTGATATGCTCGCCCTTCGGGTCACCTCCGAATTCGAGCCCAAGATCAAAGACGATCTCATCGCCGTAGAGGATATTCAGGACTGCGTGGAAAAGGTCCTGTCCGAGGCCGGTTACTCCGACGTAGCCAAGGCTTATATTCTGTACCGCAAACAGCGTGAAAAGATCCGGAACGTCAAAAGCGTTTTCCTGAATTATAAAGATCTGGTGGACAATTATCTGCAGATCAATGACTGGCGCGTGAAGGAAAACTCGACCGTCACCTATTCCGTCGGCGGCCTGATCCTTTCCAACTCCGGCGCCATCACCGCCAACTACTGGCTGAGCGAGATCTACGATCCCGAAGTGGCTGAAGCTCACCGCTCCGCTGCCATCCATCTGCACGATCTTTCCATGCTGACCGGCTACTGCGCCGGCTGGAGTTTAAAGCAGCTGATCCAGGAAGGTCTCGGCGGTGTTCCCGGCAAGATCACTTCCTCTCCGGCCAGCCACCTGTCCACCCTCTGCAATCAGATGGTCAACTTCCTCGGCATCATGCAGAATGAATGGGC
>CADBSR010000057.1 GCA_902797385.1 uncultured Lachnospiraceae bacterium
GCGTGCCTTTCCCGTCTTGTTTTTATTCAGGATCCGTACTGTCTTCGCTGCGGCAGGCCCCTGTCCGATGAAGGGGCCGAATACTGCTCCGCCTGCCGGAAGCGGACCTGGACCTTTAAGCAGAATCTTCCGCTTCTTTTATACAATGACGCAACCCGCTTCTCCATCTCTCACTTCAAATATCACGGCCGTCAGGAATTTGCCCTCCCCTATGCCAGACTCTTTATGGAAAGGCACGGGGAAGAGCTGGGCTCCCTGCATGCCGAAGCGCTGATCCCGGTTCCCATTCACAAAAGCCGCCTTCGGAAGCGAGGCTACAATCAGGCGGCGCTCCTGGCCTATGAGCTCGAAAAGCTTTCCGGGATCCCCTGCCGGGAGGATATCCTGATCCGCTCCAAGCATACCGGGGCCCAGAAGGAACTGAACCGGAAGGAGCGCCTTTCCAATATGCAAAACGCCTTCCGGCTGAAAACAAAGCCGGAAGGCATTCAAACGGTCATCCTGGTGGATGATATCTTTACGACAGGCAGTACGCTCGAGTCCTGCAGCCGGGTCTTAAAGAAGGCCGGGATCCGGCAGATCTATACGATCACGCTCTCCATTGCCGCGGAGTAACAGGGTTTCTTTTCTCTGACCTTCCGGGTGGTCCGCAGGCCGCCTGACAACTCTCAGCCGTTCAGATGTAACAGACTCGTGGCAATGAAGAAATAGAGCAGCAGGGAGACCGCATCGACGGCCGTTGTGATGAAAGGCGAAGCCATGACGGCCGGGTCAAAGCCCAGGCGTTTGGCGACCATGGGCAACGTACAGCCGATCACCTTGGCCACAAGGACCGTAAAGGCTAAGGCCAGACATACAACGAGAGCCACTAGCGGTGTAACGTCGGGATTGTTTAGCAGCACCCGGTCGACCAGCATGATCTTTCCGAAGCATGCCACCGAAAGCACGACCCCGCACATGACGGCCGTCCGGATCTCGTTCCAGATGACGTGCGGCAGGTCCTTGAACTCCAGCTCGCCTAACGAAAGGGCACGGATAATGGTCACAGAGGACTGGGATCCGGAGTTGCCGCCGGTATCCATCAGCATGGGGATAAAGGCGGTCAGCACGACCTGTGCCGCCAGTGCATCTTCAAAGCTGGAAATGATCATGCCGGTGAACGTAGCCGAGACCATTAAGAGCAGCAGCCAGGGGATACGATGCTTGAACAGATCCCAGGGCGTGGACCGCAGATAGGTTTTGTCCGAGGGCGTCATACCGGCCATGATCTCGATATCTTCCGTTGCCTCATCTTCCAGAACGTCCATGGCGTCGTCGAAGGTGATGATCCCGACCAGGCGTCCGTCGTTATCCACAACCGGCAGGGCCAGGAAATTGTATTTGGAAAGCATCTGGGCCACTTCTTCCTGGTCGGTCATGGTCCCCACCGAGATCACGTTCGTGACCATGATATCCGAGATCAGCGTCTCATCATCCTGCGCCAGGAGCAGGTCCTTGACGGTCACCAGGCCTAGCAACATCCGGTCTTTTGTAACGTAACAGGTATAGATGGTTTCCTTGTCCACGCCGGTCCGACGGATCCGGGTGATGGCATCCGCCACGGTCATATTCGGCCGAAGGGAGACATATTCCGTTGTCATCAGGGACCCGGCAGAATTTTCCGGATAGCGCAGGAGCTCGTTGATCTCCTTTCGCATCTGCGGATCCGCGTTGGTCAGGATCCGGCGCACCACATTGGCCGGCATCTCCTCGACCAGATCCACCGCATCATCCATATAGAGTTCGTCCAGAACCTCTTTCAGTTCGGAATCCGAAAAGCCTTTGATCAGGAGCTCCTGCAGTTCCGGCTCCATTTCCACAAAGGTCTCCGCCGCCTGCTCTTTCGGGAGCAGACGGAAAAGAAGGGGAAGACGCCCCTCTTCCATTTCCTCTAAAGTTGCCGCGATATCCGCGGGATTCATCGTGACCAGAACATCACGAACCGAAGTGTAGCGCTTGGCTTCCAGCATAGACGAAAGCGTAGCTGCGATAGAAAAATTATTTTCTGCCATATTCTTTCCTCATGTCGTCGGAAAGACGGGGCAGGCCCGGAAATTCAGCAAGAAACGCCTGTGGAGACGCACAAGTGAACATCCGTACTTCGGCCGCTGCTTCCGCCATTACTTCCTGCGTCCATGACATTTCTCCTTTCCTTTTTCTTTGGTTGATTACAGTCTAAAGATAGCCGTTTTACACGGCTTTGTCAAGCCCCAAAATCGGCCGGATACTGCCTGCTGCCAGCCCGGCGCCGCACCGGCTCCTCCTGTTTCCGGAAGGCCTTTATACGATCCGTTTCACGAAGCTGCGGCGACGTTTGTGCTCTACCGCATCAAAGCGCTGCTTCCAGATATTGCGGATATTGTAATTGTCTTCCAGATTCAGATTGGTTTCTGCATAGCGGATGGACTTGCTGTTTCTCAAGATCTGGTCCAGACCGTTGGCGACCATAACACTGACGCCCTTGTTGGCCCACTCCGGGGCTACGCCGATCAGACCCAGATCCAGGATCTCTGGCGCGCGCAGAGACTTTAAGATCCGGATCAGGCAGCCCGGTGTCAGGCGCCCGCCGCTCTTTTGGACGGCCTTGGAGATGGACGGGAAGCACAGGCCGATACAAACCGGGTTTTCCTGTTCATCCAGAACGACGGTCACATAATCCTTCTTGACGATCAGGCGGAAATTGCCGATCAGCATTTTTTTCATATTGTCCGTGAAAGGGACCGTTCCGTAGATCTGATCATAGCTCACATCCACCATGTGGAAAAACTTATCCGCATAGCGTTTGATGAATTCGTTTGTATTTTTGGAATCGTCATAGTGCAGCTTGTAGCGTTTCTGGATCAGTTCGCTCATGCGGGCCATGCGGCCGTCATCTTCCGCTTTGGCACGGACCTGACTTTCCACCCAGTCCACGTCTTTTTCATAGCCGCAGGACTCCACCAGTTCCTTATAGTACTCGTAGTTGTACTGCTCTTCAAAGGTCGCCAGCTCGTCAAAGCCTTCGATCAGCATGCCCTCGCGCTCCAGATCGTTGAAGCCGAGCGGTCCCACGACCTCCTCCATGCCTTTGGCGCGGGCCCAGTTTTCAACCGCATCAAACAGGGCCTTTGCGACCGCCTTGTCATTGACGGCATCAAAACGGGTAAAGCGGACCCGCTTCTGTCCCCATTTCTCATTGCTGGCTTTCTGAAGGATCCCGGAGATCCGGCCGACGACTTTGTCGCCCTCCCAGGCCAGGAAATACACGGCTTCGCTGGTATCATAATAGACATAGTCTTTCTTGAAAACAGCCATCTCATCCGAATACAGAGGCGGCACGAACTGCGGGCAGTCTTTATATAAGCGGAGCGGGAATTCCACAAATTCCTTCTGTTCCTTTTTCCCGGTAACTTCTCTTACAGTCAGCATAACGGCTCCTTGACATAAATCATGCGTTTATTGTATAATAATAGTTGATCCTGATATAACAAGCGCCGAAGTTGCGGCATATCTTATGTCTTCGGCCTTCGGTCAGTACCTGTTCATTATAGGCAGGTTTTAACAAAAACTCAAGAATTTTTTCGGTTTTTTTAGAAATTGCAGGGGTCCGTCTCCTGCGAGGCTCCCGGAGCCTTTACAAAGAAAGGAGTAAGAAATGGCTGAGATTACTGTAACTGACAGCAACTTTGAAGAAGTTGTATTAAAGAGTGAGCTTCCTGTCCTGGTCGACTTCTGGGCGACCTGGTGCGGTCCCTGCCGTATGCTGGGTCCCGTTGTCGCCGATGTTGCCAAGGAACAGGAGGGCAAGGTCCTGGTCGGCAAGGTGAATGTTGACGAGAATCCGAATCTGGCTCGCCGCTTCGGCATCCGCAGCATTCCGACTCTGATGCTTTTCAAGGGCGGTGAAGCGGTCAATACATCCCTCGGCTTTATCCCGAAGGATAAGCTGGAAGCCTTCATCGGACTGTAAGATCCTCGTAAGCGCCAAAAGACAGGGGACGGTTCTGTGTCTTGGGGACCCAAGACACAGAACCGTCCCCTGTCTTTCGCTCTTTTTTGTCCCAGAGAACGATTGTCTTCTATGAAACGGCTTCAGGCCAGCACTTCGTCTGCACTCTTGTACGGCAGTTCCGGATAGGCTTCTCTGACGCCTTCGTAGGTGATAAATCCCTTGTAAACGTTCAGGCCTGCTTTTAAGGCCGGATCTGCCTTCATGGCTGCCTCCGCGCCCATATTCGCGATCTTTAACGCATACGGCAGGGTGACATTGGTCAACGCCAGCGTCGAGGTGTGCGGCACCGCACCGGGCATGTTGGCCACACTGTAGCAGACATAACCGTCCTTTATAAAGTACGGATCCGCATGGGTCGTGATACGGTCAATGAACGGGATCGCACCACCCTGGTCTACGGCCACATCGATCAGCACCGAGCCGGGTTTCATGGAATGAACCATCTCGTCCGTTACCAGCTTCGGGGTCCGTCCGCCGGGGACCAGGACGGAGGAGATCAAAACGTCGGCATCCTTCACGGCTTCCGCAATATTGTAAGGGTTGCTCATCAGGGTCTGAATGCGGCTGCCGAAGATATCGCTTAAATACAGAAGGCGCGGGGCAGACATATCCAGAACCGTGACTCTGGCGCCCATGCCGACCGCGATCTTGACCGCGCTCGTTCCTACGACACCGCCGCCGAGGATCACTACGTGGCCGCGCTTA
>CADBSR010000058.1 GCA_902797385.1 uncultured Lachnospiraceae bacterium
CCGAGCGCGGACGGCAGGTAGATGCGCGGCCGGATCACGCCCAGGATAAACGGCGAGCTCAGCTCGTCGCAGACAAACGTCCCGTCCCCCGCGGGCAGCGAGGCCTGCACCTGCCGCCGGACGCGGACATAGCTGAAGGCCATGTAGAGCATCATCCCGCATACGCCCGCCAGCCAGATCCAGGCGAGGACGGGCAGCACCGTATTGCCGAAAGTCTTCGGCGCTTCCAGCGTCGCGGCCGAGACCTCCACGTATTTCACTTCTTTTATCGAATCCTTCTGCGCGGACGCGGCAGCCGCACTGCCGCTCCCGTTTACGGCGACCGTCTCCTTCTGCACCGGCAGCTGCGGCTGGCGCGCGAGGATGGTAACATATTCCGGCTCGTACTCGCGGATCTTCACCGTTTCCTCCACCGGGCGGGCAGAGATCTCCTTCACCACGGTGCCTTCGCTGACCGGCTGCGGCACGACGGACACCCGGCTCTGCGGCAGCGCGGGGACCAGAAGCCGCACCGCAACCAGCGCCCACAGCGCGCAGATGACCGCGCGGGGCGCCTTCCTTAAGACCAGCCGGAGCGCCATGACCAGAAGGGCGATCAGCGCCGCCGACAGGCTTAACACCACTACCTGTGTAAACAGTTCACTCAGCATGTCATCCTCCCTGCTTCTCCGGTCAGTCCGGCGTTCCCTTCCATCTGTCCAGCAGCGCCTGCACTTCCTTCAGTTCCTTTTCCGAGAGCTTATGCCCCGCGGAAAAGGCCGCCATGAAGGCAGGCAAAGAGCCCTGGAAGGTATCTTCCACGTACTGGCGGCTCTGCGCCGCATAAAACTGCTCCTTATTGTACAGCGAGCGGACGACGCCGTCCTCGTTGGCGAAGATGCCGCGGTCGCACAGCTTTTTCAGTACGGTATAGGTCGTGGATTTTTTCCAGTTCAGTTCCTGCGCACAGAGCTTCACCAGCTCGCCGGAGCCCATCGGCTCATTATCCCATATCAGTTCCGCAAAGCGGGTCTCCACAACGCCCATTTTCAGGTCTGCCATCGTCTTTTTCCTCCGTGGTCTATCAATGATAGATCGATCTGAGGCAAGTCTATCAAAGATAGACCTTCCTGTCAAGAGGTTTCCGGAAAAAATATTTTGAGCCATTTTTAGATAAAGTAAATACTCGTTTACAAATCCTAAACGCAACGGCAGGTTGCTTTTCCTTCGGCGGCAGAGATGGTATAGTAAAGGCAGAGAAGCAATCAGGAGGGATCAGTCATGGAAATAAAGGACGTTCTGAAAAATCTGCGGGAGAGCCATCACCTGACACAGGAACAGATGGCGGAGCGCGTCATGGTTTCGCGCCAGGCCGTCAGCCGCTGGGAGAACGGCGAGACGCAGCCGGGGACGGATACGCTGAAGATCCTCTCAAAAGAATTTGACGTTTCCATCAACACGCTGCTCGGCTCCCCGCGGCAGCTCGTCTGCCAGTGCTGCGGCATGCCACTCGGCGAGGATGCAATCATCAGCAAAGAGGCCGACGGCAGTTTCAACGAGGAGTACTGCAAATGGTGCTATTCCGACGGGACCTATACCTACGACGACATGGACGAGCTGATCGACGTCTGCGTCGGCCATATGGTGGGGGAAAACTTTACCGGAGAGCAGGCCCGCGCCTATATGAAGCAGATGCTGCCGCAGCTGGATTATTGGAAAAGATACGAGGAATTAAGTGACAATGGACAGTTTGCGGCCTTCAAAAAGCAGCTGATCGCGGAGATCAACGACCTGCATATCGAAGGCCTTCCGAAGGTCGAAAAGCTGAACGCCCTGGTCGGGAAATACGTGAACCTCGAGTACCGGCTCCCCAACGGCGCCAGCGTAAAATTTCTGAACGACGGGACGACCTATCTGGGGAATCAGCTGGAATCACAGTTCGGCGGCGAGCGCTGCTTCGGCGTCCTGGCGAACATGGATTTCATCCTGATCTGCGCCTACGGGAAAGACGGCGCCGATCCGGAGCTTGTTCTTTACAAGAAGCGGTAAACTGAAGAGAAGCAATAAAAAACAGGGCCAGAAGGAACCGTCCTCTCTGGCCCTGTTTCGTTTTGTTTTTTATTTCTCCGACAGGTACTTGTCGATTGCCGCAGCGGCGACCTTGCCGGCGCCCATGGCGGAAATGACGGTGGCCGCGCCCGTGACCGCATCACCGCCGGCGTACACGCCTTCGCGGGAGGTCAGGCCGTCCTCGTTCACGACGATGCCGCCGTGGCGGTTGACTTCAAGGCCCTTGGTGGTGGACTTGATCAGCGGGTTCGGCGAGGTGCCGATGGCAATGACGACCGTATCCGCCTCCAGTTCGTACTCGGAGCCGGGGATCGGGACAGGACGGCGGCGGCCCTTTTCATCCGGCTCGCCAAGCTCCATCTTGATCACGCGCATGCCGCGCACGAAACCATTGCGCTCATCGCGGGGGTTATCCGGATTCTGGAAGCCCAGGATCTCAACGGGGTTCTGCAGCAGACGGAAGACGATCCCTTCCTCTTCGGCATGCTCGACCTCTTCACGACGGGCGGGCAGTTCTTCCATGGAACGGCGGTAGACGATCGAAACTTCATCTGCCCCCAGGCGCAGCGCGGTACGGGCTGCATCCATCGCAACGTTGCCGCCGCCGACCACGATCACCTTGCCGCCCTTCATGATAGGCGTGCGGGGATCCTTCTCGTAGGCTTTCATCAGGTTGCTGCGGGTCAGGAATTCATTGGCGGAGTAAACGCCCTTTAAAGACTCGCCGGGGATATTCATGAAGTTCGGCAGGCCGGCGCCGGAGCCGATGAAGACGGCCTCGTAGCCCATGTCGAACAGCTCGTCCACCGTCAGCGTCTTGCCGATGATCACGTTGGTCTGGATGTCCACGCCCAGGGCGCGCAGGGTGTCGACCTCCCGGGCGACGATGGCCTTGGGCAGACGGAACTCGGGGATCCCGTAGACCAGCACGCCGCCGGCTGTGTGAAGGGCCTCGAACACGCTGACCTGATAGCCCTTCTTGGCTAGGTCGCCCGCGCAGGTGAGGCCGGAGGGGCCGGCGCCGACGACGGCCACTCTGTGGCCGTTCGGTGCGGGGCGTTCGGGCTGCTCCGTGCTGTGCTCATTGTGCCAGTCGGCCACGAAACGCTCCAGGCGCCCGATGCCCACCGGCTCGAAGCGGATGCCCAGGCTGCACTTTTCTTCGCACTGGGTCTCCTGGGGGCACACGCGG
>CADBSR010000059.1 GCA_902797385.1 uncultured Lachnospiraceae bacterium
AGCCCTTCATCTCCCGTCTGGAGATGCGCTATCCGGACTACAAGTTCTGCCGCATCGACTCGGACGTCAACCAGGCGCTCACGGACGACCTCTCCGAAGAAGAAGCGAAGACCCGTGAGGAAAGTCTGTCAGGCGTCTTCAAAACCGCCCTGAAGAAGGACAAGATGAACCTGAAACTGGCCAAATTCAAGGATCCGCAGGTGGCCGCGATCATGACGTATGCGGAAGAAAGCCGCCGCATGAACGACATGTTCCGGATGTACGGCATGGATCCGTCCCAGTTCCCGAGTGAAGAGACGCTGGTCCTGAATTCGGAAAATGACCTGGTCCGCTATCTGGAAGCCCACGGCGAAGGCGAAGCCAGCGAGATGATCGCGCAGCAGCTCTATGATCTGGCACTGATGGCCCACAAGCCGTTAAGCGCGGAACAGATGACGGCCTTTGCGGCCAGAAGCCTGAAGATCATGGAAAAGATGATCGAAAAATAAACAACAAAAAACACCGTCGGTCGGGCAGATGCTTTCGGGGTCGCCCCCATGCAGATGACCTGCCTGCCGACGGTGTTTTTTTATTCTCTCTCCCGCTCCTGCTGGCGTTTGATATCCCTTTCTTTCAGGCTTTCCCGCTTATCATAAAGCTTTTTGCCCTTCGCCAGACCGATCTCCACCTTCACAAGCTGGCCTTTGAAATACACCTTCAGCGGTACGATGGTGTACCCGTCCCGGTCCACCCCCGCCTGAAGCTTGCGGATTTCATAGTCATGCAGCAGAAGCTTTCTCACGCGCAGCGGATCCCGGTTGAAGATGTTACCTTTCTCATACGGACTGATATGCATGCCGTACACAAAGACCTCGCCCCGCTTGATCTGAATATAGGATTCCTTTAGCGAGCATTTTCCCATGCGAAGGGATTTCACCTCGGTGCCGGCCAGCGCGATGCCGGCCTCATAGCTTGCCTCAATGAAATAATCGTGGTACGCTTTTTTATTGTTGGCTATCAGCTTTTGTGTCTCTTTTCCCATTCTTCTTCCACCCCACCGGTCAGGCCGGCGCCCAAGGCGCTGCTGCCGGACCGTTTTTGTGTAAAAAAAGGCGCCCGGACCAGCCAGGCACCTTTTTCCTTAAGAAAAGCCTTCCCCTTTTACTTCCCGATAATATTGATCACCAGAGCGATCGCCATGAAGGCGATCAGTAAAATCCGGGTATATTTCTTCAGCTGGCCTTCCTTGGTGCGGCCGCTGTTCCTGGCTGCAAAGCTGCTCTCGGACACGCCGCCAGTGATACTGCTGGACAGACCGTTTTCATTGCCCTCCTGCATCATGACCAGAACGATCAGGCCGATACAGACAAGAACCAGTATTATTTTTAAAATAGTAGCGACGACTTCCATGAAAAATCAACCTCCTCGGAACGTGCCCAAATAATATACCATCCCACGGACAGGATTGCAAGTACTTTTTTTAAGAACGAAGCTCAATTCCCATCTGCTGCAGACCGTTCAGGATCTTGTTCATGACACCGGAGATGTCTTTATCGTCCAGTGTCCTGTCCTTGGCTCGCAGAACCAGGGTATAAGCGACCGATTTCTTTCCTTCCCCGACCTGAGCGCCTTCGTACACATCGAAAAGCTCCACGGATTCGAGCAGCTTGCCGCTGCGCTGCCGCAGCATTTTTTCAACCGTACCGACCGGCATGCTCTTGTCCATGACCAAGGCCAGGTCACGGCTGACCGCCGGGAAGCGGGCCAGGCCCTCGTAGTGCTTATTGTCCAGGTTTGTGAAAGGCAGGACCGCCGGCATATCCAGGACCGCCACGCAGGTCCGCTCTCCGATCCCGAAAGCTTCCGCCGTCGCAGGATGCACTTCCCCCAGATATCCGATCCGGGTCCCTTCATACTGCATAACAGCCTGACGGCCCGGATGCAGGAAAGGATATTCCGCTGTATTTTCGTATTCGACCTGGCCCTTTAAGCCGGCCTTGCGCAGGAACTCTTCCGCCACGGCTTTCATGCCGAAGAAATCCATATCGCCGTAAGCACCGAAGCACAGCTGCATTCTCTCGTCCGGCAGCTCCGTTAAAGGAAGCGCCTTCGGCAGATAGATATTGGCCAGCTCGTACAGTCTGACGTTTTTGTTGCGGCGGTTGAAGTTCGTCGCCAGCGAGTTTAACATGCCTCCGAGCGGCAGCGTCCGCATGATGCTGTAGTCTTCGCCCAGCGGGTTCAGGATGGTGACCGCCTGACGCAGCTTTGAATCCGCCGCCAGACGCAGCTTATCCCAGACCTTCGGGCTTTCGAAGGAATAGTTCATGGACTGGCTGAATCCGCAGTATTCCAGAACGTCGCGGGCCAGGGCTTCCACACGCTGCTTATACGGCAGCTTGCCGGCAGTCGCTTCCCCGTTGGGAAGAGTCGTGGGGACGTTGTCGTAGCCGTAGAAGCGTGCGACTTCCTCGGCCAGATCCGCCTCACCTTCCAGATCCTGGCGGAAACTCGGGATCTTTACCACGCGGCGCTCGGCGTCATACGTCAGCTCCAGCGGCGGGAAATAGCTTAACATGGTCTCTTCGGAGATCTCCGTTCCCAGGAAGCGGTTGATCCAATCCGGCCGGAAGGGGATCTCGCGGGACTGCGGTTTTTTGGTGTAGACATCCACAAAACCGCCGACCACTTCGCCGCAGCCCAGCTCTTCTACCAGCACGCAGGCCCGGTTGATGGCAGCCAGGGCATTTTCCGGATCCAGGCCCTTTTCAAACTTTCCGGATGCTTCGGTCCGAAGGCCCAGGCGCTTGGCGGAAAGACGGATATTGGTCCCGTCAAAGCAGGCCGATTCAAAGACCATGGTCTTGACGTCGTCGGTGATCTTGGAGTTTTCCCCGCCCATGATACCGGCGATTCCGATGGCCTTTTCGCCGTCGCAGATCATCAGCATGCGATCGTCCAGCGTTCTTTCCTGACCGTCCAGCGTCACAAAGTGCTCGCCTTCCGAAGCCCGGCGCACCACGATCTTATGTCCGGCGATCTGATCGTAGTCGAAGGCGTGCATCGGCTGACCGTATTCCTCCATGACATAATTGGTGATATCCACCAGGTTGTTGATGGGGCGGATCCCGCTGGCACGCAGACGTTCCTGCATCCAGCGCGGGCTCGGTCCAAACTTGATATTCTTGACGACTCTGGCCACATAACGCGGGCAAAGATCGCTGTCCTTGATCTCTACGCTTACATAATCCGAAGCATGCTCGCTGTTACCGGTCTCCGGCACCACCGGAGGCACGAAAGGCAGGCGGAAGGTCGCCGCCGCTTCCCGGGCGATCCCCAGCACGCTGTAGCAGTCCACCCGGTTCGAGGTGATCTCATATTCGAAGACCGTATCTCTGAGGCCGAGCGCCGCCAGTGCGTCATCGCCGGGCTTGACGGGGCTGCCTTCCGGGAAGACGTAGATGCCGTTTTCCGGTGCTTCGGGGAAATACGTGCGCTCGAAGCCCAGTTCCTCGACCGAGCACATCATGCCCATGGAAGGCACACCGCGCAGAGCACCCGCCTTGATGGAGACGCCTTCTTCGGGCAGATGGCCGTCATGATCGCCGGCCACCTTGCCGCCGTCCAGAACGACCACCACGGTCTGTCCTTCGGCCGCGTTCGGCGCCCCGGTCACGATCTGCAGCGGCTCCCCCGTCCCGACGTCGACCTGGCACACGACCAGCTTGTTGGCGTTGGGATGCGGCTCCAGCTTGTCAATATGACCCACAACGATCTTTTCCAGATTCTTGTCAAGCGGTGCAAAACCCTCGACCTTGGTACCGGAAAGGGTCATTTTATCGAAATATTCCTGATTGCCGGCTGACAGACCGGGCACATATGATTTGATCCAGTTATAGGATGTGTTCATTTGTCTTTTTCCTCCTCCCGGTCTCAGAACTGCTTCAGGAAGCGTTCGTCATTTTCATACAGCAGACGCATATCATCGATCTCATATTTCAGAAGCGTGATCCGTTCCAGACCGATTCCGAACGCAAAGCCCGAGTATTCTTCCGGATCGATGCCGCTCATCTTCAGGACCTTCGGATGGACCATGCCGCAGCCCAGGATCTCGATCCAGCCGCTGCCTTTGCACATCCGGCAGCCCTTGCCGCCGCACTTAAAGCAGGAAACGTCCATCTCCGCACTCGGCTCCGTGAACGGGAAATGGTGCGGACGGAACTTGACCTTCGTATCCTGTCCGAACAGCTCCCGGGCGAACTGTGCCAGGGTGCCCTTCAGATCCGAGAAGGTAATATTTTTGTCAATCACGAGCCCCTCCACCTGATGGAAGGAAGGAGAATGGGTGGCATCCACGTCATCCGCGCGGAAAACACGGCCCGGCGCCACAATGCGGATGGGAGGCTTTTTCTTTTCCATTACACGGACCTGGACCGGCGAGGTCTGGGTCCGAAGCAGGATCTTGTCATTGACATAGAAGGTGTCTTGCTCATCCTTGGCAGGATGATTGGCGGGAATATTCAATGCCTCAAAGTTATAATAATCGTATTCGACTTCCGGGCCTTCCACCACTTCATAGCCCATGCCGATAAAGACTCTTTCCAGCTCTTCCAGGGCGATGGTGTTCGGATGGCGGTGACCGATCCTCGGCAGCTTCGCCGGCAGCGTCACATCCACCGTCTCCGCCTTCAGCCGTACCTCCAGTGCTTTTTCACCGATTTCTTTCTGCACGGCAGCCAGTTTGTCTTCGATCGCTTTGCGCGTGGAATTGACCCATTCTCCCACCTTGGGACGGTCCTCAGGGGCCACATCGCGCATGCCTTTCAAGACTTCCGTCAGCTGTCCTTTTTTGCCCAGATAAGCCAGGCGGATCTCATTGAGCGCTTCCGCCGTATCGGCGGCATTCAGCTTCGCCAGTGCTTCTTCCCGTATTTTTACCAGTTTTTCCTGCATAAAAGTCTCCTTCACGGGCACAGGGTCTGATTGCCCGTATAAATTGCTATTATACGACGCCCTTCCTGGAATTGCAAGATTTTACCGGATGTTTCTTCTGTCTGTCACGCTATGTTTCTTCTTATTTCCTCTTCTGCTGCGGCCATCTGCTTGTTTTTTTCGCTCTCCCGTGATATGATTTTCCCATCAACCCGATGGACCCGGACTCCCGCCCTGGGAGGGGGCCGTCCATCTTCCCGGAGGCGTCATGCTCGGTCTTTCTGTCACCCGGCTGCGGGACTTTACCCAGCATTTGTTTTTAAAGGACAGCTTCGACTTTTTCTACCTGTCGGAAGCGCGTTTTGCCACGACTTTCACCGCCCAGTTTGACGGCCGGAGCCTTGGCGAAGCCGCTGCCGTCCCGTATATTCTCTGGGGGCAGCTGCGTCCCCTGGCCTTCCAGCTCATCCGCGGAAAAGAACTGCCGAAGAGCTTCTCCGTGGTTCTGGTCTATCCCAAAGAAAAAACCGCAGCCATGCTGGCCGCGGCCGGAAGGGAGGCACTCTCCGAGGATCTGCCCTCCCTGTATCTGAATCTGAATTACCGCCAGGAGCAGTTAAAGCTCACGACCGGGATCAGCGAAAAAAGCTTTTACCCGGACTTCGAACTGCCGAAGCTCTGGGACCGCGAAGTCTCCGCCTTCCTCGCCTCTTTGGGGCTGGACGAAGCCGTCGCTCCGCTGTAAGCCATCAGAACCACGCGGTAAACTCCACCCCTTCTTCCGTGTTTTTCACGTCGCAGCCTCCGCCGAGGCGGGCCGCCGAAGCTTTGACCAGTGAAAGGCCGATCCCGCTGCCGCCGTAGCTCCGTGTCCGTGCCTTATCCACCTTGTAAAACTTGTTCCAGACCTGCGGCAGCGCTTCCTCCGGGATCCTCTCGCCTTCATTGTAGACAGAAAGGAACACACCCGTTTCGCCCTGCGGTTTTGCCGTGATGCGGATCACGCCCCCCTCCCGGACATAATGGAAGGCGTTGCTGATATAGTTCTGAACGATCTGCTCCGCCAGCAGCGCATCGGATTCCACCAACAATTCATCCGGCAGATCCATCTCGACCCGGATCCCCGCCTGCTCACTTTTCATTTCGTAAGAAGCCGAAATATCCCGGATCAGGCCCGCCAGATCGAAGCGGGTCTTTTCGATCTGCGCCACGCCCGATTCCAGTTCATCCAGGCTCAGCAGCACCCGCACCAGACGGTTCATCCGAGCGGCCTCGTCCATGATGATATCGCTGTAGCGCACCCGGAGTTCATCGTCCTCACACATTCCGTCTCTGAGTCCTTCGGCATAGCCCTGGATCAGCGCGATGGGGGTCTTAAGTTCATGGGAAATATTGGCCAGGAGCTCTTTTCTCTGCTCGTTCTGCCGCTCTTTCTCCCGAACATCCTGTTCCAGATGCTGATTGGCCTTCTGAAGATTCCCGATCGTGGACTCCAGATTGTCGGAAAGATGATTGATATTCTCCCCCAACTGCTGGATCTCATCCCCGGAGTGACCCTCGAAGCGTTCGGAGAAATCCAGCGAAGCCATCTTCCGTGACAGACGGCTGAGGGTAATGATGGGGTCCGTCATCTGTTTCGTAAACAGCAGGATCAGGCAGCTGCCTATGACCAGGATCCCCAGGCCGATCAGCAGCAGAAAGCGGTTGGAAAGCTGGACGCTCTCCTGAATCCGGGTCAGCGACAGGGCAAGCAGATAGTAGCAGCGCTCACTCTCCGCCCGGTCTACATGGCCCAGACACATGATCTTCTGCGAGCGAGTCATGGGATCCCGGGTCTCGAAGGTCGCATACTCTTCTTCCTTCGCATAGATCTTGTCTAGTGAGTGATGCATCTCCTGTTCAAGGCCAAGATCCAGCCAGCGTCCCGCCGGTCCTTCCCCGGCGGAAAACAGGATGGTGCCGGCATCGCCGCTTGCGACCAGGATCGCCTCGATGCCGTAGCGTTCACATTCCAGATTCAGCTTCAGCTGCAGGTCCTCGTTGGTGCTGTCCGAAGCCAGCTTCACCAGTTCTTCCCGAACCTCTTCCAGATGCTGCAGCTGCTGCTTCAGATAGTAAGACGGCAGACCGAATCGGTTGATCAGCCACAGCGCTGCGATCAGCAGCACAAAAAGGCCGACAAAGAGCAGCATGTTCTTTGTCCGCAGGCTGAAACGCACCGTTTTTTCCCCGCCGTTCTTCCTCATCTGGCGTCTGCCTCCAGCTTATATCCCACGCCCCAGATCGTCTTGATATTGTCTCCGTAAGGTCCGATCTTGCTGCGCAGCTTTTTGACATGGGTATCGATGGTGCGGGCATCCCCGTAATAATTATAATTCCAGACATGATTCAGGATCGATTCCCGGGACAGGGCAACGCCGACATTTTCCAGGAAATACTGCATCAGTTCATATTCTTTCAGGCTCAGTTCCACGGGTTTGCCGTCCACGGTCAGCTGTCTGGCGACCCGGTCCAGCTTCAGACCGCCCAGCGATAAAGCCTCCGTGCTCTCGCCCTCCTGCCGGCGCAGGATAGCCGCGATCCGTGCCATGAGCACGCGGGGGCTGAAGGGCTTTGTGACATATTCATCCACGCCCAGCTCAAATCCACGGATCTCATCCCTGTCTTCTCCCAGCGCCGTCAGCATGATCACCGGCACCTTGGAATAGCGGCGGATCTCGGAAAGGACCTGCCAGCCGTCCAGTTTCGGCATCATGACATCCAGCAGGATCAGGGCAATATCCTTCCCGTCAAAAAACTTCTGCAGGGCCTCCTCTCCGTCAGCTGCTTCGATCACCGTATATTTTTCCCGCAGCAGAAAGTCCCGGATCAGACTTCTCATGCGTTCTTCATCATCCACTACCAGGATCTTTGCTCCCTCCATTTCGGAAGATCCTCCTCGTTTTTTTCTTATTATAGCAGAAAAAACCGAAAAAGAAGGCACTTCACAGAAATATCACACTCGCCGCGCTCCCGCTGTTTTTTCTCACTTAATAAGTTCAGCGCCTTCCTTTGTAGGGTAGAATTGAAGCGCATCCTGGACAGTTATAAACGCTCCGCTGACATTCCAGCTATTTGTCATTCGTTTTTCCATTGCTGTCATGGCCGGATACTGAAGCCAGCTTCGTTGATGCGTGTAATTGATCCAACTGGTGATGATATAGCTGTCCTGTATCTCCGCAATGGGATAAGCTACATAGCCACGATAATTTTCCCCTTGCCTTGGCATGGAAAAAGCGGCAAAAACATCGGTACTGGTTTGCACTCCCCAGAAAATGCTGTTGGATGTAAAAGTTTGGTTATCAAGAGAATAATAAGGGGCCACGAAAGTTTCCCCGCCCTTGTCATACAGCACACGTCCAGTCACTTTCCCGTCAGGAGCCCATCCATCTGCAATGTTTCGATATACAGGCCAGAGCTGAATCGATTCCGTGCCGTAAAATCCGGGATCGATAATCCAAAGGAAATGATGGAAAATGATCCATTTTTCCCGTTCACCGGGAATTTGCACGCCAACACCGGTCATGCGCAGCTCTTTTGCATCATAGATCGTCTTATGCACGATATGGTGTTCGTCTCCATGACTATACTGCTTGGTTACCGTTCTGCCGTTATTCACCGGTTTGTCCGTGACGGCAACGACAACCTGTAAAGCACCATCACAAGCGGCAATATCTTCTGGCGTGAGATCGTTCAAAACATATTCCGGGAAGCCAAGTTCCATGAGATGCTTCTTGATTCCCTCTACTGCAATATGTTCTGACGAATCCACTGTACGCCAGTCCATCGGATAGCTGCCTCCGAAAAGATAGCCCAAAGCACAGCCGATGATAAGCACTGATAGGAGAACGAGCACGATACATCTTTCTGTTACCTTAGCAGACACGGTTTGAATTGAATACCCGGCTTCATCCAGTTCTTTTGAGAGCTTAAAGATATGAAAGATAATGAAGATGTATCCAATAATCATGGCTCCACCAATGACCCATCCCTTATACTGAATAACAGCCAGAACGCACATGAGTGCATACCAGATGATCAGGGCAAGGGCACTTCCGGCTCGCGGAGGAAGATTTACTTTTCTCTGCACAGTTCTGAGTGCACACCAGAAACAAAAGAGCTCGGCAAACAGGAGCAACAAGTTTGTAACCGTCAGCAGCGATGTGACCGGAGAAGTAAAAATTATTCTTTGGATAATGGTTGTATTCAGGATCAGCACCGGGAAAAAGTATGCCACTCGGATGACTGATATGATAAAGCAATTTCTGAACCATTTATTCTCACGCCGCAGAGTACGAAACCCTAATAGTGACAGCACCATTCCAACGGCAGGAAGAATATAATTTAAGCACAAAAAGTTCAA
The DNA here is from genome assembly GCA_902797385.1 of uncultured Lachnospiraceae bacterium. Classification (GTDB taxonomy): domain Bacteria; phylum Bacillota; class Clostridia; order Lachnospirales; family Lachnospiraceae; genus UBA6987. The sequence goes on from CADBSR010000059.1 coordinate 9,314, forward strand.
CGTGACCGCACAAAGCGCCATGCCAATGAGTACACGACGCATTGCTTTTCTCCATGGTGTTACCGCTTCAATCACATCATCAGGCGGAAAATCCGAAACGCTTTTTTCAAGTATTGTCTCAAACTCTTTGTCATTCAGTGATTCCCATTCATGATTACTCATGCGCTTCACCTCCTAACATCTTGCGAAGCTGCTTTTTCAAGCGGTACAATTTCCCCTCGATCGCTCTTTCCGTCATCCCCAGCTCGGAAGCAATTTGGGCCGTCGGTTGTAAATAATAATATTTTCTGTAAAACAGCATCCTGTCCCTGGGCGATAGCTGGCTCAAAGCGTGATGAACCGCCGATTGCCGTTCTCTTTGTATCATCAGTTCTTCAGGACCTGGTTCCGGCGACGGTGTATCTTCTGGTATTTCTTCAATGCTATTATGACGGCGCGTATCCCTCGTATAGTTCAGTGCAGCATTTCTGGTAATCGCCGTTAACCACGCGTTCCAACTGCCTCGTTCCCGGTTGAACTGTTCTATCTTTTCCCAAACACGCATTGCCACTTCGAAAAGACAGTCCTCCTGATCCTGGGGATTTTGTAAAATAGGCGCAATAATGTATTTCATCATTGGTCCATAGTGCAACAACAAGGCGTCCATGCCTTTTTCATTTCTTTGAAGCAGTAATTCGATAATCTCCTGTTGCTGCACAGCATCGCCTCCCCTCGGATTTATTCTCTATCTAATTATACACGAATTGACAAGAAAACCCACGGATATTTCAACAACTTCCGGGGAGATGTTTTAACTCGTTTGGAAGCTTGTCCGTTCTTGGAACTTCCTAAGGGGCAGGCGAGCAGCGGACAACAAAAAAACGGGTATCCGGCTTTCACCGAATACCCGTTATCTCATTGAACGACCCCGTCTGACAGATGCCATTTATCCTTCGATCTGAATCGTTTTCTTTTCCGGCAGCTTCTTTTCTTCCTTCTTCGGAAGGATCAATGTCAGCACGCCGTGTTTGAAGCTGGCCTTGACGTCTTCTTCCGTCAGATCTTCTCCGACGTAGAAGCTCCGCTGCATAGCGCCCGCATAGCGTTCCTGACGAAGGAATTTACCCTTCTTATCGTTGCTCTTGTCCAGTCCCTTGGCGGCACTGACCGTCAGGTATCCTTCGTTCAGCTCCAAACTGATCTCATCCTTGGCAAAGCCGGGCAGATCGATATCCACTTCATAGTGGTCTTCCTCTTCCCGGACATCCGTCTTCATCAAACGGTCCGCATGATGTCCGTAGAGCTTGCGCTCCGCACGATCCAGATCCCGCAGTTCGGGGAATTCGAACAGATCATCCCATAAACTCTCTCCAAAAATACTCGGTGTCAACATAACCAATTCCTCCTTGACTCATATTCTTGAGCAAGGGAAGGAGGGTTTGGATCCGGGGAACTTCAGGTGAAACATCGGTTCCGGAGGTCTTCTCTGTTCCTCTGTTCGATGCCGTTATAGCACAACTGTTAGCACTTGTCAATAGTGAGTGCTAATTTTTTTAAAATTTTTCTTTTCTGCCCTCTCACACGCCTATTCTCCTGTTTCCCGCTTTATGTTATACTTTCGGTAACGGCTCCGTATCCGTTTATGCCTGCGGAGTTCCGGACAGAAAGGAGCATATGTAATGCAGACTCCCTTTGATCCTTTAAGACAGAAATATCCGTCGCAGCGCTATCCGATCTATGCCCGGAACGGCATGGTCAACTGTTCCAGTCCCATGGCATCCGCGGCCGGGCTGGAGGTCCTTCGCCGTGGGGGAAATGCCATGGACGCCATCGTTGCGGCCGCGGCGGCCCTGACCGTCGTTGAACCCACCCACAACGGAATCGGTTCCGACGCCTTCGCCCTCATCTGGTCCGAAAAGGATCAGAAGCTGTTCGGCCTCAATTCCAGCGGACCGGCCCCCATGCTGGCCTCTGCGGAACGCATCCTGGCCGACGGAAAGGATGACGGCGGCAAAATGCCCATGCTGGGCTGGACGCCCGTCACCGTGCCGGGTGCCCCTGCCGCCTGGGCCGCCATCTCCAAACGCTTCGGCCGCCTTGGTATGGAAGAAGCGCTGGCACCGGCCATCCGCTATGCCCGGGAAGGGTTCCCTCTCGCGCCGGTCCTTGCCAATATATGGAAATCCAATGCCGCCATGTACCGGCGCATTTTAAAAGGCGACTGCTTTGACGCCTGGTTCAAGACCTTCGCCCCGGAAGGTCAGGCGCTGGAAGCCGGTGAGATGATGCGTCTGCCGGATCATGCCGATTCCCTGGAAGCGATCGCAAAGACAAATGCGGAAGCCTTCTACCGCGGGGAGCTGGCCCGCAGGATCGACGCCGAAAGCCGGAAGTACGGCGGTTACCTGCGCTATGAAGATCTGGCCGCCTTCGAAGCCAGCTGGGTCGAGCCTCTCCGCGTCAAATACCGCGGCTACGAAGTCTGCGAGATCCCGCCCAACGGCCAGGGCATTGTCGCGCTGATGGCCCTCAATATTCTGAACAACTTTGAACTGACGGAAAAGGACAGCCCCGAGACCTGCCATAAGCAGATCGAGGCCATGAAGATGGCGTTTGCGGATGCTCACTTCTACGTGACGGATCCGAAGGAAATGACGATCGACTATCACCGGCTGGTAGATCCCGCGTACGGCGCCAAACGGGCCGCCCAGATGAAGGATACCGCCGAGATCTGGGGCCACGACGTTCCGCCTGGCAGCGGCACGGTCTATCTGTGCTGCGCAGACGGGGAAGGCAACATGGTCTCCTATATCCAGTCCAACTACAAGGGCTTCGGCTCCGGGATCGTTGTGGAAGGCACGGGGGTCTCCCTTCAGAACCGCGGCTGGGACTTCTCCCTGGATCCGAAAGCCGCCAACTTCCTAAAGCCCGGCAAAAAGACCTACCACACCATCATCCCCGGCTTCCTCATGAAGGACGGCGGTCCGGTCGGGCCTTTTGGCGTCATGGGCGCATATATGCAGCCGCAGGGACACGTGCAGGTCGTCTGCAATTACGTGGACTTCCACATGGATCCGCAGCAGGCCCTGGACGCTCCGCGCTTC
>CADBSR010000060.1 GCA_902797385.1 uncultured Lachnospiraceae bacterium
CATCCGCCATGAACTGCTGCCTGAACCATAGATCCTGCAGTGTGGGCTTGTATGTTGTAATCATCGTTCCTCTCCAAATAATCCTTCGTCGATCAGCATCTCCAGAACCCTTGCTTCACGCTCCAGCATGACAGGATCCTTGGGCCCATGGTCAGCCCTGCGGTTCGTTTCTATCGCTGTCTTCGGATAGATGTACTCCAGAGTAAACCGCTCTTCAGCTTCATAGTCGTCAAGCTTCTGTGACTCTGCCGTACCCGCCGCTTTACACAAATAATAATAGTTGTCCTGGATGAAGCATTCGTTGTCAGCAACCGTGCTTTTCTGGATACGATGGACCACCCCGTATTCCCGAACTGTTTCGGGAAGGACCTTGAGCCCGGCTTCCTCCATGGTTTCCCTGATCATGGCATCCACCGGATTCTCACCGTCTTCGATCCCGCCGCCGGGAAACTTGTAATAGTCGTATTTCAGACTGTGCACCATGGCAACCTGCCCGCCGGAAATCATAATGCTGCGGGCTGAATTGCGGACGAAGGTATGTGTGCACTGCCTGTAGTTTTTCTTGTCAAGATCAAACAACAGTCTCATTGTGAGTCACCTTCTTAACCGTTCTTTTCTTCATGATCATTCTGATCCCTGCAGCGCCAACATTCAAACTGATCTTTTCTTCGCCAGTCGAAGAGAACCCACATTTCTCATAGAACCGTATCGCCCTTCGGTTATCCTTCAAGACCCAGAGACAGATCTGAGGATATCTCTCCAGCTGCTTCAGTCCCGCGTCCATCAATTTCTGGGCTACGCCTTTCCCGTAGTACTCAGACAACACATACAGAGCAAAAATCTCGCCGGTATCCGGCGCCTCATCGCCTCTGTCGCCGAATCCTACAAAACCGATGACGCGTCCATTGTCCTTTGCAACGATAAGGTTGTCCCGCCAGGTGAAAGCCATTTTCTCACACTTTTCAAGTGTAAGTTTGTCCAGGTATTCTTCGCTTACCATCCCCGGATAAGCCTCGTGCCAGGCCTTCCAATGGACATAGGCTTTGCCTCTGATCTCATCGTCGGTTTCCATCTTTTTTATTTCGAGATTATTGATCATCGATTTTCTCCAACACAGCGCTTATTGTCTTCTCATAATCCATATTGATCAGTACGATTCGCTCCCCGGCTTGCCGAAAGCCTTCCATGGTTCTCCGGTTTTCTGCTTTCATGCTGTCGATCGTACAGTCCGAATCCTCCGTTCTTCCAGGGGCACCGCCGCAGCTGCCTTCTCAATACCCAAGGAATTGTTTCAGGTCCTTGTCCGGAAGAAGCTCTTTTTTACCGAGCCCGAACGAGTAAGGCGGAACGATCTCCAGATAGCGGTCCAGAAATTCCTCGTAGGTCTTTGCCTCGAAGCAATGCGGCGTGATGAAAAAATCCCTGCTGCCGCCGGTCGTGCGGTCTCCGGCCGTTACACTCACTTTGTAGTCGCCCGATTTCAGTTTATAGAATACATAGCTCTCAAGATTCCAGCCGTGCAGACTGATATGGCCGAACGAAGGCGCATAACTGGACACGGTCTTATTGGCCTGAAGCGCTGTGCTCTGATAGTCGGACTCCACGCTCTCTATGAAGCGTTCAGCGCTTTCGACGTCGTACACCGAAAACTCGCTCTCATTCCAGTATCTTCTGACGAATTCAAGGTCTCCGTCAACTCTTCGTATGTCGTACTGCCAGCTCTGCCCGAGCATCTTTTTGTCAAGCCAGCGATACTCCTTTTTTACGTTATGGAACGCTTTTTCCAGATATACGTTAATGTCCGTGCCGAACTTGAATTTCTTATCCGGATTCGCGTGTTCCACGGCATCGTGTGCATATTTGATCAGAAAATCGATGAATTCGTCCGCGGTGCTGCCCTCTGTCCACGGAGTCACGATGTCCGAATCGTCATAATAGTTTTTGCTGATCTGGCCGAAAACATATTTGCCGTGAAGAGGCGCGATCTGCCAGAGCGGCTTTTCCTTCCGCATCATCGGGAGAGTTGCCCAGGTAAATTCCTCCCGCAGCTTTTCCAGCGCTTTTTCGTAATATGTATTGATATCCGTTCCGTATTTGAACAGCTCCGGATCGACGGAAGGGTTACGGTTCAGCTTCTTTTCGCGCTTTTTCTCGTTTTCCCGTTCCACCTCCATTGCGAAAATCTCATCAGAGCTGAGCGGCGTCCATGCCCATACCTCGTCCGAGCTGTGGCTCGCCAGCGCCGACGAGTAAATAAAGGAGCCCCCGGCCGTGTTCTGCCACTTGTTCCATCTGCCTGCCGCCAGGCTTCCGTCCTTCATGATCAAAAGGCAGAACTGCTCCTGCTTCGGGGCTTTTCTGTCTGCAAACGATTTAAAACCGTCAAACTGAACATTGTGATCGCCTTCTTCTTCAGGACCCAGATTGATCCAGCTGATCTCTTCATCTTCAAGGCTCTCCGTAAGGTCATAGCGATCGAGAGAGTGCCACCTTGCCACTTCTTCCGAATCTACCGTATCGGCGGTTCCGCGTAAGAAGAACCCCGCCGTGCTGTGCTCACCTCCCGACGGATGCCAGCCGCCTGCCGTATAAGCGCCGGTTTTCAGTTCAAGCAGACAGTATTCGCCGTACTGCGGCATGTCCTTGTCTGAAACATCGTGAAATTCGTTAAAGGACAGGGTAAGATCTTTGTAATTTACGGTAAACACGGCTTGCATTGGCGCTTATTCCTCCCTGTAAAAGACGTAATGCTGCATCTTTTCAAAACCAATTATATCATATATGCTTCCAGGTCAAGACGCATGAGCACCAGTTCCTGCCAGCCGCTGAGCCTGGAACGGAAGCCTTTTGGATTTCTTCCGTACTCCTCAAATCCGACACTCTCATAAAGGGCAAGGGCTTTTTTATTTTCGGCTACCACTTCCAGTTCCATCTGGACAAATCCGGCATCCCTGGCGCATTCGATGCAGGCCTCCAAGAGCGCCCGGCCGATTCCGAGCCCCCAATAGGCCTTGTCTACACTGATGCCAAATGTTGCCCGATGCTTTACTTTGTCCTTTTTTCCGACACAGCCGACTCCGGCTGAAGCAACAACGATCCCGCCTATGACTGCCAGAAGCTGGATTTCATTTTCACTTTCCAATTTTTCCTTCAAAAACTGTGCTTCCTGCTCGGCAGTCAAAGTGGATTCGTCCGGATAGGAGAGCAGATAGTCTGTCTGTGCATGCGTAAGCTGGTAGATCTCCAGCAAGGCCAGCCCGTCCTGCTCTGTTCCGTTTCGCAGGGTGCACGTTCTTCCGTCCTTCAGTGTAATGATTTTATGAAACTGCATCTGAGTCCTTCCTTCTGCTCATACCCGTGTTTCCAGGTGTTTCAAAGCATCTGCGTTGTGTCCGGCGTGATCTATCGTTCACAAAACGCGTGAATTCGATTATAGAAATCTTTAGCCTCTTCAAACGCTCCATGGCCGAGACCCTCGTATACATACAGCTCACTGCCGGCGATCGATCCGGCGAGTTCATTGGCAGCGTCATTCCCCACGGTATGATCATCACTGCCGGCAATAATCAGTGTGGGACAACGGATCTCGCGCAGTTGACTGCGGCAGTCAAAATCCAGAATTGCATGAGCATTTCTCAGAAACCGATCATAGTTCCGGGGCTTGGTTAACCCGGCAAGGAGAGAGAAGTACTTTCGATTCCTCCGAAGGTACTTTTCTGAATACATCTTTTCCGCAGTATCGACCATGAGTGCGGTATGATCCCCTCGCTTCACCATCCCGATCCAGCCGGAGACATTTTCCTGTACAACTTTGTTCGCGCTCGGAGCTGTGACGGCAAGGATCAGCTTTGTCACCGTTTCCGGATGATCGATCGCCATATACTGTGCGATCATCCCTCCCTGAGAAACACCCAAGACGTATGCTTTCCTGATCCCGAGGTCCTTCATGACCCGTATCTGGTCATTTGCCATATCCCTGATCGAATAGCCCTCAGGCATATCGTTTTTCCGGCTGAACATGAACACGGTATAGTCCCGGAAGGATCTCCTGTAAGGAGAGGCCAGAATCAACGCTTTTCCCTTGACAGTCGCCAGGCCGTCTGACAGGCCCGGCAGGACGACCAGCTTCTTTTCGCCGGTGCCAAAGGAAACATAGTACATGTCCGTCTTACCAATTGCAATGCAGCCATTCTTCATGATCTGCCGCTCCTTTCTGCACCGGCTCGTTGGGAACATATCCCAAACTCAGAAATCGCACTTCGTGCAAGCTGCGCGTCTTTTACCCTGATTCATGTATACAGCTTCATCGTTCCTCTCCGAATAATCCTTCAGAGATCAGCATCTCGAGGACCCTTGCCTCACGCTCCAGCATGACAGGATCCTTGGACCCATGGTTTCCCTGATCATGGCATCTACCGGGTTTTCACCGTCTCTGATTCCGCCGCCGGGGAACTTATAATAGTCGTATTTCAGGCTGTGTACCATAGCAACCTGCCCGGAGGA
>CADBSR010000061.1 GCA_902797385.1 uncultured Lachnospiraceae bacterium
CTTGTCGAGAATCTCGTGGGCTATGCCAGGAGGAACTTCATGGTTCCTGTGCCCAGGGTCCGCGATATCAACGAACTGAATCATCAGCTCCTCAAGGCCTGCCGGGTGTATCGGGAAACCCATAAAGTCGAATCCCGTACACATACAGTCGCGCAGGCCTATACGGAAGAAGTCCGTTTTCTGCATGCTATTCCTTCTTTCCGCTATGATACGAGCAGAAAGGCAACGCCGAATGTCGGAGACTATTCTACGGTCCGTTTCGATAAGAACAACTATTCCGTTCCTGTCCGGTATCTGCGTAAGACGGTGACAGTGAAAGGCTTTGCCAATGAAGTACACATCATGCACGGCGGGGAACTGATCGCTACCTATGACCGTTCCTACGGAACAGGAAAAACTCAGTTCCGTCTTGAGCACTATATCGATCTGATCGAGCGGAAACCGCGGTGTGTATTCCAGGCCAGGCCTGTCAGGGAGACCGTCACACAAGAACTTCTTGAATGGGGAAAACTTCTTCCTGGGGGCAACACTGAAATGGTAAAACTCCTCCGGCTGTGCGTGGACTATGGGGAAGAAAAGATCCTTTCCATTCGGGATTCCATGCCCAAAGGCGTCATTCCAACAGTCGACATGGTTCGCAGCCAGCTGCATGAGCCGGTCGAGACCAGCATCGTCTACTTCAGCAATGAGATCGGCATTATGTCGACGGATTTGAAACGGATCGATGAGAAATGCGGGGTGGGCTGATGGATGTATTAAAGCAACAGACTTTGGACCTCTACGCAAAGTTCTTAAAGCTCCCGACTTTCCGCCAGTGCGATGATGTGATCCGTCAGATGGATGACGATTCCGGGTATGCAGACTTCCTGATCGAGATGATGAAGCGGGAACACGATTCCCGTCAGGAAGGAGCAAAGAAGCGGGCGGTAAAAGCCGCGAAGTTCCCATACATCAAGACTTTCGATGAGCTGGATCTGGATCGATTTGAGCATGTCGAAAAAGCATATCTCAAAGAACTGGCTTCTTGTGAGTTCATAAAGGAGCGCCGGAACATCGTGATGATCGGCAACCCGGGGACCGGGAAAACACATCTTTCCATTGCACTTGGCATCAGGGCCTGCAATCTGGGAATGAAGGTCCGGTTCTTTACAGCCGCCAATCTCGCTAATGCCCTGATCGAGGCACAGGATAACCACAGCCTGATCCGGCTGGAAAAACAGATCTCATCGGCGGACCTGCTCATCATCGACGAGCTGAGCTATCTCACCTTCAACCTTCACCAGTCCGAGCTGTTGTTCAAAGTGATCTCTGACCGGGCGGAGAGGCAGAGCGTTATCGTATCGACCAACCTGAAGTTTTCGGAATGGGTGACAATGTTTGATAACAAGACAATGATATCTGCTCTGGTCGGAAGGCTCACATTCAAATCTCATGTACTGAACATGAACTCTGAAAAGCCCTATCGGGATGAACACGCAGCCGTCGTCCGCAAGCCGCGAAAGGAGGAAGACCGTCATGGCCGTAAGTGATACAGTTATCAAGGAACATCTGTTATATATAAACACGAAGGCCAATCTGGAAGAGGCCTGTGATCATATCCGTGATCTTGAAACAGATCTGGATCAGTACCTGGCAGAGCTTAAATACCTGTACGATTTCGTCAAGTATAGAGAACTGGAGGAAGATTTCCGCTTTTTCCGGGAAAACGCTCATCTGGATTCAAAAAAGGATCTTCCTTTTCCCAGTTATGTCCTTTAAACAGCCAGGTTAAATGTTTGGGGAATGCTTCCACAGCGTTCCCCATTATCAGAAACAAAGTGGTCAACTTTTTCAATAGCAACCGGTCAACTTTTTCAGTAGCGCAGGTGGTCAACTTTTTCAATAGCGCTGCTGGTCAACTTTTTCAATAGCGAAACGTCTGAAAATGGTAAACTTATTCGCTGGCGGGGTGGTCAACTAATTCAGTAGCGAGTGGTAAACTTTTTCATTGACGTTTACACGCCTCATGATACAGCAGATATCCGACAAAAATCAAAATTACTGCCAGTATCGACGACTGCACGATCTGTGACAGACTGATCTGCCATCCTGCTTTATAAGCGTAGATATTGCCAACCTCCAAGCCGACAATCACAATTCCCAGCACGACCGGAGCCCAGTTTGTTTTTCCCCACTCCCGAACGATATGTATATCCTTCACCAGCACAAAATACAGAATCACGGATGCAATGGCCCCGACCACGTAGGTAATGGTAAGGGATGCAAACGGGTTCATACCTCCCGGAACCGATTTTGCGCAGATCTGATAGATCACATTAGAGAAAATAGCCAGTGCGAGCGGCCATAATAACTGAAACATATAAATACTTCTCCATAATGCCGGACTTCCGCCGGTATTTTTTTGAGTTGCCTGCTAAGGCAGGCTCTTCCGTGCTGACCAGGCTGCTGTTCGCCTCGGATTGCATCGTCACTCTCATCTATTTTGCTCATCATACAACCGCCGGCAAAAAAGACAATTGTTCCATTATCGGCTAAAAACCTTGATCTGTAGTGACTGAAATGCTCAACAAAAACCAGCGCTGTTCATGCATGGCATTCTGAATGCAATGAACGCGCTGGTTGTAAAATACCTACATAGTGTCAATAAGAAGAATCATACTCCTGAATGAGTCAAGAATACTCCCTGAATGAGTCAGTGAGAACCGTCCCCGATACTCTTTTCTTTACGAAAAGTTCGCCACCAGCGCCGCAATTCTCGCAAGGAAGATCACAAACACCACCCACATGATCGGGGACACATCTTTGATCTTGCCCGTGAGAACCTTTACGATCACCCATGAGAGCATCGCAAACATGATGCCGGTCGCGATGGAATATGACAGAGGCATCATGACAATCGCCATGTACCCGCCGACCGTATCAGCGATATCTCCTTCAAAATTCATATTCTTTACGGCAGCCACCATCAGCATCCCGACGTAAATCAGGGCAGGCGCCGTAGCGAATGAGGGAATCGCCAGGAAAACAGGGCTGAAAACCAGCGCCAGCAGGAACCAGAAGCCTGTCGTCACGGCAGTGAGGCCGGTTCTTCCGCCTTCAGCCACGCCTGCGGAAGATTCCACGAAGGATGTGACTGTCGAAGTACCGAGGCAGGCGCCCACAGTCGTACCGATCGCGTCCGCCATCAGCACGCGGCCCGCTCTCGGAAGCTCCCCTTTTTCATCCAGCAGATTTGCCTTGGAAGCCACGCCGACGACCGTTCCGACCGTGTCAAAAAGATCCACGTACAGGAAGGATACGATAATCGCGATAAACTGGATCAGATGTGAGCCGGCCCATGCAAAATCAAACTTAAAGGCCGTATTCCGGATACCGCTGAAATCAAGACTCAGGATCTTCGCGGGGAATACACTGTAGACGCCGGCTTCGACGTCAACCACATACCAGCCCATCTTTTCGGCGAGCATTCCCAGAATCCATGTGGCGATAATGCCGATCAGCACCGCGCCCTTCACCTGATAATGAGCGAGAACGACGATGATAATAAGGCCTACAAGCGCCAGTACCATCGCGGGATCCCTGAAGCTGCCGAGGCCGACGATCGTCGCGGAGTCCGCAATGATCATGTTTGCGCCCTGCATTCCGATAAAGGCAATAAAGAGGCCGATACCGCAGGTAATGCCGAGCTTCAGATTGGCCGGAATGCCGTTGACCAGCTTTTCGCGGACCTTGAAGATGGAAAGCGCCATGAAAATGACACCTTCAACAAAGACAGCCGTGAGGCAGATCATCCAGGCGTTGGGAACCGCCGTATTGGGGTTGGCCGGATCCGCAAACTGATTCAGCTCGCCGATACAGACCGTGTATGCAAAGTATGCATTCAGCCCGAGACCTGCTGAGAGGGCGATGGGATAATTTGCCCAGAGGCCCATGATGAATGTCGCAATCGCCGATGCGACCGCAGTAGCCACAAAAACTCCGTTTGCATCCATAACCGTTCCAAGGATGTTGGGGTTCACGGCGAGAATATAAGCCATCGCCAGAAATGTAGTCGTACCCGCAATCAACTCTGTACGGACGGTCGTTCCATGCTCGCTCAAATGAAAAAATCTATCCATTTTTCACATCTCCTTTCTGCGAACAGGCCATTTTTTTGTAACTCCTCTACAAATAGAGTAACATTTTATCATTATAGTGTCAAACAAGTCTTTCGTAAGCAAAAAGGGGCAAGCCCCCTCTTTCACTTCAACACATATAAAACGACACCGCCAGATCCGCCACAAGCCCCGGCGTTTCCGGTGCATTCCCGAGCGAATGTCCCTCGTGTTCAAAGAACCGCATCGGCAGCCTGTACTTCCGCGCAAACTCTTCCGCCTTTCCTGGATCAATCACCGTATCCTCCGCCCCGTGTGCCATATAGATTTCGTTATGACCGAAACGGTCCGGATCAAAGATCTGAAAGAGATCATTTTCTTCCAGATCCCCGTAGAGCTCCCGCGTAATCCTGACCGGCTGGTGCTGATCGTCCAGACTGTGCCAGTAATACCCTTCCGTCTCCAACTGACGGAGCTTTTCCCGCTCTTCCTCATCCGGGTTTTCTTTTATGAACAGGGACGGCATATTGACGGCTGCGCTTCTGAAAAACGCCTTCCTTCCAGCGTGCTCCCTGGTGCTGATATAGAGCCCAGTCACATAGGCCCCAAAGCTCGATGCAAAATAATACACGGGCTTATCCGGGTAAAAGCTCCGGATATACTCTTCCGCTGCCGCAATGCTGTTCATGCACCCTTCAAGCCTCAGCGTCTCCCGGTAAGACTCCGCTCTTCCATGGCCCGGAAGATCGATCCCGATCATGCCCAGTCCGGCCGGCGGCAGCTTTTCAAGGAGAACCTGATACGTCGGACACTCTTTGCTGCTGGAAAAGCCATGTATGGCGATTACGATTCCTTTTACGGGATCCGGTATCTCCGCCACACAGGATACCATGTTCCCGTCCCGTTTCTTTAATACAAGTGTTTCCATTATCTTAACCCGTTTCCTGTCCGTTAATGCGATCAAACATCTCTTATCATTTTATAGTCTGGCCGGCGCTTTCACAATTGCGGAATTGAAATAAATGCCATTATAATGATAGTAACGAAACACTTATTTCCCCGGGTCCGCCGGGCATGCATCAACGAAAGGAGACTGCATTTACCATGAAAAAAGTCATCGTCTGTGCCGAAGCATCCGCTATTCACCTCAAAGACGCAGTCACTGAGTTCCTCGCAAAGGAAGGGTACGCGTTTGAGGACGCAACAAAGACCGACGGTCTCACATATATCGAAGCCGGTTCCATCGTTGGAAAAGCGGTTTCGGAAGGAAAATACGAATTCGGCATTGTCATGTGCGGCTCCGGTATGGGCGTCAATCTGGTTGCCAACAGGTATCAGGGCGTCTACTGCGGCCTCTGCGAATCGCTTCACACGGCGAAGCTCGCCAGGTCCATTACCAACTGCAACGTGCTGTCTCTGGGCGGCAATATTGTGGCACATGACCTCGCCTGCCGCATGGTAAAAGCTTTCCTCGACACGGATTTCTGTGAGGATTTCACGCCGGACGACGCAAAAGGGCTCGCCAGCATGTACAAGGAAATGGAAGAAGCGGACGCGGAAGCGCATGGCGGCAAAGCCTGACATTCCGCAGACGTGCAAAACGGGAGTTGTGAAAATACAGCCCCCGTTCTTTTTTTATCCCTTTTTATGATCTCCCAGCGTCAGCAGCACCACCGACAGCAGAATCAGAATGATTCCGGTCAGCGACTGTACAGTGATCGTTTCCCGGAAAATGAGCGCGCCGATCAGGACGCCCGTTACCGGTTCAACCGTGCTCAGCATGGAGGATTTTACGCCGCCGCATTTCATAATTCCGAGTTGGAAAAGGGAGGCTCCGATCACCATGGCCACCAGTCCCAGGCCGGCATACGGGATCCATACCTTCGGTTTCGCGGGACGAATCCTTCTTGTCTTTTTCCGGTATTTCCCGCTGCTTCATATATTTCATGTCTGAGTCCATTAGTCTTTCCGGGCAACTCCTTTATTCAATCCGGCAGACAGAAGACGGCGGCGTCGGAAGCCACAGAAAATCATAAAACTCCATATAGACAGAACAGATCAATTCAGCCGTCTTCTCCTTATCCGTCTTCATTGAATAGTCCCCGCTCTCAAGCAGCAGGATCTCATAGTCGACTCCGTTGACCCGGCCGGTCAGTTCCGTGCGGACGGCCCCCGACCTCTCATAGAAACGGATTCTGCGCGCTCTCTGACGTCTGACCTCTTCCTCATCGGCTTCCGTGAAACTCTCGCTTTCAATGATGATAAAACCGAAATGCAGCTTTTCCGGTGTAAGCTTTTTGAGGATTTCCGTTCCGATCCCGCTGTTCCTTTTCTCTTTCACGACAGCGAAATAATCCAGAAGTGCATAGATCTGCCCGTCCCTTACCGCCTTTACGAAAAAGGCATAGCCGACAAGTTCTCCGCACATATAGGCGCCGTATGCATCATAATAGCCTTCTCTGATTCCCTTTCGGAGAATCGGGAAAGGCTTTGTCTCCGCCTCAGGAAAATCCTTCTTCAGATGCTGACAGTAGATCGTATAAGTCTCTTCTTCGTTCAAGGTCCTGATTTCGATGTCCATTCTCTATCGCTTCACCTCGTTTGAAAGAGGTCTGACCCGCGCTGGCAGGCCCGACCCCCTTCATATTGTACGTCATTTTTGTTTTAACCGTGACTGCAGTGTTTCCTTCGCCTGCCATACAGAAGCATCACGGCTCCGCAAAGCATCAGCAGAAGTCCCGCCGCATAGTACCGCCCGGCGCCTTCGCCTCCCGTCGTGGGAAGTATTGCACCGGAACGGTTCACGACCGCACCTCTCACCACACCGTCCGTCTCCGTCGCCGCAACAGTAAATCCGGC
>CADBSR010000062.1 GCA_902797385.1 uncultured Lachnospiraceae bacterium
GATACCGATAATTTTACTCATTGTATGTTCCTCCTCTATTCAGTAATGATGTTGTTGTCTTTATTGTGTCGCACCGCCGCAGGGCTTCCCGTGCGGTGCGGGACTGGCTTTAGTTGGCTACCTTTACCATGCTGTAGCGGATGACGCTTCCGTGGAAGGTGTATCCTTTCTGGAACTCCTCAACCACTATGTTGTCCTCTTGTTCTTCATCCTCCACATGCATCACGGCGTTGTGCAGTTTTGCGTCAAAGGGCTTTCCGACGGCTTCGATGGGTTCAACGCCCAGATCGTCCAGCATCTTCTTTAACTGCTTGTAGACCAGATCCATGCCGGCGGCAAACGGTTCCGCCTTTTTCTCTTCGTCCAGACTGCCCAGACCGCGTTCAAAACTGTCCACGACCGGCAGCAGCTTTTCGATCACATTGCGGGCGCCCATATCAAACGAGGCTGCTTTTTCTTTCTCGGTCCGCTTGCGGAAGTTGTCAAACTCTGCCATCTGACGCTGGATGCGGTCCTGCGCCTCGCTTAACTTTGCCTGCGCTTCCTTTAACGCTTTTTCGTTCTTGTCGGATTTTCCGAAGAACTTCTTCTTTTCTTTTTCAGGCTTTTCCGGCTGCGGGGCTTCTTTTTCCTGGTCCTTCGCCGTTTCTTCCTTAGCTTCAGGGCTTTCTTCTTCCTGTACACGATCAGCTTCCGGTTCCCCGTTTGCTGTTACCGTTTCTGTTTCTTCCTCCGGAACGGCCGTTTCCTTTTTATTGTTTTCTTCCAAGGGTTATTCCTCCGGTTTCGTAAATACTTTGTCCAGCTGGTTCATGGTATCCTTTAAGGTATCCACGACCTTCTGGTAATTCATTCGCTTCGGTCCGATGATCCCGATCTTTCCCTGAACGCCTTCGCCCAGTGAATAGGTTGCGGTGACCACACTGCAGTCCTTCATGGAGTCCACCGGAACTTCGTCGCCGATGAAGACCTGTATATCCTGCTTGCTCCCGCCTTCGGAAAGCTGGCCGATGGCGGTTCCCAGCTCCTTCTTTTCTTCCAGGGTACTGATGAGCTCGCTGGCTCTGTCGCCGCCGGTCAGTTCCGGATACCGGAAGATGTTCGGCGCGCCGCTCGTATAGATCGGATACGATTCATCCTGCGCAAAGGTCTCGGCCACCGCGTCAAGGATCCGGGACACCAGATCGCTGAAATTGCCGGCTTCCTCCTTCAGAGCGCTGATCAGGCCCAGATTGATATCCTCCAGGCTCAGGCCGTTCAGCTTGTTGTTCAGAAGGAAACTGAGGTTCAGCAGTTCCTGCGGATCCGGCTTCTCATCGATCGTCAGGATATGGTTCTTCACGATATTGCCTTCCAGAACGACCACGACCAGAAGCTTTTCTTCTTCCAGGCTGGACAGCTGCAGGAATTTCAGCTTGTTCTTGCGGTAATGCGGCCCGGTCACCATGGTCGTGTAGTTCGTATTGGTGGCGAGGATCTGTGCCATCTTGACCAGGAGCTCTTCCACACGGTCGATCCGGCGGCTTAACAGATCATTCATGGGAAGGGCCGGCAGCTCGCTGTTTCTGGCCTTCTGCTCTTCCAGCATCCGGTCCACATACAGACGATAGCCCTTATCGGTCGGGATCCGTCCGGCAGAAGTGTGCGGCTGAACGATCAGCCCCATCTCCTCCAGATCTGCCATCTCGTTCCGGATCGTGGCCGGGGAGAATTTCAGATTGTCCAGTTTGGAAATGGTACGGGACCCGACCGGTTCACCGGTCTCCTGATAATTCTCAATGATGGCATATAGAATTGCTTTTTTTCTGCTGTCCAGTTCCATAAGCTCTTCCTTTTCTGTTAGCACTCAGTAGCTTGGAGTGCTAACATCTGGGTATAAGATACCACCCCTTGCCCGCTCTGTCAACTGATTTTTCGCTTTTTTTTGATTTTTTTTGTGAGAAATTTGTGAAAATTGCTCCGTCTTTCCCTTCGCCTCGAAGCGTCGTCCGTCCAGGCACCGGATCCCCACCAATCTCCCCTCAGACATGAAAATAATTTTGCGCAAGCAGGCGAAAATCATGTATAATAGATTCATAATCAGAAGATAGGGAGGTCATCTCCATGAAAATCGTGATTCTGGATGCTTCAACACTGGGAAATGACATTTCCTGGGACAAGTTCAAAGCGTTTGGAGATCTGAGCATCTATCCGCTCTCCCGGCCGGATGAGATCGGTCCCCGCATCGCGGATGCCGACGTGGTCGTAACAAACAAATGCCGTCTGACCGAAGAGGCGCTTGGGCACTGCCAGAAGCTTCGTCTGATCCTGGAAGCGGCAACCGGTTTTGACAATATCGATACTGCCTTCTGCCGGTCCAAAGGAATTGCCGTCGCCAATGTCAAAGCTTATTCAACCGCCTCTGTCGCACAGCTGACACTGGCCATGGCCCTCAGTTTGTCCACCAGGCTCGAGGCCTACCGCTCTTACTGTGCCGACGGCAGCTATTCTCGTTCCGGTCTCTTTACCCGGGTAGAGCCGGTCTGGAACGAACTTGATAAAAAGACCTGGGGGATCGTCGGCGCAGGCACCATCGGCAGCAAGGTTGCCGCCGTGGCCGAAGCCCTTGGCTGTGAAGTCATCACCTGGCAGCGCCGTCCTTCCGAACGGTACCAGACCGTTCCGCTGGACGAACTGCTCTCCCGCTCCGATATCATAAGCCTGCATGTTCCGTTAAATGAAGCGACCCGGGGCCTGATCTCCCGGGAGCGGCTGAAATTGGTCAAGCCTTCCGCGATTTTGATCAACGTCGCCCGGGGGCAGATCCTGGATGAGACGGCCGTTGTCGATGCCCTTTTGAACAAGGAACTCGGCGGATTCGGCTGTGACGTCTTTGCCCCGGAGCCCTTCCCCGAAGAGCACCCGTTTTCCAGGATCCGCGATTTGCCCAATGTCATTTTGACGCCGCATATGGGATGGGCTTCCGCAGAATCCAGACAGCGCTTAATGGATGCACTGGTCCGGAACCTTTCGGCCTATCTTGCGGGGCAGGATGAAAACCGTATTGTATAAGGAGTGAAGCATGAAAAAACAAACCGTGATGAAATGGATCCTGCTTATGACACTGACTCTTCTTGGCGCCTGCCAGAAAGATACTCCGAATACCTCGGCGGTTGATACGACGGCGGCCGAGACGACTGCCACGCCCGAGACGACGGCACCCGAGCCGGAGAAAAAATACCAGACGGATGCATCGGGGGAAGTCATCATTGACGACGTGGCCAAATCCGTATCCGTTCAGGACAATGCCGTCGTTTTTTACGAGATCTTCGTCGGCTCTTTTTCAGACTCGAACGGGGACGGCATCGGGGATCTGAAGGGGATCATGAACCGCATGGACTACCTCAATGACGGCAATCCCGACTCCGGCAAAAGTCTCGGCATCGAAGGGATCTGGCTGACCCCCGTCTTCCAGTCGCCCAGCTATCACAAA
Source organism: uncultured Lachnospiraceae bacterium (assembly GCA_902797385.1). GTDB lineage: Bacteria > Bacillota > Clostridia > Lachnospirales > Lachnospiraceae > UBA6987. The sequence continues at coordinate 3,473 of CADBSR010000062.1, forward strand.
TACGATATCACAAACTATTACAATATCGACAGCAGTTTCGGCTCCATGGCGGACCTGAAGGATCTGATCGATCTGTGCCATACGCGCGGCGTCAAGATCATTCTGGACCTGCCGCTCAACCATACCGGCCGCAACAACAGCTGGTTCACGTCTTTCCGTCAGGCACATGAAAAAGGGGATAAAGAAGACCCCTACTACGATTTTTACAGCTACTACACCCAGGGAGAAACACCGCCCGCCGGCCGTCATTTTTCCGCGGTCCGCAACACAGATATCTACTATGAATGCAATTTCTCCGAAGATATGCCGGAGCTTAATTTTGACAGCGAGGCTGTCCGGGAAGCGCTGCTGGAGGTTGCGAAATACTACCTGGATCTGGGCGTGGACGGATTCCGCTTCGATGCCGCCAAATACCCTTATTTCGGCGACACGAACGAAAACGTCTCGTTCTGGGTCTGGTATATGGATGAGTTAAAGAAAATCAAGCCGGATATTTACGCCATTGCGGAAGTCTGGGATTCCGACAGTGTTACGGATGCCTTCTTCAAAGCGGTCGACTGCTTCAATTTCACAACAGCCCAGGCGGAAGGCCGGATCGCAGCCATTGCCAAAGGCGGCACCGTGGGCGGCCTCATGACCTATCTTGACAAATATCTTAAAACGATCCGAACGGATCGCGAGGACTCCCTTCTGCACCTTTTCATTGCCAATCACGATACAGACCGGGCGGCAGGGTATCTGACGGCAGACAGCGGCAACATGCAGATGGCTGCCAATCTGTATCTTCTGGCCCCGGGCTCTCCGTTCATCTATTACGGCGAAGAACTCGGCATGAAAGGATCCCGCGGCAGTGCCCAGACCGATGCGAACCGGCGCCTCGCCATGCTCTGGGGTGACAGCGACAAGATCAAGAATCCTGTCGGTTCCACCTACAGTCAGGCTTCTCAGACGGCGGCCCCTGTTTCCGAGCAGGTGGGCGATGAGTCCAGTCTGTACAATTATTACAAACGGCTCCTCATGATCCGCCGCGCGTACCCGGCCATTGCCCGGGGCAGCTTTACCCCTCTTTCCGTGAGCGGAAAAGCGGGCGGCTTCATTGCCTCCTATGAAGGCAGTACGGTCTGTGTGCTGCACAATCCGACGCAGGACGAGATCAGCCTGAATGTCAAGGATCTGTCTGCCGAGATCCGCTTCGGACAGATCGGCGCTGTGATCGGAGCAGCCGGGGATACCTACGCACGCCTCGAAGGCGATATGATAACGATCTCGCCCAAAACAAGCGTCATTTTACAGCCGGAATCGTAGGCAGAGAACCGCTGACAGTGCCTTACAGGTTCGATTTTTAAGTCAACGGACCAATTGCCCGAAGAAAATGAGCAAAAGCGCTTGCAATAAGCATAAGGTCGTGGTATATTAAACTCAAATATTACCACCAGCAAAGGAGTGCGTAACTATGGGAAAATTCGTTATTGGACCTACCAAAAACGGTGGTTTTCGTTTCAACCTGAAGGCCGGCAACGGTGAAGTCATTGCAACCAGTGAGACCTATACGTCCGAATCTGCCTGCAGAAACGGGATCGAGAGCGTCCGCAAGATCGCTGTTGATGCCAAGTTGGAGGACCAGACCGTTGAGAACTTTGAACAGGTAACCAATCCGAAGTTCGAAGTGTATAAGGACAAGGCCGGTGAATTCCGTTTCCGCTTAAAAGCCCGCAACGGCGAGATCGTCGCGACCGGTGAAAGCTACAAGGCCAAGGCCAGCTGCCTGAACGGCATCGAATCCATCCGCCGCAATGCGCCGGATTCCCCTGTCGTGGAAGAAGAAGCCTAAACTGTTTTCACTTTCATTCACTCGGGGCTGCCTGGCGGCAGCCCCTCTTCTGTTTTAAAGCCTGTATCGTCCATCACGCTGCCTGAAGGAGAACCCATGGAACTGATCTATACCCGAGACTATCCTGTTGAAACGACCGATCTGAACATGTACGGAAAAATGCGCCCTGCGAGACTCCTCGAACTGATCCAGCAGGTCTCCGGCCTCCACGCTGAAATCCTCGGGCTTGGAGCCGAGATCCTGGGAAAAGATAACCTGTCCTGGGTCGTTGTCCGGGAAAAGCTTGAGATCACGCGAATGCCGGTACAGGATGATGTCCTGCATTTTGTGACATGGCCCGGCAAGGGAATGCACGGCCTGTTTCCCCGCTATATGGAGATCCTGGATCAGGACGGCCGGTCTTTAGTCCGTTCCTGCTTTCTCTGGGTTATTATGAACAAGACCAGCCGCGTCATGATACAGCCGGGTTCTTACGGTCTGGACATGCCGATTCCCGAAAAGGAGCCCTTGATGCCGCTGCCGCGTCTGCCAAAAAAGCTTCTGCCCGAGATCCGGAAAGCGGTGTTTACGGTTCCGTACAGCTTCATTGACGTGGTCGGTCACATGAACAATACCCGCTATGTGGAAATTTCGGAAAACCATCTTGAGGCCGCCCGCCTCGGGAAAGAACCGCGTGACATGGTCATTGAATTTACGCACGAGCTGCGCCTGGATGAAAGCATGGAGCTGGAGATCGGTCAGGAAGGGGATCAGTATTCTGTACAGGGGACCCGGAATGGCGGTCCGGTCTTTACCCTCTTTATCCGCTATGAGGAATAAGAAAACATCCTGAAAAGCCTGGAATGAAGATCTTCATGACGCCGAAAAGGAGCTGACAGCAAGCGTGCTGCCGGCTCCTTTTTCAGCGGCCTGTTTCCGCGGGTTTTGAAAGCAGTGTTTTCTGTCAGCCTTTAAAAGCGCTTCCCCTTCTCTTCCGCTTCCTCCAGCGAGCGGATCACCGCCAGGGCTTCTTTAAGATCCCCGCAGATCCACTCGGAGAGCTCTCTCATCTCCTCATCGGGTGCTTTTAAGTCCGGAACCATGAGAGGTCTCATACCGGCGGCTTTGGCCGCCCGGATCCCGTTAAAGGAATCTTCCACTACAAGGCAGTTTCCAGGCGCAGTTTCCAGCAGGGCGGCAGTTTTGAGGAAGATCTCCGGATCCGGTTTGCTGGCTTTTATATCGTCTCCGCAGACGATTATGTCAAAAAAGTCAAAGAGTCCGACCGATTTCAGTTCTGCTTCCACAATCGATCGCGCCGTAGACGAAGCCAGGCCCAGTCTGTAGCCGGATGCATACAGGGTTTCAAGACAGGCCCTGGCGCCGGCCTTGACCGGAAGGGCTCCCGCCTCCCACACGCCGGTAACGATTCGGGCCAGACGTGCCCGGATCTCATCATAAGGATAATCCTCTCCCAGAACTTCCAGAAAGTGCGCTTTGGTATGAACCGCATTCGTCCCGATCACATCGTACAGGACCTGTTCCAGTTTCGGGGAAGGATTATCATCCAGGTCCATCCAGATGTCCACAAAGAGGCGTTCCGTATCCAGAAGCGTTCCGTCCATATCAAAAATGACGGCGCGCGGCTTCGCTTTTTCCTCCATCCGGTGAGTCCTGTCCTCGTTCGGAATGCCCTGTTCAGATTGGTACAGCTTCTGCTTCAGCGCATACTGTTCCACGGCATCCGGGATCAAAAATCGGTTCGAAAGGCCTTTTTCAAAACGCTGACGGATCAGTGTGGATGAAATCTCCAGAGCCGGGAACTCCATGACCTTGATCTCCCCTCCGAAGCGCGCCGAAAGCTGTTGTGCCTTTTCCCGCATCAGGGTCAGATCCGAGGCTGCGCCCCTGGTTGCCGCAACGATCCGGCATCCGGCCAGGATCCGGTCCGGGAAACGCCATCCGTCCAGCTGGTCCAGACAGTCCGCCCCGAATACAAAGGTGAATTCATCTTCCGGATAGAGGCGCTTTAATGCCTCTACGGTCTCGTAGGTATAGGTCCGTCCCTCCCGCTCCAGTTCCACGCTGGAGACTTTCGCGGCGGGGATCCCCATAACGGCCCGTTTCGTCATGGCCAGGCGGTCCAGGCGGCTGCTGACCTTTTTGCCCTCTTTAAAGTACGGCATGCCGGCCGGAAGAAACCAGATCTCATCCAGGCCAAACTGTTCTCTGGTCCATTCCCCCAAAAGCAAATGTCCCACATGGATCGGATCAAAGGTCCCGCCGATCAGACCGATTTTCATAAAATCTCTCCCGAAAAAGGATCCAGAACGGTCGGCATGCGGCGCTTATGAGCGCTGGCACGCCATTTTCTTTCAATGACCGCATCCGCTTCCGCATCACCCGAAGAGCCTAAGCGGATCCAGTTGTGGATCTGCAGATAGGTCACACCCAGCCTTTCCTCATCCGTTTTGCCGGACAGGCCGTCGCTCGGCGCTTTGTTCACCAGCTCGGCCGGCAGTTCCGGCATCGTCAGGCCCACAGCCACTACCTCACGGGAGGTCAGCCGTCCCAGGGGGTTAAAGTCACAGCTGGTATCGCCGTCCTTGGTGCAGTAACCGACCGTCGACTCGGAAAGGTTGCCGGTTCCGCACAGGAAAGCGCCCAGGCTCTGGGCAATATTGCGCAGCACAGTCATGCGGAGTCGCGGCGGTACATTTACATTGCTCTCAAAAAGAGTCGGCAGGCCTTTGCCGTCCGGATACAGATCCTCTCCGGCGCCTTCCCGGATGGCCTCCGTTAATGCGCTGTGGATAGCCCCGATATTGACGATCCGGGCATGGATCCCGAGCGAAGCACAGATCCTTTCCGAATCCGCCAGATCGGGCTGGACCTTGTCGGGCAGCATGATCCCCCACACATGATCCGGCCCCAGGGCTCGCGCGCATAAAGCCGCAGCTACGGAGCTGTCTTTTCCGCCAGAGATCCCCAGAACGACGCGGTTTATCCCGCAGCGGGCCGTAAAGCTCCGGATCATTTCCACCAGATTATCACGAATTGTTTCAGCCTGAAACGGCTCTTTCTTTTCGAATCCTTCCATCTTCTTTTCCTGTCTTTTAAGCTCTTGTCTGTTTTATGGCAAATTCAGTTCTTTCCGAAAGGAAACGTCAGATCGTTTCTCCGGCCAGAAGCTTCATCTTTTCATCATAGTACGCCCGGGTCATGTCCAGATAGTGGCGGTGCGGGTTCTCAAAGCGCTGTTCCTCCTGCCAGACTTCATGCTCCAGTTGCGCGCGCAGGCGGTCTCTCACGACCTGAATGTCCTCGGTCGGATACAGCCGCTCGCCTTCCCGCATGAACAGCTTCTGGATCTCCTTAAAATACAAACCGGTGGTGGGCAGTTTCTTCCAGGGTTTGATGGGATCGATCAGGAAATCGATATCCTCCGGCTTTTCATCCGGCTTGGCCAGCAGATCCGCGATGCTGTGCCCTTCTTCATTGTACAGGCGATACACCTTCTTTAAGCCCGGATTTGTGACCTTTTCAATGTTTTCGGAGATCTTGATGCGGGGCTTCATGACGCCATTTTCTTCCACTGCGCAGAGCTTATAGACAGCTCCGAAAACCGGTTCGGAACGCGCGGTGATCATCCGCTCGCCTACGCCGAAAGAATCGATACAACCGCCCTGATGCAGGATCGAGTGGATGGTAAATTCATCCAGCGAGTTGCTGACAACGATCTTTGCGTTCGGGAATCCGGCCTCATCCAGCATTTTGCGGGCCTGTCTGGAAAGATATGCCAGGTCTCCGGAGTCCAGACGGATCCCGTAATTGGAAGAATGAATGCCCTTCTCCCGCATCTCCTGAAACACCTGGATGGCATGCGGTACGCCGCTGTCCAGAACGTCATAGGTGTCGACCAGGAGGATGCAGTTGTTCGGATAGATCTCCGCAAAGCGGCGGAACGCCGTCAGCTCATCCTGATAGAACATGACCCAGCTGTGCGCCATGGTCCCGCCCACCGGGATCCCGTAGTCCTGACCGGCTGCCACCGTAGCCGTTCCGTTCACGCCGCCTATATAGCAGGCTCTCGCCCCATAGATGGCTGCATCGTTGTTATGCGCCCGTCTGGCCCCGAAATCGGAAACAGCCCGTCCCTTCGCGGAACGCACGATCCGGTTCGCCTTGGTCGCGATCAGGCTCTGGTGATTGACCTGAGCCAGCAGCTCGGTTTCAATCATCTGCGCTTCCACCAGATCCGCTATCACCGTGATCACCGGTTCTCCCGGATACATGACCGTTCCCTCCGGGAAAGCGTAAACGTCGCCGTGGAACCTGAAATCCGCCAAATACTGCAGGAATTGCTCATCAAACAGATGCAGGGAACGCAGGTACTCCACATCTTCCGGAGAAAAGTGCATGTTTTCAAGGTATTCCAGGATCTGCTCCAGGCCGGCAAATACGGCAAAACCGGCGCCGTCCGGATTGCGGCGGTAGAATACGTCAAACGCCACTTTTCTCTTGCTCTGCTCCTGCAGGAAGTACCCGTTGGCCATCGTCAGCTCATACAGATCCATCATCATGGCCACGTTCCGCGGGCCGTTCATGCTTTTCATTGTCTTTTTAGCCTCCTTATCGGATGATCCTTTGCCACCAGGGCTGTTTTGTAATACGAGAAAGCTGTGTGGGCTTATCATAGCATAAAACCCGTTTCAGTACAATGTACAGAAAAGAAAAAGGCTGTTTTGAAATCGCTTATGCGAAACCCTCCCCTAAGGGGCGGTTCATCGTAAGATCGGTTCATGAAAAATAATCCCCGGCGGCGAAAGCTTCGCTGTCAGGGATCTGAAAAGTTATCCGGAACGGAACCTGACGGTTCCTTTGTCAAACGGTTTTGATCAAAGACGCTTTACGGTTTCTTCCTCCGGGCGGCGGTCCTCATGGAGCCGGGACGGATGAGCCTCTTCCGTCGGATAGCCGACCGGGAAGAGAGCGATCAGGTTGTAGGGGATCATCTCCGGGAACAGCGCTTTCAGTTTGTCGGCATCGAAATGACCGACCCAGGTCGTTCCCAGTCCCTCATCATGGATCTCCAGCATCATCTGCGTCGCCACAATGGCCGCATCGATATCCGCAAAATTCTTCCCGTCAAAGGGCCGGACCCAGGCGATGGCAGGCTCGCTGCCTACCACAAAGACGGCCGGAGCCGACTGCAGGAAAGGAAATGAGGCTGTACTTCTTACCTTTTCCAGCGCTTCGACTGACTGCAGAAGCCAGATCTTTATAGGCTGATTGTTGTGGGCGGTCGGTGCGATGCGTCCTGCTTCCAGGATCCGCTCCAGTTTTTCCTGCGGAACCTCGGTCCCCGAAAGCTTCCTGACCGAATACCGTTCTTTTGCCAGTGTTAAAAAGTCGTGCATATCTGCCTCCTTCAGCTTGGTTTGTCTGATGCCATACTAGATGCGGCATCCTGTCTGCCGCCGGCAGTCCTGTTTGACGAAAAATGCTTTAAGAAATCAAATCGGCAGGATGCAGCTGCGCTGTCCGGATCAGATCCTGCGGATCCAGTTCGACCTGAAAGCCGACCCTTCCGGCACTCACAAAGATCTTCCCGATCCCCGAAACGGAGGCGTCCACAAAGGAGGGGAAGGCTTTTTTCATCCCGATCGGCGAACACCCGCCGTGCACATAGCCGGTCAGGGGGAGCAGATCTTTCTGCCTGATCATGGCAATGGCCTTTTCACCGGCAGCTTTGGCGGCTTTTTTCAGATCCAGCTCCGCCGCTACCGGGATCACGAAGACGTAGAAGGCACCGCTTTTTCCCTGTGTCACCAGGGTTTTGTAGACACAGGCCGGATCCTCTCCCAACAGCGCCGCGATCTCTTCACCGCTTTTGCTGGGGTCCGGTTCATAGCTGTGCGCCGTATAGGGCACCTTCTTCGCATCCAGGACCCGCATGACATTGGTTTTTTCCCGGTCTTGCTTCATTACATTCTCTCCGGGGCATCAAAGCCGAGCAGATGACAAAGGGTGATCAGTTCCCGCTCCGTCAGCTCCAGCAGCGCAATCCAGGCGCTCTGGCGCGCCGCATCCTCTTCTTTCAGGATATGATTGTCCCGGTAGAATGCGTTGAAATCGTTGGAAAGCTCATACAGGAACTGGCAGAGCTTATGCGGCGCCTTCTCGGAAAATGCCTCCGTAACGGTCTGGGCAACGCGCCCCAACTGAAGCTGAAGTTCCTTTTCGCCGGGGCCGGCGGCCGGAAGGATCTTTCCTGCCCCGATCCCCTGCTCCGCTGCTTTGCGCAGGATCGAACGGATCCGGACGATGGTATACAGGATATACGGGCCGGTATTGCCCTCAAAGGAGGAGAAGCGCTCCAGATCGAAGACGTAGTCCTTGGTAGCCTGATTGGAAAGGTCCCCGTATTTCAGCGCCGCCAGGCCGATCACGGCCGCTGTCTGCTGCTTTTCTTCTTCGGGCAGGTCTGTCTCCGCCATTCTTTCATAGACCGCCTCTTTGACATCCTTCAGCAGATATTCCAGCCTCAGAACGCCGCCGGACCGGGTCTTGAAAGGCTTCCCGTCCTTGCCGTTCATGGTACCGAAGCCCAGATGGAACAGTCTTCTTTCCTCGGGGACCAGATGCGTCAGTTTCGCAGCCCGGAAGACCTGCTCAAAATGCATGTTCTGGCGTTTGTCCGTGATATAGCAGTATTCGGCCGGCCGGTACAGCTTTTCACGCTCCACAATGGTCGCCAGGTCGGTCGTGGCATAGAGGTAAGCCCCGTCGGATTTCTGCACCAGGCAGGGAGGGACCTCTTTAGTATCGTCCGGACGGGCGACTTCGATCACGCGCGCCCCTTCGCTCTCCTTCAGAACACCCTGCTTTTCAAAGCCTGCCAGCATATCCGCAATATACGGCTGGACGTCGCTTTCCCCTTTCCAGAGTTCAAAATGCACATCCAGGGCATCGTAGTTTTTCTTTAAGTCCGCTTTGGAAACGTTTAATACATGCTGGAACAGCGCCGTATAGCCTCTGTCTCCCTGCTGGAGGCGGAAGGTCGCCTCATGGGCTCTGGCAGAAAAAGCCTCATCATTTTTGGCGCGGGCGCTGGCTGCCGGATAAATGGTCTCCAGATCGGAAATGGTAAAGGGAGCCTCGGCCGGATATGCCCCCGTAAAGCTTTCGTCAAAATACGGCAGATCCGGTTGCTCATCCTTGACGGCCTCAATGATCAGTCCCATCTGCAGGCCCCAGTCACCTAAATGAACGTCCCCAATGGCCTCATAGCCCATGAAGCGGTACAGACGCTTCAACGACTCGCCGATGATGGCGCTGCGCAGATGTCCCACGTGCAGCGGCTTGGCCACATTGGCGCCGCCGTAGTCCAGGATCGCGGTTTTTCCCCCGCCGATCGGCTGAACACCGAGCCTTTCATCCGCCCGGATCTGCTCCAGGGCATTCGCCGCCGCTTCGGCGGAAGCATTCAGATTGATAAAGCCGGGACGGACGGCCAGCGCACTGTCAAAAAGAGGATCTTCCGACAGCCTCGCTGCGACCGCCTCCGCGATCTCCATGGGGTTTTTATGGACCTGTTTGGCCGCGGCCATGGCTCCGTTGCACTGATATTCGCACAGATCGGGCCGGTTGGAAAGATTCACGCGTCCGAACGAGGCCTCAAAGCCGCATTCGGCAAAAGCCTTCTGCACTGTCTGTGTCATTTGTTCCTGTAAGGTCATGATTGTCTCCTGTCAGAAAATAATATCAAAGTCATAGGCATTTTCCGCTTGCAATTTCCGGAAAGCATGTTATAATACTCCTTGCGCATGGAAGTGTAGCTCAGTCGGGATGAGCGTTCGCCTCACACGCGAGAGGTCATGGGTTCGAGCCCCATCACTTCCATCCAAAAGGACCGCAAGGTCCTTTTTTTGTACCTGCCGCCGGCCGGTTCCCTTCTACGAGGCTTCCTGCTGCGTCAGTTTGGCGGCCTGATCCGCCGCGATGAGGGCATCCAACAGTTCGTCCAGATCGCCGTTCATGATCGAATCGATCTTGTAAAGCGTCAGATGGATGCGGTGATCCGTCACGCGGCTCTGCGGGAAGTTGTAGGTCCGGATCTTTTCCGAACGGTCGCCGGTCCCGATCTGGCTGCGTCTGGCCGCCGCTTCGGCGCTCTGCAGCTTCTCCAGTTCCAGTTCATAGAGCTTGGACCGCAGCAGGCGGAAGGCTTTTTCCTTATTCTGCAGCTGCGATTTCTCTGTCTGGGAATAGATCACGATCCCCGTGGGATAGTGTGTCAGGCGGACGGCCGAGTCGGTCGTATTGACACACTGGCCGCCGTTTCCGGAGGCCCGCATGACGTCGATCCGGATATCGTTCGGATCGATCACGACATCGACCTCTTCCGCTTCGGGCATGACCGCGACCGTAGCTGTGGAAGTGTGGATCCGGCCGCCGGACTCTGTTTCCGGGACGCGCTGGACGCGGTGTACGCCGCTCTCGTATTTCATGCGGGAATAGGCGCCCTTCCCGCTGATCATGGCGACCACTTCTTTAAAGCCGCCCAGTCCCGATTCGCTGAGTGAGATCATCTCCACCTTCCAGTGACGGGTCTCCGCATAATGCAGATACATGCGGTACAGCTCTGCCGCAAAGAGGGCGGCCTCTTCTCCGCCGGCTCCGGCCCGGATCTCCAGCATGACGTTTCGGTCATCGTTCGGATCCTTCGGAAGCAGGAGGAGCTTCAATTCATGCTCCAGCTTTTCGATCCGGTTTTCCGCATCGCTCATCTCTTCCTTTAAAAGGCCCCGCATCTCTTCGTCTTTTTCTTCTTCCAGAAGCGAGAGGGCGTCTTCCCGATCCTTTCCGGCTTTTATGTAGTCACGGTAGGTATCGACCAACGGCTGCAGGTCGCTCTGTTCTTTCATCAGTTTTCGGAAGCGGTTCTGATCCAGCGCCACATCCGGGCTGGCCAGTTCCGCCTGTATTTCTTCAAAATGTTTGCAGACATCTGCACATTGTTCAAACATAGTTTTGCTCCTGTTATTGTATCCGGACGACCCGGTCGAGCCCCGCCAGATCCCGATGAACGGTGACGTGGTCCCACCCGGCTTCATGGAAAATCCGGCGGACCGCTTCTGCCTGTTCACAGCCGATTTCGAGGAGGATATGGGTCGCCCCCCTTAATTCCTTCGCCAGGCGGCGGTAAAAATCCAGGCCGTCCTCTCCGCCGTCCAGTGCCAGATGCGGTTCATGGTCGCGTACCTCCGGCATCAGACCTTCTATCTCACGGGAGGGAATATAGGGCGGGTTGCAGCAGATCAGGTCAAACGGCAGATCACCGTTTTCTGACCTTAGTTTTTTCCCGTCGTCCGTCACCGCATCCGTTAAGTCTCCCTGGGCAAAACAGACCTGATCCAAAACGGCGTTTTTCTCTGCATTGATCCTGGCCACAGCCAGTGCCCGGGGAGAAATATCACTTAAGCAAACTTTTGCCTGCGGCAGTAATCTTGCCAGAGAGATCCCGATACACCCGCTTCCGCAGCAAAGGTCCAGGATCCGGGGACTTTGATTCCCCTTTTCGGTGAGCACGGTAAGCGCCAGTTCCGTCAGGACTTCCGTGTCCGCCCGGGGACACAGCACGTCTTCATTGACGTAAAAGTCAAATCCCATAAAGCAGATGTTTTCCATGATCTGCTGCAGGGGGATCCGGCTCTCACGCCGCCTGATCCCTTCCGTGAAGCGTTCCTGCACACGCGCAGATACTGCCGCATTCTGAAAGAGGGGCAAATGTGTCCGGTCCGGACCGCCGGCCCAGCCAAGCAGCAAAGACGCATCCCAGGCGGCATCCGGAACACCGGCCTTTTCAAGACGCAGGGCCCCTTTTTTCAGCAGGGACCGGTACGTTTCCTGCTCCGGACGGGTTTCTTTGGCTGCCCCTTCATCGGCCGCCGCGCTCAGGATGATCCCTTCTTTCAAAAGTTCTTTTCCTCCCAGTCCTTCCAGTCAAATACCGCTTCCACGGAAGCCATACCGACTTCGATCATATCATCGGACGGTTCGCGCGTCGTCAGGCGCTGCAGCCAAAGCCCCGGCATGCTTAACGCGCCGATGATCTTATTGTCTGTGCTGCCGGCCAGGCGGATAAACTCATAGGACAGGCTCATGACAACAGGCAGCGCCAGCAGCTTGCAGCCGATCCGCAGCAGCAGCGGCTCTTTCGGCAGGAAGATCCCCACAAAAATGCTGACCAGAAGCGTAAACAGGATAAAGCTGGTCCCGCAGCGCTTATGATAGCGCGTGCTCTTCCGAACATTTTCCACGGTCAGGGGCAGGCCGGCTTCAATACAGTTGATGCATTTGTGCTCCGCTCCGTGATACATGAAGACGCGTTTGATCTCCTTCATGAGTGAGATCAGATACAGGTACAGCAGGAAGATGCCGATGCGGATCACGCCTTCCAAAAGCGAGATCCACACGGGACTGCTGATCCAGGTTTTAAACAGACGGACCAGCGCTGTCGGCAGGATCAAAAAGAGGCCGATGGCCAGGGCAAAGGCAAACACGATGGAAGCACCCATCACGGCGTTATCGGCCGCCGAGGACTTCTTTTCAGTCTTCTCCTTTTCTTCTGCCTTCTCGCTCTTGTCTTCTTCCTCTTCCATAAAGAAGCTTGAAGACCAGTTCAGGGTCGTAAGACCCAGCTTCATGGAATCCAGGAATACAAACGGTCCCCGGATGAAGGGAATCTGACGCAGTCTGGGACTGCCGCCGATCCCGGTATGTTCCCCTTTTTTATAAACGATCTCTCCGTCGGTTTTCCGGACCGCGCAGGCATAGTCCCTGCCGTTGCGCATCATGACACCTTCCATAAGCGCCTGTCCGCCGATCCCGCAGTATTTCATCATGATCTCCTTTATTGATACATAAAAAGACAGAAGACTAAGACCCGTGCCAGGCCTTAGTCTTCTGTCTTTTCGGTAAAAGCTAATTATTGCTCTTAATGCCGTACTTGCGGTTGAACTGTTCAATCCGTCCGCGCGCCGCAACAGCCTTCTGCTGACCGGTGTAGAACGGATGGCACTTGGAGCAGATCTCCACGTGGATTTCCGGCTTGGTGGAGCCGGTCACGAATTCGTTGCCGCAGTTGCAAGTCACTTTGGCCTGATAGTATTTCGGCTGAATATTCTCCTGCATGAGTTCCCTCTTTCATTCCAGGACCAGACGGGGGTTACAGTCTGTCCGATATTGGCTGTTATTTCCGAAAACAGCTTATGGAGTATAGCATGCTTTTTTGCAGATTGCAAGCTGTTTTTCCGCATTTTTATGCTTTTTTTGAGGCATGCTTTTCACTGTACGGCATGCATCCGGGCGTGCTCCAGCCAGCGTGATCGCTTGTAGAGGATGATCATGGCGATCATGGAGAGGACCCAGGAAACCGGATAGGACCAGGTAATGCCGTCCAGGGTATTCCAGTGCGGCACCACGAAGCTGATCCACAGGATTCTGACCAGGCAGATCCCGACCACAACGATCATGGTAGGCGTAAAGGTCTCCCCGACACCGCGCAGGATCCCCGACAAAACGTCAATGATGGCATAGGTCACGAAAAACGGCATCAGCAGCCAGCAGAGGTGATACGCCGTTTCGATGACAGCGGGATCATCCGAGAACAAATGCAGCAGCTGCCGCCCGAAGCCTAAAAGAAGGAAGGTGAAGAACAGCGCCATGCCGCAGTTCAAAGCCAGCCCCGTCCGCAGGCTCTTCTTCAGGCGAGTATACTTTCCGGCGCCGAAGCACTGTCCCGAAAAAGAACAGATGGCGATATTGAAGGCATTGGTGGAAACCCAGAAAGCATCACTCAATTTGCCTTGCGCCGTCCAGGCGGCCACCACGTCAGCCCCCAGCCCGTTGACCGCCGACTGAATGATCATGTTGGAGATCGCATACATACTGGACTGGATCCCGGACGGGATGCCGATATGGAGCGTTCTAAACAGCGACGGCCAGTGGATCGAAAGCTTCTTAAAGTCAAAGCGGTAGCTCTCCCGCGTCCTTATCAGCACCCACATGGACAAAACGGCACTGGCCAGCTCGGACAGGATTGTTCCCAGGGCGACCCCGGCCACGCCCATCCGAAGGACGGCAACAAAGAGCAGATTAAAACCGATATTCAGAAAAAAGCAGACGATCAGGAAGTACAGGGGATGTTTCGAATCACCCACGGCCCGAAGGATCCCGGACGCGATATTGTAGATCAGAAGCGAAACGGTTCCCATGAAATAGACCCGCATGTAGGTGATCGCCAACGGCAGGATCTGCGCCGGCGTGTTCAGCTGACGCAGGGCCCAGGGAGTAATGCAGTAGCCCAGGATGCTCAGGCCGATCCCCAGAATAAAATAAAAACAGATGACCGTATGGACCGTCAGGCTCATGCGGTGTTCATCGTGAGATCCAAAGAGCTGCGAAACGACCACCGAAGAGCCGGATGCCAGTCCCACCACGAAGCCTACGATCAGGTTGATCAGGACCGCGGTGGTGCCGCCCACGGCCCCCAGCGCATAGGTCCCCTCAAACTTGCCCACAACGATGGCGTCCGCTGTATTGTACAGCTGCTGCAGCAGCATCCCGAACAGGATCGGCAGGAAAAACTGCATCAGTTTCGAGGCGATGGGGCCTTCCGTCAGATCAATGGATTTTTGTGATTTCGTCATAGTAGCTCATCCGGTCATGATTCAAGAGCCCGGATCACTGCCTCCGCTGTTTTTATGCCGTCCACCGCGGCGGAAGTGATCCCGCCGGCATATCCGGCTCCTTCTCCGCAGGGGTACAGCCCGCTTATATTACTCTCTCTTTGCGCATTTCGCAAGAGGCGAATGGGAGAAGAGGTTCGGCTTTCCACGCCGCAAAGAAGGGCATCCGGCAGTGCATAGCCCGGCATCTTTCTGTTAAAAGCCGGCATAGCCTCGATTAACGATTCCGTAAGAACAGACGGAAGGAGGCTGCTTAAATCGGCCGGGGCGCAGGTCCCGCGGACGACAGGACGGACGTCACCGGAAAGATCCCCCTTCTGCCGCGCGGCAAAATCCTGCCATTTCTGCGTCGGGATCCGTCCGTCTGCTGCCAGGAATGCAGCCCGCTCCAATCGCTCCTGCTCTTCCATTCCGCCAAACAGGGCCGTCCCAAAATCCTTCGGATCCAGCTGTACGACCAGTGCCGAATTGGCATTTTCACCGGCCCGGTCCGCATAGCTCATGCCGTTGACGCACAGCATGCCCGGCGTACTGGACGCATTGACTACATATCCGCCGGGGCACATGCAGAAGGAAAACACGCCTCTTCCCTCTTTCGTCCTGGCTGTCAGTTTATAATCCGCCGGCGGCAGGAAATCATAGTTTTTTCCGTACTGGATCCGGTCGATCAGGCGCTGGGGATGCTGGATCCGCAGTCCCATGGCAAAGCCCTTGGCTTCCATGGCCACGCCCTGGGTATATAAAGAGCGGATCAGAGTCCGGGCGCTGTGTCCGGGCGCCAGGATCACGGCATCGGCCGGGATCAGCTCGTTGCGCCCGCTTTGTGTATCCTCGCAGCGAAGCGCCTGCACAAAGCCGCCCCGAAGGACGAGCTCCGTCATCCGGAGGTGGTAGCGGATCTGCCC